>JAWOHK010000078.1:0-12712 GCA_046485205.1 Chloroflexota bacterium | reverse complement strand
TCTCGCGAACAGGCCGCCTACCCGGCTGCCTGGGTGCGTGACCGCAAGGTCTGGCCCTACATCAGTCGCATCGATAATGTCTACGGCGACCGGAATCTGTTCTGTGTGTGTATTCCGATTGAGGAATACGCTTAATTGGTGAGGGCGGGCATTCCCCGCCCTTTTTTGATTCACACCTGCAAACACTGTCTTGCAGTTTGCCGAAGCAGTCGAACACCACCCTGTGCGTTTTCACGTCGCGCCGGTTCAGGTCGATCATCCTGAAAATCGTCGCAGCATGAAGATGTTTGCCTATCTTGGTGTTCCTGAGGAAGATCGTGTGGCCGAAGCGCAAATGAAAGGAATCGCCATAGCGGTGCGCCGGTTCCTTATGGCGGGTTAGGATCCACTACCTGATTCATGACAGATTCTAAGACCGCCAGTACCCGACTGGCTGTAACACGCCAATCAAATCGTTGCAGATTGGCGAAACCACGTTTAACCATTTCCAGTCGCTGGGGCTCGTCGTCGACAATCGCTCGCATCGCGTGGGCTAACGCATCCGTATTCAACGGATCGACCAGAATCGCCCCCTCCCCCGCGACTTCCGGTAGAGAGCTGGTATTGCTACAAATGACCGGCGTCCCACAAGCTTGCGCCTCCAGCACCGGGAAGCCAAATCCTTCATACAGCGATGGAAAGACCATGGCCTTCGCTCCCGAGAGAAGCAGATTTTTCTCAGTTTCGCCGATGTAACCGGTCAGTTTGATGTGTTCGCGAATGTTTGCCGGCAACTCGCCGATAGCATCCAGAATGGGCTGGGCCAGCCAACCGACTTTGCCGACCAGAACGAGTGATATGCCTCGACGGTAGAGGCCGGTTTGGGCGAACGCCTCGATCAACCGAACCAGATTCTTTCGCGGCTGAAGCGTACCCACGTATAATAGATAGGGAGTGCGGATATCGTACTTCTCGAGCACGAAGGTGGTTTGCCTGTCGTCCTCGATCCGGCGGATATCCGGATCAATTCCCGGATAAATCACGTTGACTTTGTCCGGATCGACCTTGTAGTAGCGCGCCAGATCAACTTGTGTGGCCTTTGAGTCAGCGATCACCCGGTGCCCGGCGCGCGCATTGTGACGGGTACTCCAGCGCAAATAAGCCAGTTGGCGTCGTGGATGAGCCTCCGGAAAATACTCATAGCCCAAATCGTGAATCGTCGCCACCGATGGGCCACGGTAGCCAATCGGAATTACATGGGCCGGTGTGAAAAATATATCAGGCGGG
This sequence comes from Chloroflexota bacterium, assembly GCA_046485205.1. Lineage (GTDB taxonomy): Bacteria > Chloroflexota > Anaerolineae > Promineifilales > Promineifilaceae > Promineifilum. The sequence goes on along the minus strand of JAWOHK010000078.1, from coordinate 11,446 downwards.
CCTTTAATCAGTTCCTGTCTCAAGCGCGTGTGTGTCCAGAGGCGATCACGGGGAATGACTATGGAGTCGACATGGGCCATCCGGGGAAACAAATCCGATGTGGGAGGCTGGTTAAAATACAAGCGTACCTGATGGTCGCCTTCGGCCGCCAGGGGGATTAGCGCGCGGATAAGGAAATAGGCGTAGGCCTCTGTGCCGGTTCGTTGCCTGCTTGCTGCCCGACTGGCATCAATGCCAAGGATCATATCTGGTCTATTTTGGGCCCGACCCGGCCGTTTATTGTAAACCGATCAAGTCTGACAAATTAATCTTCTCCGCAAGGGGCGCGAATCGTGAGGAATATATCTGCAGCCCATCCCTCTTCCCCGCCGATGGCTCGCACCTTGCGCCAGGTGACACCACCGGTTTCGACTGGCTCGTCATCGAGGACAGTCAACAAGGTTCCATCGGGTAGAATAACCAATTCCTCGCCCTGGGGCTCGCTTCGCAAATACAAACCGTTGCCGCCGGTGCCGTCTACCATGGCCCGGCAAACCACCGGCGTGGGGGTGATCGTCGCCTCAGGGGTCAACGAAGTCGGTAGTGGTGTCGGTGGAAATTGCTCCAGGAGCAATGTAGGAGTTGTTTGGGGGACCGGCAACCCATTCGTGCCTTCTTCGGCGGTTTGCTCCGAAGGTGGGACGAGTGTATCCAGCAACGATTGGCGTTGATAAAACATCAGAGCAAAGGAAGCCAGGAATAACAAGACCGACAATGTCAGGGTAAATGCCGCCCGTCTAAGCACGATTTCGCGCTCCAGCGTGTAGAATCGCGCCCCTCCCCTCCGGATATTGCGGTAGGTCACAAGGGCAGCAATGATGGCGGCCAAAACCAACAGAATCGGTACAAATATTCCGGTCATCGGTGCATTGGTTCCAGACCCAGTTCAATGGCCGAAAGGGGGCCAACGCGCAGGACAGTCGGAAAATCGATTGTGCAATCGACAATGGTTGATGAGACACTGCCGGGTGATGGACCGTCATCAATGACGACGGTCACCGTACCGTTGAAGGCGGCCAACGCCTCCAACCCACTGGTGGCCGGCTGCTGGCCTGATAAGTTGGCGCTGGTGGTGGCAATCGCTCCCCCGGCCGCCCGAATCAACTCCCGAGCAACCGGATGATCGGGGATTCGTACCGCAATATTTCCATTGGGCGAGAGGATCGCCGGTAATTCGGGATGTCGCGGGACGATCAAAGTTAACGGTCCTGGCCAATGCTTATCGATCAAATGTTGCGCGACGACCGGCACCGAAGCCGCTACTTTTTCGAGATCGGCTTTATCGGCCAGTAAAATGGGGATTCCTTTCTCTGGCGGGCGTTGTTTAATTTCGTAAAGACGCTCAATAGCTTGCCCATCAAATGGATTGACCCCGATACCGTAAACCGTATCGGTCGGGAAGACGACCGGCTGTCCCTGACGCAAATAGCCGGCCGCTTCCTGAACGGCCGCTGGATCGCCGGAACGCAACAGGCGCGTTTCAAAAGGGAGCAAAGTTGTCCTGGATTTCATGCTTAAATTGATCGTCTAACCCTCTCTCACAGCTTCCCGGTTCTGATTACCACCAGCCGGTCAAGCCCCGCAAAATCGATAATAACTTCTATTTCCGCATCCGGAAAAACTTCGCGAGCCAGATTGCGGGAAGCATCGCCTTGCTGCCAGCCAATTTCCAATATAACCATCCCGCCGGGAGTTAATCGCTCGCGCGCCTGGGGCAGGAGCCTTCGAATCAGGTTAAGCCCATCGGGACCGCCACGCAAGGCGATAGCAGGCTCAAAGAATTTTACTCCATCAGCCAGTTCAGACCACTCATGCGCGGCTACATAGGGTAAATTAGCCACGATCAGATCAATGCCGGATGAGAAAGGTTTGAGCAAATCGGCCTGAACCAGATTCACGCGCCCCGGTGCCAGCTGCGCTGCGTTCAGACTTGCGACCATAAGCGCCGCCGTTGAAATATCGGACCCGGTTATTTCGGCCTGTGACAGATGGGCGGCCAGGCTGGCGGCAATGCACGCGCTTCCTGTTCCCACATCGATGATCCGCAAGTGGTCGCGTGACCGGCCCCATTCGATGGCCAATTCTACCAATTGCTCGGTTTCCGGGCGCGGAATGAGTACCGCTGGTGTGACGTTGAATTCTTGCCCAAAGAAGTGAGCCTTACCTACGAGATAAGGTATAGGTTCGTTATGGGTTGCCCGGTGGATGAGGTGCTGGTACGAGGTGTATTGTCCACCTGTCAATAATTGGTCGTAGTGGGTAACCAGATAGACATGGTCTTGATCGAGAACATGCGCCAGCAAGAGCCGGGCATCAAGCAAGGGGGAAGGTGAAGCGGCGAGTTTGGCGCGGCCGAGTTGCCATGCCTCTTGTATAGTGATCATAAAAACCAACGACAACCGGCGGTTAATACCATCCGGTTGCCGTTGGTCTTAATTTTACTCGAAGGATCAAGCAGGTTGCAAAGCCGATTCGCGAACGGGAATGAACCGGGCTTCTTCCAGATAGGACAGGATGCGTTGGGCGCTCTCTGCTGGTGTTTCCTGATCCGTGTGGATGTGTATTTCCGGATTTTCCGGGGCTTCAAACGGGTCGGAAATACCGGTGAAATTAGGGATCTCGCCAGCGATTGCTTTCTGGTAAAGACCCTTCACATCCCGGCCCATGACGACATCCAACGGAGCATCAATGAATACTTCGATGAAATTGGTGGTATTGGCGCGTACCTGGTCCCGAACAGCTTGATAGGGTGAAATGAAGGAGCACACGCAACCAACACTATTGCGTGACAGGAGCTTGGCGACAAAAGAAACGCGCTCGATATTCTTGTCGCGGTCTTCTTTGGTGAAACCGAGGTCACGGGTCAGGCTCTCGCGCACCACGTCGCCGTCCAACCGCTCAAAGCGGCAACCACGAGATTGCAATTCTTCTTCCAAAATCAGGGCAATAGTTGTCTTGCCCGCGCCTGAAAGGCCAGTCATCCAAAGGACATAGCCGGGATATTCTTCATGATTCATCGATATTTTCCTCATCTGATATGTAAATTCGTAAGGCGATATTACGCTTAATTATCTTGCAGGCTCGCCTCTTCGGTGCGGACAAAGCCCTGTTCAATCAACATGCTCAATACCACTCGGGCATTGTCCTCCGGGGTGTGGGCCAAGGTCTCAATGGTCAGTTCCGGATATTGGGGAGTCTCATAAGGATCATCGATTCCGGTGAACCCAATGATTTCGCCCCGCCGGGCGCGTGCGTAAAGTCCTTTGGTATCGCGCAATTCGCATATTTCCAGCGGCGTGTTGACGAACACTTCGACGTAGTTTTCCTGACCGACCATATTCCGCACCTCATTTCGAGTCGCGCGGTAGGGACTGACGGCCGCACAAACGGCAATGCCGCCATGACGGACGATCTCGGCCGCCACGTAGCCGATCCGGCGAACGTGCTCGTCGCGATCTTCCTTGCTGAAGCCCAGACCATCTGAGAAATGAGTCCGGACCACATCACCATCGAGTAAGGTCACGTTGCGACCATATTCCTGCAAAAGCGTTGTAAGAACATTGGCGGTGGTTGACTTGCCGGCATTATGGAGGCCGGTGAACCAGATGCAGGCTCCTTGCCGATAGCGGGGGGGATAGGTTTCAGCCAGAATCTCGGCCACTTCCGGTCGGGTAAACCACTCCGGCAATTGCTTACCGTTTTGCAAATATTGTTCGCGAACCTGAGTGCCGGAAATTGAAGCGGTACGGGTCTCTTTCGTTACCTTGGTCACCTCTTCATAGCGATCCTCGTCCGGCAAATAGACGAGCATCTGGAAGGGGACCGCGCCAACTCCCAACTCTTCCGCATACTGTTCAACGATTTCCTGCGCGTCATAAGGCCCGTAGAAGGGCTTACCAGAGGAATCATTGCCGGGGCCGGCATGATCGCGGCCGACGATTAAAAAGTTTGCGCCATGATTACGGCGGATAATAGCGTGCCAAAGCGCCTCTCGCGGGCCGCCCATGCGCATCGCCAGCGGTAATAAAGAAAGCAAGATGCGATCCGGATCGTAATATCGCTGGGCCAGTGCTTTATAAGTTCTCACCCGGGTGAAATGGTCAACATCGCCCGGCTTGGTCATGCCCACAACCGGGTGCAGTAGAAGCACACCGTCTTTTTCCATGGTAGCCCGCTTGGTCAACTCTTCATGAACGCGATGTAATGGATTGCGGGTTTGGAAAGCGATGACGTTGCTATGTCCGAAATATTCCAGTTGGGCGCGCGTCTCGGCCGGGGTAAAGCGTAGCGATTTAAAATCGTAGTGCGACGGCAATTGCAACACCTTCAGCGGGCCGGATATGTAATACTTCCCCCAGCTATGCATCTCGGAAACCATCGGATGGCGCATATCGAGCGTACCGAAGGCTTTCATGGCGACCTCGTTGAGATCCCATTCATAGATCTCTTCGACATTCATGACAGCCAATAGTTCGTTGGCCCGGCTGCGCAAGGCGATGTCCTGCCCTACCTTAATCAGGGCGACATCATCCTCATCCACCGGCAAGGGCACTGGTATCGGAAAGAGATAACCACTCGTCAGGCGCATTTCATCCAGCACTGATTGGTGGTCGGCTTGACTCATAAAACGATCGAGTGGCGAAAACCCGCCGGCGGCCAGCAACTCCAGGTCACAAACAGCGCGTTCAGAGATTCGTATCGCGGGCAGCGTGTTGGCATAGTCCCGCAATTCGGCGCGTTCGGTTTCCGGTACCATCAGATCGACCAGGTGTCCACCATACGGTGTGATCAGGGTTGTTTTTTCCATTGTGGCTAACAAAATTCACAGCTCCTTGTGCGTCTGGTCAAATTGTCGATCGCCAGGTTCAGCACATTTTTGATATTTTATCTTTTTATTTTTTCGCAGACTTCAACCCGATTCGGTTGCTTCCCCAATGAATGGTACACGCCGGCATCAAACAGCCACCGTTGCCGGTGGCTATCAGCTTCGTTTCCGGACTGTCATCCAACATCAATCGTCAATTGGTTTGGGGATGCCGTATGGGTTCAGTCACACGGTATTGTCATTGGGTAAATGTTCAACAGGTTAATGCCTGAATGATAATCTAACGAGGGATTCTTACAATCAAGATTAACATTGCATTTCTATCCCAAATAGCCGAGTTGCTTTAACCGTTCCGCGACGTCGGCCTCGGCCGAGGCGTCCCAACTCCCTTCGACTTCCCGCCGAGACCGGATTTCGGCGTCTACAAACATTGGGGGGTGCCTGGTCAAGAAGGAGTCAGTGAATAGGGATAATAGAGGCTTGCCATCCATATAAGCAGGAATAGGACAATCCAGAAGCTGGAGCAAGGTTGACGGCACATCCAAGATAGATTGTTCGGGCAGATGGCGCTGCTGAATATCCGGCCCGGCGGCGATCAAGATACCTTCCAGCCGGTGGCCACCGGTTTCATCCGTGTACGGTTCACGAAAGAGTTCTCCCCGTCGTCCGGCGAATTCATACCCCATGCGCGTGATATAGGTCAGGCCGCGCATAATCATCAGCAGGTCGGGAGCGTCGGCCATATAGCGGCCGTGAAATAACTCTTCTTTTTTGTACACCCGATCAACCACGGGTTGCCCATCTTCCGGATCGACCAGTGCCATCAATTGTTGGGCGATTTCGTCGCGCAGGGTCTCATACATTTCAGGTTCGACAATCCCCTCCGGTTCGCGACCTTTCAAATTAATGAATATCTGGCCATAATAGCCGAAACTGTAAGCCTGGGTTTGGCTCCAATCAATGGCGTTATGAAATTCCGGCCGCTCGTCACGCGGTAGCACGTAAATACGGTCTCCCAGAACACGCTTGATGACCACCTCCAGCCGATGCATCTTCATTCGCGTCAATGCGTCCGAAATACGCGCTCTTGTCAGCCCCAGACGCGCGGCCATATGAATCCAGCCCTTTTGTTCCGTCACCTCTGACCGCAAGGTTAACCAACCCCTTTGCCACAACCATTCATTCAGGAAAACGTCGCGATAGAGGGGCCCGGCCCCATGGTCGGACATGACGACTACATTGACCTCATCACCAACCGCTTCAACCAGCCGGCCGACCCAATGGTCAATTTTCACATACAGATCCAGGATCGCAGTCTTATAGTGGTTCGGCGCTTCCGGATTGTGTTGGGGATGGGTCTCATCCATGTGGTGCCAGTAGAAATGGCAGATTTCATCACTGTTGCGGAAGACCACCATAAAGAAATCCCACGGTTTCTCCTGCAAGAGCCGCACAGCTGTCTCGCCGCGCTTGTCGGTCATGGACATGATATCGTCGAGCCATTCATCCTGCCGGTCGCGGGTAAAATAAAATTTCTTATTTACCCTGTAACCTGAACCGTCCAGTTCGGCTTGCAGCGCAGACGGAAAGGTGTAGCTTGCAAAGTCCGGCGTCCCTAATCCACTGATTAAAAAGCCGTTAACCGGTTCGGGAGGGTAGGTCATGGGGACATTCATCACGCCTACACGCCGGCCTTCGTCGCTTAGCAAGCGCCAGATAGATGTGCCAGGAAATTGATCGGCCCGCACGACCCCCAAGCGATAACTGCCGGATTCACGCCGCACAAAATCGAAGACGCCGTGCTGGCCGGGATTCAGACCGGTAATAAACGAGGCCCAGGCCGTCGGCGAATGAACCGGGATAGTCGAATTCAGAACGCCGAAACTGCCGCGTTGAATTAATCCGGCAATGTTTGGCAGCAGGCCCTCGGCCGCCCATTGCTCGATCAGCGGGTGGGGCCCGCCGTCGATGCCAATTACCAGCAGTTTATTGAATGTCATCGGTCAATTGTAGCGGGCACGGCGGCCGTCGCAACCGGCCGCCACATTACCTATCACCCTCGGTCACTGGCATGAGGGTCCATTCACCGGTAACGACGACAACGGCTGCTAGCTGGCCTTGCGACAATTCCCCTAAAGCGGTCTGAAACCGGGAGAACATGGCTTCGGGAAAACGAACCACCTGAGTGATCTCTCCGGCAAACGTTTCCTCGATTAGCACTCCCCCATGTGCTTCAATCAGTTGTCTCACTCGCTCGAGAAGGCTATACGGTGTGGAAACCATGACTGTGCAGGTCAACACTTTTTCGGCCCGCGGCACGACGGCCAGAACGGCCTTGACCGAATCACCATAGGCGCGAACGAGACCGCCGGTGCCCAATTTCGTGCCGCCGAAATAGCGGGTAATAACCACGACCACATCACCCAACCCACTACCTTGGAGCACAGCCAGCACCGGCCGGCCGGCCGTGCCCGAAGGCTCGCCGTCATCATGGCAATGGGCTATGGTCGAATGGCCGTGACCGATAATATAAGCCGGTACATTGTGCGAGGCATCGGAGAATTCCACCCGCATCCGGGAGATGAACGCCCTGGCATCGTTGACGGAAATGGCCGGGGCGACTGAAGCGATGAACCGCGAGTTGCTAACCTTTATTTCAATTTGCGTCTGTGTTGCCGGAACAAAATATTGTTCGACCATATGCTCATTTTCCCGATCTTTAGTTGTCATGAATCGGACATGACATTTGTCACTATTCTTTCGGTGTTTGACTTGCTATGATGATATTGAAGCCATCGCCATCCGGCAAAGCGTCGTGAGTCAAACTATTTTGACGCAGACAGGCAAACTTGGACTTGATAGCCCCGTGGGGTTATCCCAGTTGCCGAAAATAAGTGGGGAATGACTGTACTCCACACGTTTACCGGCGCGGTGGCCTTGTTTTTCCCCTCGCTCGTAATGCTGCCTTGCTTTACCCTGGAATCATAAGTCGTTCCGGGCTAACATCGATCGTGTGAATTATTTCCTGATCAGCCTGAACTATTTGCTCATGGTGGCCATCCCGGTCGCCGTCGCCATGTTCAGCCAGCACTAGACGAATGGGCCCTGGCGGTTACTCTTCATCGGTGCAGTTACTTTTATTCTTGCCCCACTATTCCATATCTCATTTAACTGGTTGTGCTGCGCTCTGGTCCCCGCAGCCGTTATTCCTGACCATCTCTTGTCAACTCTATACGGCTCAAAAGCACAGCGTTAATAAGGTCAAAGAAAAACAGGAATCCACCTTGAAAAATGATCCCCCAGCCACGACCGCGCCAGCGCTCATCCATCTGGCCACGGGTCTGCACGGCGCGCCAACCACCGGCCATGTATACAACATCCAGGCCGGTATTAATCCACAAGAGTCGCTTTAGTTTGTTTCTCTCCCGGGACAATGACTCGACCTCGTTGGCATCTGGCAACCGCCGTTTTTTAAGAGAGCCGCGCTGACCCAGCACAGCAATGACGGCGTTGATCACGCCCCACCCGACAAACTGTTCGCCAATCCCCCGGCGAAAATCATCTTCGCTGCGGCCCAACATGAGACCCGAAGCGATGCTGGCCATTCCCCAACTTAATAACCATAGGGTCAGTCTGTCTTGAAATTTCCAAAAACCCATCGATGTTCACCTGCCGTTCGAATTTCTATTGATTATAAGACATTTCCAGATCCAGCCGTAAGTTGAGGGTGTTTGGAATACAATGGATATACTCATCAACCCGTTGAACCGGTTGATCAACACCCTTTACTATGTGGCGTAATCTTGAGAGACAGGCTGGCGTCCTTCGTTCGTTAGCTATTTACTACGGTGTTCCCGGCCGCATTCGGCGCTTGACCCGTTTTTACCGGCCGTTGATAAAACCGGGCGATCTTTGTTTTGACATTGGTGCGCATGTCGGCAATCGCATCGCCGCCTGGACGCAGCTTGGGGCGCGCGTCGTTGCGGTGGAACCCCAGCACCATTTGATCGTTTGGTTGAATCGCCTCTACGCGCGGAATCAACAGGTAACCTTGATACCATCGGCAGTGGGTACAAAGTCAGGCAGCGCAACGTTATATTCCAGCCGGTTCAACCCGACGGTGGGTACACTATCAGCGATCTGGCTAGCGGCTGTCAGTCACGAAGCATCATTCGCCAATGTAGACTGGAATGAACGCGAAACGGTTCCGGTCACGACGCTCGACGACTTGATCAAAGATTATGGCCATCCTGTGCTGGTAAAAATCGATGTCGAAGGCTATGAAGCGGAGGTGCTGAAGGGTTTATCAAGTCCCTTGCCGTTAATATCCTTTGAATACATCCCGGCCGCAATTGACCTGGCAATGGCCTGTGTAGAGCACTTATCTGCGTTGGGGATATATGAATTCAACTGGTTTGTCGGTGAAACTCACCGGTGGGCTTCTCCGGGATGGCTCGATCAGCCCGGAATGCAGTCTCAACTGGTCCAATTAGGAGCAAGTCCTTCCTCAGGGGACATATTCGCCCGTTTAGCGACAGCCTCAGTTATTGGCTGAATCCTTCCTACGGTCCACACAGAACATTGGCCACATCTTGCCACGTATTCGCCTGATTCGACAGTGCCCCGATTGGGTACGTAGCCAAATCACCGGTGAATACGACCTGGCTCATGAGGCCGAAGGGATTGGTCAGCGCTCCTAGTTCAGCTATCGCGTCAACTTGCATCTCTACTGCCCACTGACCATTGCCCAACTCACTCACCGCTGCTGTCCAATTTGTACTAGTATAATTGGAATTCCACTCTTGCCCGTCACTGTTATTGCCGATACCCGCCCATAGCAACCGGAAACCGTCCCTGGTGATCTGGAAAAAGCGATCGGAGGAATCGGGATCGCCGCCATTATTGGTTGTATCGATATAAAGGCGCACTGAATCCGTAGATTCCACAACCGGATCGTTGATGATGTAGGCGAAGTATAGACGGCCCGCGTCTCTTACGGCATAGACCTGAACCAGACGGGCTTCCCCCGCTACGGCCGGTTGGAAGGTAAAGGTAGGTGCGCCCGGCCATTCGGTGCCGATGTTGGGAATACCATCGATAACCGGTGGATTCGAGATACAAGAAAGGGCCGGGGATGAAGAGGGCGGCTGGACAATTGGCGTTGCGGTAGCCGTTGGGAGTTCGGGAGGAATGGGCGTGAAGGTAGCGGTTGCCGGCGGAATCGGTGTCCAGGTTGCCGTGATGACTGGTGGAATGGGCGTCCAGGTAGCAGTAGCCAGCGGAATCGGTGTCCAGGTTGCCGTGATGACTGGTGGAATCGGGGTGATCGATGGTGGCGTGGGTGGCGTCGCCGTCGGTGGATTGGGAACCAAGGGATCGGTACCCATCTGAACTTCCAATCCGTCGGGAATTCCATCTCCGTCTGTATCAGGATTGAGCGGATTCGTGCGGTGGATGAAAATCTCCTGGTAATCCGCCAATCCGTCACCATCTGTATCAGGATTTCGGGGATTTGTGCCATATATGAGGACCTCATCGCCATCCGATACGCCGTCGCCGTCCGTATCGGGGTTATTCGGATCCGTGCCCAAGACGGCCTCCTGAGCGTTGCTGAGCCCGTCGCCATCGCTATCCCCTTCAACCGCCGCCGTCAGAGCTACTTGGGTCGCCGCGGCGCTTTGGGTCGAGATGGCTACCGTTTGCACCAAGGCAATGACAGTTTGGGTTGCCAGGTACTGTTCCGATGACAGGGTTGGCGTGGAAGTCGGCACCCCGCCAAAGCCAAATATCCGGTCACGATTGGACCACAAGGCCAGCGTGCTGAGGATACAGGCGAAAGTCAATAGAAAAAGTGCCCCGTAGAGCAAGGGAGTTGGAATAATTGCCTGGGCTTCCGCTTCACCGGGCAACACCTTCTTGCCGTGGTTGGCCGTGGCCACTTCAATCTCAAAGGGATAAATTTCTCCCTGTCCCAGCCAGTTGGTCTGGCGCATATCCAGAGCCAGTTCGATGTTGGCTGTCTGATTGGGTTGCAAAACGATATCGTCGCGCTCGCCGCGAAATCGTATCTGCTGTTGTAGTTCGCGTCCGGTTATGCTGAAGCGAGCCGCGACATTGCCGTTATTGTGAATGGTCACCAGCGTTCTGCCCGGCAAGCGCACATCAGCCGGTTCTATTTTGGCGTCAAAGGTGACGAAGTTCCCCGGCACCAGATCCGCGCTGGTCCCGATTTTAAGCTGCGGGTAGCGCTGCGTTACGAGTTCTATGCGAATCCGCTGGCGATGAGTGGGCGTGCCTCGGCTGCGCGGTATCTTGATGGCGAAGGCGACCGGAACCGTCTGCCCGGAAGCAACGGGGACAAATTCCTCCGGCACACTCACCCAGGTCGGGTCCACTCCCTGAACTCGCACTGTTACGCGATCCTCCTGTGCCCCGCGATTCTCGACATCGACTTTGACTTCGACCCGCTGGCCTGGCTCCGCGACGATCTTGTCACGAGTCATGTACATTGCCAGAGGTTCTTGGGGTGGAATGGTTGGCATCTCCGAGCGAGTAGCACCAGACGATGAGGCGATTTCGTTC
>JAWOHK010000061.1:0-10643 GCA_046485205.1 Chloroflexota bacterium | reverse complement strand
CCATCCCGCGGCCGAGATCGTCTTCGCCACCTCGCAGTCCCAAGCGGGCAAGACATTGCGGCAATTGTTTCCGGCCGCGCCGGCGCTGCCGTTGGTGCCCGGGGCGGACGCACCAGTCGACAACGCCGACGTTGTTTTCCTGTGCCTGCCCCACGCCGCCGCGGCCGAGACGGCGATGACCGCCCTGACCGCCGGGAAGCGGGTGATCGATCTGAGCGCTGACTTCCGCCTGCGCGATGCCGCTGTCTATTCCAACTGGTACGCCCATAACCATCCCGCGCCGGAATTATTAGCCGAAGCGGTCTACGGCCTGACCGAAGTTTACCGCGATGAACTGCCCGGCGCGCGCCTGGTCGCCAACCCCGGTTGCTACCCGACCAGCGTCTTGCTGGCCTTGCGGCCTTTATTATTAAGCGGTTTGGCCATCGACGGGCCGATCATCGCTGATTCCAAGTCGGGTGTCTCCGGCGCGGGCCGCGCGCCGACGCAAACCACTCATTTTGTCGAGGTGGCCGATAACTTCTCGCCCTACAAGATCGGTCGCGTCCATCGCCATTTGCCGGAAATGGAGCAGGCCATTGGATGGTGGCGGGAAGATGCCCCTATTCTCATTTTCTCACCTCACTTGTTGCCCGTGCCGCGCGGCATCCTCTCGACGATTTATGTAATGCTGGATGAGACGGTGGGCGAGGCTGATCTGCGGGAACTATACCGGCGCCATTACAACGGCGAACCGTTTATCGAGGTATTACCGTTGGGTGAATTGGCTTCGCTGGCCCATGTCGTTCACACCAACCGTTGCGCCATAGGGCTAACCCTGGCCGGGCAAACGCTCATCCTGACCTCGGCCATCGACAACTTGATCAAAGGAGCGGCCGGGCAAGCGGTCCAGAATATGAACAGGATGTTTGGGTGCCCGGAGACGGACGGACTACTATAAGATTCAGACCTGTCAGGTCTCGTATTTATGAGGAGTAGGTATCATGACCCGTGTCATTAAAATCGGCGGCAACGAGATGAACGAACCCGGCTTCTTGGGCGAACTGGCGCGGCAAATCGCCGGGCTGGCGGCGGCCGAACCGGTGGTGGTCGTCCACGGCGGGGGGCAGGATATCGCCGCGATGCAAACCCGGCTGGGTCTGGAGCCGCTCAAGGTCGACGGACTGCGCGTGACCGACGCCGAGTCACTGGCGGTGGCCCAGATGGTGCTCTCCGGCCACACCAACAAGGCTATCGTGAAGGCTTTGCTGGCTGCGGGGTCGGACGCTGCCGGACTGAGCGGTGTCGACGGCGGATTGCTGCGCTGCCGCAAGAAGAACCACTCAACCGTTGATCTGGGCCTTGTCGGCGAGATCGTCGCGGTGCGCACGGGCCTTCTGCAATGCTTCATCGACCACGGCACGATTCCGGTCATCTCGCCCATTTCGCTCGGCGAAGACGGCCAGACCTACAACGTCAACGCCGACGAGGCCGCCGGGGCCATCGCCGCGGCATTGTCGGCGGAGACGCTCGATTTTGTCTCCAATGTGCCCGGTGTCCTCAACGGTCGCGGCTTGCTGCCGTTCCTGACGCCGGTCAAAGCCGAGTCACTCATCCACAACGGCGCGGTCACCGGCGGGATGATTCCCAAGGTACGCACGGCGCTTGATGCCGTCAGACGCGGTGTGCCCGCCGTGCGCATCGTCGATCTGGCTGGCCTGGGGGTGGGCGGGGGAACGATATTCGGCAATCAAAAAACCGGAGAGTTTAGAGACAATGGATAAAAAGACGATCATCGACGACGAAGCGCAGTATGTCCTGCAGACCTATCGCCGGGCGGATATCGTCCTGGAGCGGGGCGAGGGCGTCTATCTGTACGACACCGATGGCAAGCGCTACCTGGATTTCATGTCCGGCATCGCCGTGGCGTCGCTAGGCCACAGCGACCCGGAGGTAACGGCGGCCGTCGCCCAACAGGCGGCCACGCTGACCCACGTCAGCAACCTCTTTCACACCATTCCTCACGTCGGCTTGGCCCGGCGGCTGGTCGAACACTCCTTCGCCGACCGGGTTTTCTTCTGCAACTCCGGCGCGGAAGCAAACGAGGGCGCGCTGAAGTTCGCCCGCAAATGGGCCAAAGCCAGGGCCGGGGAGGGCAAGCATGAGATCGTGGCCTTCAGCGGTAGCTTTCACGGCCGGACGATGGGCGCAATTTCCGTCACTTATAAAGCCGCCTACCGCGAGCCGTTCGACCCGCTCGTGCCGGGTGTTTGTTTCGCGCCGTTTAACGACCTGGCCGCCGCCCGCGCGATCATCGGTCCGGCCACCTGCGCGGTCATCGTCGAGCCGGTGCAGGGCGAGGGCGGCATCCATGCCGCGACGCCGGAATTCCTGCAGGGATTGCGCGACCTGTGCGACCGGCACGGCGCGCTGCTCATCTTCGATGAAATTCAATGTGGTCTGGGGCGTACCGGACGCCTATGGGCGCACGAAGCCAATGGCGTCACGCCTGACATCATGACTCTGGCCAAGCCGCTGGCCAATGGGCTTCCCATCGGGGCCATCCTGGTGACGGATGAAGTGGCCACGGCCATCGGTCCCGGCGACCACGGCAGCACCTTCGCCGCCGGACCGGTGGTTTGCCGGGCGGCTGAGGTCGTCTTCGACCGGGTGTCACAGCCTGAATTCCTGGCCGCCGTGGTCCAAAACGGGGCATACTTGAAGCGGCGTTTGCGCGAGTTGGGCAATGTCCACATCGTAGAGGTACGCGGCGAGGGGTTGCTGGTCGGCGTTGAACTGGATGTACCGGCCGCTCCCGTCATGGTCGCGGCGCGGGAGAAGGGCTTGCTGATCATCAACGCCGGGGATAATGTGCTACGTATCGCCCCACCGTTGATCATGACCAAAGATCACATAGATGAAGCGGTGAGCGTTCTGGGGGTTTGTTTTTGATCGGCAACGAATGTCTATCTTGCTGGCTGGAACAGAGTATCTAACAGCCGACTGTTCCTCAGAAAAGACATCCCGCCCAGTAGCATCCAGCCAATCCCCTGGGCTATCTGCACACCGCCGTAGAAAAAAGAAATGATGATTTTGGGCATGTCAGGGTTATAACCAAAATTACCATATGCTAAGATAAGGATGACAAATAAACTAAAGCTAAGCCCAGCGACGAGTAGTGGCTTGCTCCATGCGCATAATTCGCTTTGAATGCGTAACGAGCGACCGAATGAGGCAATACCAAAACCCTGGATTAGAAGCCCCAGAGACAGGACCGACATGAACGGCGCCCCGTTCCGTGGATTGAAATCTACCAAGACGAAGATTCCACTTGCGGCTATTAAAGCCAGCCCAACGGTCGTAAGGCCAAGTGCCCGCTTGCTACCGCCATCGAAATCACCTTGAATATAGAGCACGATCGTCACCACGATCATCCACGACGCACCCAGAAGCATCATATAATGCCACTGGATTGGAGGAGAATAAGCCGGATGGTTCAATACCTGGCTTAATATATATACGACCGTGAGCGTAAGAACGAGACCAAACAGTATTCCAGTTGCACCAACAAACCGCGAAAAACGTGATGCAGACATATTGAATATCTCCTTCAGACGCTCGACTAGCGCCGTTGATATCAGGTCTCCGGTAAAGGAAATCCATAACCCGATCAGGGCAGTCGCACCGCCTCGCTCCAATGCCACCCATGACATACCCTGAAAAATCAAGACCATCTCGCGCCCAAACTCGCGGCGGAACGCGGCCGGATACAGATGCAAAAGCAGGCGGTATAAATTCGTAGCGATCTTGACAACTGATTGGGCGGAACTCACAAAGCACCTCCAGAAATGACCGGCGAATGCGGTGAGGTATTCAGTTGGCGGGCCAACCGAACCATGCCTTCCAGCCGCCTCGCCTCGGCGCGGGTAACGCGCAAGCCTAGGTCGGTTAACCGATAGTAACGCCGCCGTTCGTCGTCCAATGCTGGGTCTGGCCGCTCGTCGGCCTCTTCGATCCAGCCGGACTTCATCATGCGCTTGATCGTGCCGTATAATGTACCTGGCCCAATGCGAAAACAGCCTTCTGTGTCGTGGTCGATCTGCTGCATGATAGCATAGCCGTGGTTCTCACCCCTCGCCAGGACGATGAGGATGTGGAAGGATGCGGGTGGCAGGGGGAGGAAGGATTCAGGGTCGGGTGTTTGCGAAACCATGGAAATCACTCGTTAACTTATCGACTATTGATATATCGCTCCTCGCTATATCGATTATCGATATATTAATAGACAATCGACCGACTGTCAAGAGAAAATTCATACTTCAGTCCGCGATGTCGCAATGACTCCCACGAAGAAATGCTTGAATCCTGACACAGGCCAATGTATGTTTATGCCGAATCAGAAACAAATCGAGGCAGGCAGTGGCTGATCATCAAGTTCATTTACCGGATAATAATGAGCCAACCGCTTTGATCATCGACCGGCTGGACAAGACCGATTGGGAGGCCGTCCGGGCTATTTACCTGCAAGCCATTTCCACCGGCCAGGCCACTTTCGAGATGGTCGCGCCGGAGTGGCCGGAGTGGGACGCCGCCCACCGCGACGATTGCCGCCTGGTCGCCCGGCGTACGGGGCAGGTGGTCGGCTGGGCGGCGCTCAGCCCGGTCTCGAGGCGCTGTGTTTACGGCGGGGTAGCCGAAGTCAGTGTCTACGTGGCCGAAAGCGCCCGCGGTCAGGGCATTGGCCGGGCCTTATTGTCGGCCCTGATCGACGCCTCAGAAGCGGCCGGTATCTGGACGTTGCAAGCCGGCATTTTCCCCGAAAATGAAGCCAGCGTACGACTGCATAAATCGTGCGGCTTTCGCGTCGTCGGCCGCCGGGAACGCATTGGCTAATTGCACGGGGTGTGGCGCGATACCTTGCTGCTGGAACGACGCAGCCGGCACGCCGGCGTTTAGCCTTCGGGTGCGGATAGCGGGCCGGACTTGCTGTCCCACACCACGTCGCCTTCCGTCGCGTTGGTCTTGAACACCAGTAGTTCAAATGGTTCTTCGCCGCGATTGGCCAGGGCATGGACGTCGCCCGGCTCCATGAGGATGATGTCGCCCGGTCTCATGACAGATGTCCGGCCATCGACTTCCAGCACGCACTCACCGCGCGTGACGACGTATACTTCGATGGATGTGTGATGGGCATGGGGCGGGATAGAACTGCCCGGCGGCACCGACACCAGCTGGAGTAACGCCCCCGGCTGTTTCAGTTCACTCGCGGAAAGCAAGCGGTTCTTGCGATAGCCGCGCCCTGCCTGCCAGGTGTCGGGGTTCAGGGAGATAATTTTCATAGACGGAAGTGATTAACGCAAAGGCGCGAAGGCGCAAAACTATTTTATCGGGTTCGCGTCCTGACGCCCTTACGGAAATTAACAAATCTGCTTAATCTTCCAAATCTGCGGATGATTACGCCCAGAACATCTCGCCCGGCTTTTCGAAGATGTTGACACTCTGTAACATGGCCACGCCCTTGGCCAAGCCCTCGTCAATGGACATCATGGCATCCTCGTGCTCGATCGAAATGACGTAGTCATAGCCCACCAGCCGCAGCGCGCTGACGATATCTTTCCACGTCTGCGTGTCGTGGCCGTAACCGATGCTGCGGAAGGTCCAGGCCCGGTCGGCGATTTCCTCGTAAGGCTTGTGATCGTTGCAGCCGTTGACGGCGATATTAATCTGGTCGACGTAACAGTCTTTGCCGTGAACGTGGAAGATGGCGTCGCCGAGCTTGCGAATGGCGGCCACGGCATCGACGCCGTTCCACCACAGATGGCTGGGATCGAAGTTGCAACCCAGCGATGGCCCGGTGGCATCGCGCAGACGCAATAACGTCTCAACATTGTAGACCAGCATACCGGGGTGCATCTCAAAGGCAATGCGCACGCCGTGATCGGCGGCGAACTGCTCCAATTGGTTCCAGTAGGGGATAGCGACCTCATTCCACTGATAATCGAGCATTTCCAAGAACTCCGGCGGCCAGGGGCAGGTAACCCAGTTGGGCATCCTGTCGCCCGGCGCACCGGCCGGCAACCCGGAAAAGCCGTTGACGACCGGCACACCGAGCAACTCGGCCAATTCGATCGTGCGTCGCAATTCATTATCAGCTTGCTTGGCCATCTCCGGATCGGGATGCAACGGGTTGTTGTGGATGCTGAGGGCGCTGAGAATGAGACCACGCGAGGCGATGGCGTTCATGTACGTCTCGCGCTGGGACTCGCTGTCCAGCAGGCTATCAACCGGGCAGTGGTGGCCACCGGGATAGCCGCCGCAGCCGATTTCTACCGCGGTGACTCCGGCAGCAACGGCTTTATCGAGCGCTTCCTCGAAGGGCAGCTTCTGAAACAGACAGGTAAAGACTCCAATATGCATAAATGACCTCCTAACAGATGGGGGGATCGCCACAATTATATCAGATAAAAAGTTGATCCTGTTCTCTCCGCAGTCTAACAACTGTGGCCACTTCGTCAAGCACCACATCACCCCAGGTGACGATTTGCCCCCGGTCGACGGGCCGGACGATGGCCGCGCCGGGAGCCAGCCCAACCGGCAGGGCATTCAGCGATCGCACCACCTCGGCGCGATCCATGACGCCGTGGAAGGTGTAGCCGCCGAATGTGTCCAGGCGGTCGCCGGGCCGCAGATCGCGCTTGGCGACAGTCATGATATCGGCTACCGGTTGCTCCAAGGGGACCAGCGTCGGTTCCCGGAAGAGAAAGGCCTGCGCGATGGAGATTGGAGCTTCGATGAACCACAGGTGGTAGGGACGGAAAAAAGCGAAATAGTGACCTTTTCCAACCTTGAGATATTCCAAGTCGGCTCGAATCCGCGGATCCGTCACTCGCACAACGACGAATACGCCGCCGGCCATCGAATTGCCCTGCACGAAATCAGCTGCGCCGGGAAAGCGAGTCAGGCCACCGTCTTGCTCCAGAGCAAACACCTGGGCGACTGTTTCCAGAGTCGCCTCTGGGCCGATCATGCCCCGCTGCATGGGCGCGCAGCCGGTGGCGTTGGCGGCACAGGTCATCTCAAACATGGTTTTCGTGCCGTCCACATAAGAGGCGACTTGGTAGGGGTCTTTGTCCGCCTTGCGGGCCGATTTGGCGACCGATTCAGGCGTAGCCGCGAGATCAAGAGGATTGTTCTTGCCTTTACCGATGACGATGATCTCCATACCCAGACTGGTAACGAAGTTGTAGAGTTCCATCAGGCAGCCTGGTTCGTCACCGGATGAGACCGTGTAGAGGACACCGGCCTCGCGGGCCTGGCGGCTCAAAATATGGCCGATGGTTACGTCGGCCTCGATGTTGACCAGGACAATATCCTTGCCGTGTGCGATGCAGGCCGCGGCCGTCTCCGCGCCGATAGCCGGTGACCAGGTCACGTCGGCAACGATATCGATGTCTTCCAGTTGTGCCGCCAGCGTATAATCGCCGGTGATCACCCGCTTTCCGGCGCGCAGAGCATCGGTGGCCGGGCCCGGTGCGGCGGCCTCGACGATTGACTCGCCCAGGATACCGGATTTGAGGAAGGCCTGGCAAGCTGCGTCGATATTCTCATCGGCCAGGATAGCCAGTTCCATCCCGGGCACGTGGGCCATCTGGGCAACAAATCCGCTGCCCATCCAATCCGCCCCGCTGGAACCGACGCGAATCGGCCGCCCTTCGGCTTGCCGCTGGAGGAGCGATTGCCGGATATTCATCACGCCCTCCCGTTATCGGGGTGGTGCTTGGCCGCGAAAGCTTCCCGAGTTTTCCGGGCAATGTCGACCGCCGTCAGGTGATACTTGCGCAGCAGGTCATCGGGGTCGCCGGAGTCGGTGTAAGTGTCGGCCAGGCCAACGAAACGCATCGGGACAGGCTTGTGCGTGGCCACGACACGGGCGATATTGCTGCCCATGCCGCCGGTGAGCAGGTGTTCCTCGGCGGTGACGATGGCCCCGGTTTCATAGGCGGCTGCGGCGATAGTTTCGACATCCAGCGGCCGCAGGGTATGCATATCGATGACACGGGCGTCGATGCCCTCGCGGGCCAGCACAGCGGCCGCATCCAACGCGGCCGCGACCATGATGCCGCAGGCGATGATGGTCACATCCCCACCCTTGCGAACAATGTTGGCCTTGCCAATCTCGAAGAGGCAGTCGTCCATCGGGTAAATCTCCGGCAGCGCCACCCGGCTGGAGCGCAGCCAGACTGGGCCAACATGGTCGGTGGCCGCCCGAACGGCGGCGTGCATGGAGGCCGGGTCACTGGGGACGAGCATGACGAACGTCGGCAGTCCACCCACCAGGGCGAAATCTTCGATTCCCATCTGTGTCGGTCCATCCTTTCCCAGTGTGATGCCGCCGTGGCTGCCCAGCACCTTGGCGTTGATATTGGACATGGCGATAGCCAGGCGAATCTGGTCATAGGCGTTGCAGAGCAGGAAGGACGAAAAGCTGGTGATCCAGGGAATCAGACCACAGGCGGCCAGTCCCGCGCCAACGCCGACGAGATTGCTCTCCGCGATGCCCATGTTGAAGAAGCGCTCGGGGAAGGCCTCACGGACCGTTTCAGCTTTGGTGGAGTTACCTAAATCGCCGTCGAGAACGACGACGCGCGGATTGTCTGTGGCCACAGCCAGCAGCGCGTCGCCGAAGACAGTGCGCAAGGGTGCCTCATGGGGTTTGAGTCCTGCATCGGTGCCGAGTTTCATGATGACGATTCTCCTGAGTCACTGCTTGTCGCGGCCGGTGCCGTGACGGCCAAAGGTGCGTTGATTTCGGCCCGCGCCAGTTCGGCCTGGGCCGGGGTGAGTGCCCGGCCGTGAAAAGTAAAGTCCGCCTCCACGAAGGAGACGCCCTTGCCCTTGATCGTGTGGGCGATAATGATCGACGGCTGGTCACTGGTTGATTGGGCTTCCCGTAACCGGCCCAAGAGACTCTCAAAATCGTGGCCTTCAGCTTCCATCACGCTCCAGCCGAAACTGCGCCACTTCTCCACCAGCGGTTCCAGGGCCATCTCCCGGCTGATGGGACCGGTCTCCTGATACTTGTTGTAATCGAGGATAGCGATCAGATTGCCGGCCTTGAAATGTGAGGCGGCCATGGCCGCCTCCCACACCTGTCCGGCCTCACATTCACCATCGCCGAGGAGCACATAGACGCGGTAATCCAGGCCATTCAGCCGGCCGCCGAGCACGTGGCCGAGTCCAACGGACAGTCCCTGTCCCAAGGAGCCGGTCGTCGCCTCCACGCCGGGCATCAGGCCCTGGATGGGGTGGCCCTGAACCGGGCTGTCAACCTCGCGCAGGCGGTTGAGTTCTGACCGGTCAAAATAACCGGCGTGGGCTAGCGTGGCATACAACAGCGGCGCGGCATGGCCCTTGCTCATGATGAAGCGGTCGCGTTCCGGCCACTCCGGGTCGGTCGCCCGGTAGCGCATGACGTCGCCGAAAAAGAGCGCCACGACGATCTCGACGGCCGACCACGAACTGGACGGATGTCCCGATCCGGCGCGGGTGGTTGCATCTAAAATATCCAATCGAACCTGCCTGGCTTTGTCCCGTAACGCCGACAGATCGAGTCGATGAAGGCTGAGTGTGTCGGCTGGGTCGGGTTGAATCATGTGGTTCTCCTAGAGGTGCTTAAACTCATGGTGAGAGCAAGCTTTGTTAGCGATGGAGTCGCGGGCTACAAAAATGGATAAATCGTTCATAAAGGGCTAGTAACGGGCCAGAAAGGCTTCCACCTGCTCCGATGTCGGCAGCGCGGGAATGACGCCCTGGGCCTGTGCTGTCAGCGCGCCGACCGCATTGGCATAGCGCAGGCTCTGGCGCAAGTAGAGCCAGGTGAGGCGGTCGAGCCAAGCGCCGCTGTCGCCGGTGACCAGGCGGGTCAATACGCCGGCCATAAACGCATCGCCACAACCTACGGCGTCAACTGTCTCCACGGCGAACGCCGGCACGAAGGCCGTGCCCGCCTCTTCGCCCCCGACCCGAAAATAACTGCCCCTCGCCCCTTGGGTAACGATACATACCGGCGGGCCAGCGGCCAGGATGACCTCGCTCCCTGCCACCGGATCGTCGCTGCCGGTCAGCAATATCAGCTCATCTTCGTTAATTTTGACCACATGGGCCAGCGGCAACACCGCGTGAATCGTGGCGGCGGCCGTCTCCGGTTGCGGCCAGAGCGAAGGGCGATAATTGACGTCAATCGAGATGAGTGCCCCTGCCTCGCGGGCCACCTGGACCGCTTTCAAGGTGGCACTGCGGCTGGGTTCGGCAATAAGGCTGATGGATCCGATATGCAGGCAGCGTGTTTGCCGTAACAGTGGCTCATCCAGCTCATCGGCTCGCAGCATCATGTCAGCGCCAGGGTTGCGATAGAACACGTACTCGGCATGGTGCTCGTTGGGCATGGCGATAATCGCCATTGTGGTGCGCGCCGCCTCATCAACCCGTGTCCCTCGCGTTTCCACACCTTCCCGCTGCAATGTGCTAATCAAGAAGTGCCCAAAAGCATCATCCCCTACCTTGCCGGGCTGCAGGCAGGATTGGCGCGAGCAGTCCGCGAAGCCGCAGTCGGCCCCGTACATATCGGCGGGGCCAGCGCCGAAATGTACGGGTCCGACTGCGGC
>JAWOHK010000057.1:0-61953 GCA_046485205.1 Chloroflexota bacterium | reverse complement strand
GGTGTCCAGTTCCATGGAATTGTCTGAATCCGATGGGCCACCAGGTCTAGGGCATAGAGTTCATTGACCAGCTCGTAGTAAGCCGCCCCCACGTAATGATGGAAGAAATTGTAGAATATTCCGTCCGTCCTCAGGAAATTATCGGGGATACCTGACCAACCGACAACCACCGCAAAGATCGCCAGGAGGATGAGCGGTATCGTCATAAAAGCGTTGCTTTCGCGGGCGTGTTCGGCCAGTTGGGTCCGTGATTGGCCCAGGAAGGTCAGGCTAATCTGGCGCATGGTATAGAAGGCGGTTAACAGCGCCGTCAGGGCCAGCACCACGAAGGCCACCAACCCCATGATATTGCCGTCCTGAGTCCAGACGTACCAGCCTTCGGCGAAGATTTCGTCTTTCGACCAGAATCCGGCGGTGATAAATGGCAAACCGGACAGGGCCATGCCACCTATCAGAAACGTCCAGAAGGTAATGGGCATTTTCTTGCGGAGCCCGCCCATGTTACGCATATCCTGGGGATCGTGGTGGTGATCATGAACATGCAGCGCGCCATGTTCCATGCCATGAATGACCGACCCGGAAGCCAGGAAGAGCAGCGCCTTGAAGAAGGCATGGGTGATGAGGTGGAAAGTCGCCGCGACATAGGCCCCCAGGCCGATTGCCGCGACCATGAAACCCAACTGCGAGATGGTCGAGTAGGCCAGCACAGCCTTGACATCATACTGGGCCACGGCAATGGTGGCGGCCATGAAGGCTGTAAAGATGCCGATTCCAGCGATAATCGGTCCAGCGTAAGGCGTCGTCTCGATGCTGATAGCGATCATGGGGAAGATACGCAGCAGCAGGTAGATGCCGGCCGAAACCATGGCGGCGGCATGGATGATGGCACTGACCGGGGTCGGGCCTTCCATGGCGTCCGGCAACCAGGTATGCAGTGGCCACTGGGCCGATTTGCCGACTGTGCCGCTGAAGATAAGCAGCGTCATCACGGCCAGGCCACCAAAGCCGACAAGACCGATGACGCGCTCGAAGTTCTCGACGGTAAATGCCTGGCTGAAGTTCAGCGTCCCGAAGGCCCACCACATGAAGACAATGCCCAGCAGCATGACCACATCAGCGATACGGGTGGTCATGAAAGCCTTGACGGCCGCTTGGCGGGGCGTGATGTGGGGAATCCCTACGTCGTCGGCGGGATAGTTGCGTGTATACCAGAAGCCGATGAGCGAATAGGAGCAGAAGCCCATCAATTCCCAAGCGATAAACAGGAGCAATAGATTGTCGGCCACGGTCAGCAGCAGCATCGACCCGCCGAAAAGGCTCATATAACCGAAGAAACGCGCCAGCGACGGCTCTTCGGTCATGTCGTGTTGCGGTTCTCCGACATGGGTTCCCAGCCCTTGTCCCCAATTGTGGTAGCCGACGCTGTAAATGAAGATCATGGTCGTGGCAAAGGAGACCATCAGGAGCATGATCGCGGCTAATGGATCGACGGCCACGCCGATGTCGAGCCACTGCCCCTGGTAGTAATCACCCAACGGCAGCCAGCTAAATGAGCTGGCGATTTGGACGGGATGCTCTTCCAATTCGTGGATCCCTACCCCCAACACATTAAAGGCGACCGTCCAGCTCATGATAAGCGAACTGATGATCGCTGCCCAGGCAATGATCCAGCTCAACGTCCGGTTGCGATGGGCGACCAGGGCGATCACAAAGAAGGCTAATATCGGCAGCGCCGGAATTAGCCAGGTCATTGTGGTAAGTACTTGCTCGTTCATAGGCGATAGCCAAGTAGAAATTATGAATTAGGAATCAGGAATTGTGAAAGAAATGTGTGCTGGGGTGATATTGACTCCAAATACTTTATTCGTAATTCCTAATTCCTCAAAGTGTCCAATTCCTCGGCGATGACCGAATCGCGGTTGCGGTAGACTGAGATAATAAGCGCCAGACCGACGGCCGCCTCGGCCGCCGCTACGGTCAGCACAAAGGTGGCCCAAACAAGGCCCACCGACCGGTCAGGCGTCAAATAGCGCCAGAAAGCGATGAGATTGATATTGACGGCGTTGAGCATGAGCTCCACCCCCATCAGAATGGCGATGGCGTTACGCCGGGCCAAGACGCCGAAGAGTCCAATACAGAACAAGGCCGCGCTCAACAAGAGATACCAGGATAGGGGGATCACAGGTTGTCCTCCTCGCCGCTGCGCGGCCAGGCGATGATGATCGAGCCGACCAGCGCCGCCAGCAGTAACACCGAGGCCACTTCGAACGGCAGCACATAGGCATCGGCGCTGACGAAGGCGCGGCCCATCCTGGCCACGCTGGTGCTAATGATAACCGGGTCTACGGGGGGAGCTGCGCCCAGCAAGGAATCGGCGCTGGGAGCCAACGGGTAGAGCCGGGAGATGACGACGACCAAAATGGCCAGTGCGATTAATGAGCCGATGAGGGCGGCAATCGCCTGGGAGTTAAACGGGCTCTCGCTGGTCTGCATCAGGCGGCGGGTCATCATAATGGCAAAGATGATCAGGACCGATATGGCCCCGATGTAAACCAGTAATTGCGCCATCCCCAGAAAGGCTGCTTCGAGCAAGATATAAAGCCCGGCGACTCCCACAAATGACACCATCAACGCCAACGCCGAGTGGAATAGATTCCTGAGCGTGACCACGGCGATGGCCGAGGTCAGAATGGCGGCGGCGAGTATAAAAAAGATGATCTGCTGGCTCATACATGCGCCTCGAATCAGTAATAAAAACTAGTGAATGGGAACGCTCACCGGCTCCCGGCCCCCGAGCGTTTCTCCGATTCCATGGTCGTCCGTTAAATCATCGGGCCCGTGATCAGCAGTCAGGGGCAGACCGTTGCCCGGCCCGCCGCCGGCGGCCATCCGCCTTTCACGTCCCCGGCGGCGGATCAATTCTAACACGACCACCGCGATTAATACGTTCAGCCCGAGATGAATGCCCATCCGCAAGACCTGGTTAGCCGAGTCAGGGATGAGTTTGTCCGTGATGGCAACGACAAACACCAGCACGAGCGACAACGGCACCAGTAATTTCCAGTTGTAGTTCAGAATCTGGTCCACCCGCACCCGCGGCAGCGTGCCGCGAATCCAGATGAAGATGAAGTAGATGGCGAAGGTCTTGATGAAGAACGCGGCCAGGCCAAAGAGCCGGCCGTAGGGATAGCCATCGGAACTGACCCAATTTTCCAGCCCAAAGGCGCGGTAGCCACCCAGGTAGAGCGTGGCGAAGAGAGCCGACATGAACAAAGTACTGATAAACTCGGCAAGGAAGAACATGCCGAATTTCATGCCGCCGTATTCGATGTGGTACCCGGCCACGATCTCCGATTCGGCTTCGAGCAAATCGAAGGGGGTCCGGCCTGTTTCAGCCAGCGCTGAAATGTAGAAAATGAGGGCGGAGAGCGGCGCGAACAGAATAAAGGGTATTGTCTGGGCGTTAACGATATCGCCGGTTGACATGCTGCGGGCCAGGATAATGGGGACGATGAGGGCCAGAATCATCGGCACCTCATAGCTAACCATCTGGGCCACAGATCGAAAAGCACCCAGCAGGGCGTACTTGTTGTTGGAACCCCACCCGGCAAGCAGCAGAACCATGACGGAGGCCGAGCTAACGGCCAGGAAAAAGAAAATGCCGATGTTGAGGTCAACCCCGATAACGCCCGGCGCGAAGGGAATGATAGCCCAAATCACTACCGAGGCGATGACGACCAGGATGGGGGCAAGGTTATAAGTAATCCAGTCAGCCCCGGCGGGATTGATGACTTCCTTGGTCAGGAGCTTCATGACATCAGCTACAGTTTGCAACAAGCCAAAGCGGCCGCCGACCCGATTAGGGCCGATCCGGTCCTGGATGCGAGCGATGACTTTTCGTTCCAGCCAGATGAGGAAAATGACGATCAACAAACAGAAGGTGGCCAATATAAATACGCCACCCACATCAATGAGTAATTCGATTTCCGGCCCGGTGCCGAAGTTGCGTCGTATAAAATTACCTAAATCCAACGAAATCAGACTCTTCAGCAGGTCGATTATATTCATAGCGTTTGCACCTTCAGGCGTGCTTTCACCATCTCGGCCGTTGTCAGCAACAGATCACACCGATCGATGGGAAGAATATCCTCCTGTCAATAGAAGCTTGTGGGTTTAGACCCACTCCAGAACACCACGACTCCAGGCGTAGATCAAGCCATCAGCCAGCAAGAAAATAAACAGCAGCGTGGCGGCAATGGCGAACAGGTCCAATTGGCCAAATGCGGCGGCGATAGGAAAGAGGAAAACGGCTTCAATGTCAAAGACGACAAACACCAGCGCATAGATGTAATACTGCACCTTGAATTGAATCCATGTATCCCCTACGGTTTCAATGCCGCATTCATATGTTTGCTGCTTAATAGGGTTTGGTCGGTAGGGCCCCAATAAGCGATTGAGGACTACCGGGGCCAGAGGGAATATAGGCGACAGGGCCACGAATATAGCGATGTATTGCCAATCAGCCAGCACAGTGATTCCTCTTGCTCGCGTGATGTTGCGAAGCGATTGTGAATTTTGTCTTTTATAGCACATGCAGGATATAGCGCAAGAAATAAACGCTACGGGTGGCTCGATTGGCCGGCCGGTGCGCGGCCGCGTTTGGCAAGGTAAAATTCTTGATTTACACTATGTAAACTACGTCCGCCGTAGGTTATGATACCGGGCGGTCATGCTGACGGATACAGGTCTAATGCTTGAATCGACGCCTCAAACACAACGTATTCTGGTCGTTGACGACAACACTTACACCCTGCGAATTTTGCAACACACGCTGGAGCAGGCTGGTTTTGAGGTCTCAACTGCCATCTCCGGACCGGAAGGGCTGAAGCTGATCAATCGCTACGGCATCCCCCACCTGGCCATCGTTGATATTCACATGCCGGACATGAGCGGGTTTGAGTTTTGCCGCACGATCCACGAGTTTAGCGACGTGCCGGTGATCATGCTGACGGCCGTCAGCACCGAAGACACGATCATCGAGGGGCTGGAAGAACACGCCGAGGATTACATCGTCAAGCCGTTTAATCCCCCGGAGTTGATCGCCCGTGTCCGGCGGGTCTTGGGGCGCATGGAAGATTACACTTACACTCTGGATTCATCGACCCGGATCGACGAGCGATTGACGATCGACTTCCCCCAACGAGAGGCGCAGGTCGACGGCGAGCGCGTATCGCTGACGCCAACTGAGACAAAATTGCTCTACATCCTGGTGCGCAATGCCGGGCGGATTGTAAGCACCGAGTTTCTGCTCAACCGTATCTGGCCCATGGAAGAGGCGCGCGAGGACCGGCTGCACGTGCATGTCCACCGGCTGCGGAGCAAGATCGAGCCGGACCCAAACAACCCGTTGTATATCATCGCCGAACGTGGGCTTGGGTACAGTTTTCAGATGTTGCCCTGATAACGCTGGTCCGGTCGGTCAGTGCCGGGCAATGCTGGATCGCCGGCGTGTAACGCCTACGATTGCGGCGTCATATCCGTTAGCCGGAACTCCGGCATACGCCCCGGAACGTAATCACGATGCTTCCACGGGGTGAAGCGCATCACGAGCCGCATGATCGACCAGCCCACTCTGACGACATTCGGGTAGTTAAGCCAGTAGGCATAGTGGGCCGCCCAGGTGCGTAGGCGTAGGTGGCGAAAGAGCCGGTGTTTTTTCAGACGCCCGGCATAGGTGTCGAAGCTGAAATCCTGGCGGGCGAACGCATCGATGATCGTCTCCGATGCCGGTTCGCCATAGCCCAGGGCAAAGGAAATGCCCTCGCCGAATAGCGGATCCACCCCGGCCGCGTCACCAGCCAGCAGCACGCGCGGCTGGGAAAAGCGGCCGCCGGTGCTCCACCAGCGGATCGGATGCCCCTTTAACTGGTAGTCGTCCAGATCGCGGTCACGCGTGGCCATCTCAGTGGACAGCACCCCTTTCAGGTCGGCCTTCGGCTTTTGCGGGACGGCGCGGCTGTCAAAGACACCCCGGTTCATGAACGGTTTGCCTTTGATGAAGCTGGGGAAGTCCCAGTAATAACCCTGCAGGTCTTCATCCATCGGGGTAAAATCAAAGATGGCTAACCCCTCGCGGAATTCCGGCTGAACTGTCGCGTCTTCCGGCGTCAATACCTCCACCAGGCGGGCCACCCGTGAATCATCGTCCCATTTCAGCTTGCGCCGCACGAAGCTGCGCGAGCCATCGGCGGCGACCAATACCCGGGCGTGGAAAATAGCCTTAGTGGTGACAACCTCGATGTAATCACCGTGGGGCGTAACGGCGGTCACGGCCTCCCCCTGCCGCACCGGCACACCAAGTTTCTCGGTTGTTTGCACTAGCCAGTGGTCGAATTCATCCCGCCGGACAATACGAAAGACCGGGTTACCGAAAAATGAATAGGAGTTGTTCCGGTAGAGGAGGCGTGCCTCTTTGACCTCGAAGTTTAGCGGTTCCAGGGGCAGACCTAAATTGGCCAGTATGTTCTGACCCATGTGGGTGATGCCCCCGCCACACAGCTTCTCGCGTGGATGAACGGCTTTGTCTACTATCGTGATCCGGCCCGCCCAGGCCGGATCCTGTTTGATGAGGTGCAATGCCGTCGAGGTACCCGCCGGGCCGGAACCAACGATCAGAACGTCAACGGTTTCGAAATCAGCCATTTTCACCCGACCATATTAAGAAATCATCCACAGATTGCGCCGATTGATCCGGGCGCTCGGATTTAGTTACTTCATCTAAAAATATTATCCTGCCGGAAAACTGTCAACCCCAAGGCCTCATTTAGCGCCAGACAGCCGGGAGAAAACCCGCCTCACCTAACGGTATCGCCTGTGAGGTTGCAGCATCGGCCCCTTTGCCGGATGGTTCGGTGTTGCCCGCCTTATCCACGGCCAGCGAGCGAAACTCGTAGACAGCCGCCGGGACGAGCGGCGTGAAGGTCGCCGACCGCAAGCGCGTATCAGTCAACCACCGAGTCCAAAGAGCGCCCGGTGTGCGAAATTCGATATGATAGCGGTCCACACCGGAGAGGGCGTCGGACCCACTCCATTCAAGGATGTACTGTTCGCCGGCCGGCAGATAGAACAGGGGCGAACGAACGGCCGAGATGGGTGACGTCGCATCCAGCCCAAAGTGCGTCGGCACGCTGGAGATGAGCGGCGCGTTCGTCCGGCTTAAGAGCACACGCCAGTAAAGATCGGCGAAATCTTCGCCAAAGGTGTGGCTGTGGGTCGTCACTACACCGGCCCAACTCTGATTGATCAGCACGGAATTAAAGCCCGGATCGGCCGACACTTGGAGCGTGGTAATCGTCACCGTCTGCGGATTATTGACCTGCCAGGTGAAGACGACCCGCCGGTCGGTTCGCCAGACATCAGTCGCCGGTTCGAGGTTCTTGGCCGTCGGCAAGGATGGCGGCGGTGGGGCATCGACTGGACGCAGGCGGATGGCGTCGAACCACACGCCGACACCCGTGTCGGTCGTGGTCAGATCGGTCAGGCGAATGACATTACCGTTGCCTTGATTCAGGTTGAATTCGCCCAGTGGCATCCATAGGCCGATATTGGCGTTGTGGTTGGCCGTGCGCGTGCTTGTGCCATCAGCATGGGTGATGGTGTAGGTCGCGCCCGTAGTCTCGGCCCGCCCGGTACGACAATAAGGCGCGTAGACTTCAATCAAGTAGCGACCGTTGGCCGGCACGTTCGGCCGCCACTCGCCCCAGTTGGTGCTGGCGCCGGAATTAGTCACCGACCAGGTGTACCAGCTATGGTTGTTGTAGCCGCATAGGTAGGGCGGCTCGAACCATGAGCCGGTCTGGCTGCGCGTGAAGGCCGGGTTTAAATCGTCGGCATAGATGTGGGGATCGACCAGGCCAATACGCCCGGCGATCTGGTCGCGCATCCACGGGATTAGCAGGTGAGCCTGATCGCCGGGGCAGGCGGTCGTGCCGTAGACATCGCGGTGGCCCATCAGGTGGGGGAGGCCCCAACTGATATTGGGAAGCGACCGGCTGGCCTCAAAGATATTGATGTTCCGTTGCGCCGCCTTCCAGGATAGGATTTCGACGGCCGAATCAAGCATCGGCTGTGGCGGCCTGATACCCGGTGGCGACTGGTCGGGCTGGGTGAACGTGCCCAGCAGAGCCACGGCCATGCTGCCTTTGTTGGCCCCGGACGCGTGCGTGCCGACGACATCATCGCCGCCGTAATGGCCCTCATAAACGACGCCCTGCGGGTCGACCAGATAGTTATAGCCGATGTCGCCCCAGCCGCGATTGTAGGTGTGGAAGTTCCAGATGGCCCGGACGACGGCCGCCCAGCTGGTGCTGGAATTGCTGGAAACAGTGTGATGGACGATGAGATGGCTGACCGGGTGATACTCCAGCCCGGTGGTATACACACAATCGGCGTGGGTACACCAGACGGCGCGGCTGACGACGAACGGCTTGGGGTAAGAAGCCTGGCTTTCCGGCAACAAACTGCTCGTTCCTTCCAGTTCCTGCTGCATCAGGATGAGTTCCTCGGTCGTCGGTCCGGCCGTGCTGTCGATGAAGGTCAGGCGTAACTCGCTTAATGCCGGCAGTTCTTCGCCCTCCTCCGGCTCGAATAGGATCTGGAACTGGAGGTATTCGTGTCGCTCCTCCGGCGCGGTCACCAAAACCATTTCACCGGCGACCTCCGGATCGTCTGGCTCCATCCAGTCGGCATGGGCATGGCTGTGGGACCAGTCGCTCCAGGTTAGGCCATCGAGGCTGGTGCGCACCTGCAATTCGATGGCCAGCGGATTGGTGCCGGTCCATTGCGGAACGACGGCGTTAAAGGGAATGGGCGCTTCGACGGTGCGCGAGGTGAAGGAGCCGGCCTCCCGGGCAGCGACTGTCAATTCCTCTCCTAACAATCCGATACCTTCGACGGCTTCCGATTCAAGTTCCACGGCCGTGAAGACCAGATCGGCCATCGGGGCCGGTGGCGGACCACTCATTTGCCCGTAGGCGAAGGGTAGCGCCGGAACAGCCAGGGCCATCGACAGGATGAACAGCAAGGCCAACAGCAACATTTTCATGAGATAAGCATCCTCAAGACCGGCGAAATTTGCCGGCCGACCTGAAACTCATTCTAACAGAAATAAGGAAAGTGGCGCAAAGGCTTGAACGGGAGCGAGACTGATACTAACTTCAGGTTAACAAGAGTTTAGATCAAACCAACGGCCAAACACGCGCAAGTTTGAGCCTCTTTACACCTAATATCCCGCGTCCAAATCGACCTTATTGCCCGCCGGCTGCCCATCGGCCGCCGCGTTCAACAACTCCACCAGCGCTGCCATCCGCAGCCGGTCGGTCTCGTCCGACGCACCGCCACGATGGGGGCTCATGATGACGTTGTCCAGTTCGTGGAAGGGATAGGCCGAAGGCGCCCAATTAGCTCGCGCGCCTTTGTCGGGCGGGTAACTATACCATACGTCCAGCCCGGCGGCATGGAGGCGGCCGTCGCGCAGCGATTCGTAGAGCGCCGCCTCGTCGATGATCTTGCCCCGGCCGATGTTGACTAGGATGGCTTTCGACGGCAGCAGCGCCATCTCGGCCGCGCCCAATAAGCCGTCCGTGTCCGGCGTGTGTGGCAGGCAAATGATCAGCGCATCGGCTCGCGGCAGCAATTCCGGTAAGTCAGCAGCGGGATAAACCTCAGTGCCGTCGCCGGTTTCGGTCGTATCGACGCTACGGCGGGTAGCCAGCGTCTTCATGCCCAGGACCCGGCAGGCGGCGGCCACCCGGCGACCGATAGCCCCGTAGCCCAACACCAGGGCTGTCTTTCCCTCCAGCAGCACTGACGGAGCAGGGCGTTCATAACGAATCCGCCAGTCGTGGCGGCGCAGTGCCCCGTCATAGCGCACGGCGAACTTGGCCGCGGCCAATAGGAGCATTAACGCCAACTCGGCCACCGGCGCGGCGTTGTGGTGCAGATTGTGGACGGCCACATGGGGGAAATCGCGCATGAGGGTCCGCGTCTCCTCCGGCAGCCCGGCCCAGGGAATGATCAAGGCCTGCAGGTTTGGCGCGGCCTCGATCTGCTCGCGGGTAGGTCGCCCGGCGACGAGGACGGCGGTGTCGGACGACGGTTCCGGCCCGTTGCTGAGATTGATGCCTTCTGCCAGGGCGGGTTGCAAATAGTCGGATTCGGCCGGGGTCAAAGGGTAGGTGAAGTGGACGTGCATACGGGTATTGCCTTTCTCAGTCCAAAAATCAGGTTTCTATTTTATGACATCAGCCCAAACGCCCGCACCGGAAACGTCCCGAAGGCCTTGACCTTGACCGGGACGGCGAAAAAGCGGAAGGCGTCGCCGGGCAGGCGGTCGAGGCCGGTCAGATGTTCGGCGATAGGGATGTCGGCCGCTAGTAAGATCGAGTGGACAGGGCGCGCGCCGTCGGCCGTGTCGTCGATATTGTAAGAGTCGATGCCCACGAGGGCCGCACCGCGCTCGCGCAACAGTTCGGCCGCATCGCCAGTGAGAAACGGATGGCCTTCGAAATAGGCGTCGGTCCGCCAGTGGCGTGACCAGCTGGTGTGAATAAGAACGGCCTTCCCGGTCACATCCAGCTGTGCGAAGGCGGCCGCATCCACTGCCCGGCCGTTGGGAGGCACGCGGACGACGATGGCCGGCAGGTTAGCCAGCGATGACAGCGGCAGCTCCGACAAATCTTTGCCGTTCGGATAGCGGTGAAAAGGCGCGTCGACGTAGGTGCCGGTGTTGGCGACCATGTCGATGCGGCCGATGTGGAACTCCGTGCCGGGCGCGTAAAATTGGCGCGAAGCCTCCCGGCTAAGGAAATCGCAGACCACCGGCGCGGGCAGGTCTTTGTAGGTGATCATGCCCGCTTCGACAGTGTGGCTGAGGTCGATGAATAGATTGTCAGTAGTCATTTGAACAAGTGTAGTGTGTGATTCTTATCTCGTGATCTTCGCAAGTAAAGCCCTTCGCAAGATAAGAATCTTGCGTAACGATAAGCCTATTATGGCCGATAGCCCAGTCGGGCGGAAACGCTGTTGGCCGCGGCGCGGACCTGCTCGCCGATCGCTGGCACGCATTTGGGCGTGACGCGCAGCTTCGGCCCGGCGATGCTGATGGCGGCCATCACCTGTCCGTCGTGATTGAAAACCGGCGCGGCGATAGCCACCAGGCCCACTTCTAGCGTCTCGTCGCCGATGCTATAGCCGCGCCGACGTGTGACCTCTAGCTCACGCCAGAGGTCGGCGCGATTCGTGAAGGTCTGACGGGTGACCGAGAGTAGCGTAGCCGGTAACAAGGCGCGCGCGTCATCCTCCGGCATAAAGGCCAGGGCGACCAGTCCGGTGGAGGAGGCATGCACCGGCCAGCGGCTGCCGAGGTCAGGCACACCGCTCATGAGGTGCCCGCCAACTATCTCGTCGATGACCAGCATCTCCGTGCCGGTCAAAATCTCCAGTGAGGCCGTCTCGCCTGTCTTGGCCGCCAGCCGCTCGAGCTCGGGCCGGGCCACGGCGCGCAGATTGTTGGCCCGCAGCGCCCGGCCGCCCAGGACAACGATCTCAGGCCCCAGCACGTAGCGCTCGCCGTCGGCCGCCCGGCCAACCATGCCCTCGCGCTCGAGTGCGGCCAGCAACCGGTGGGTCGTAGTCTTGTTCAGCCCTGTCTCGCGGGCCAATTCGGTCAAGCCCCACATGGGATGGTTGTCGTCGAAAGCCTTCAGCAAGGCCATCGCCCGTGCCACCGCTTGCGTGCCGGGATAAGGCGGTTCGTTCATGATCGGCAAAATGGAACGCTGATGAGGCTGATTACTACGCTGATTCACGTTGATTTTTCGATCATTCCTGACCGCGACAATCTGCGCCCCATCTGATCTGCGTTCTATTCCCCCTCTTCCTTCCCCGCCGACAGGCGCTCGCGGGGCTTGTGGACCTCAATGGACCCGACGCCCAAGGGTTGCCACTTCTGGGCGATTTCGCCGCTGCGCAGACGATGCTCGGCGCCGCCACGGGCGTGGACTTCCTCGAAGCCAGCCGGCTCGATGGCCATTCGATCGCCTTCCAGCAAGGCCAGCACGCCTTCCTGGCCCGGTTCCGGGCGCCGGGCGACCAGCGCTTCCTGGTGCAAAATTTCGGTCGGGTCGTAGTCGAGCGGCTCGGTGTAGGTGGTGATGTAGCCCTCGAAGTTGCGCAGGACGACCTTGCCGGGGGCCTGGCTGACGAGGTAGTTGGGCATGACCGGGATCTTGCCGCCGCCGCCGGGGGCGTCGACGACATAGGTCGGCACGGCATAGCCGGAGGTGTGGCCGCGCAGGCCTTCGATGATCTCGATACCCTTGCTGACGGGCGTGCGCAAGTGACCGGACCCCTCGACCAGATCGCACTGGTAGAGGTAGTAGGGCCGCACGCGAATCTTCACCAGGTCGTGAACGAGCTTGCGCTGGATGTGGACGGAGTCGTTGACCCCGGCCAGTAGCACGCTCTGGTTGCCCAAGGGCACGCCGGCGCGGGTCAGACGGTCACAGGCCGCGGCCAGTTCGGGGGTGATCTCCTTCGGATGGTTGACGTGGATGTTGAGCCAGAACGGATGGTATTTCTCCAGCATGTCGCAGAACTCGGGGGTGACGCGCATGGGCAGGAAGACGGGCACGCGCGAGCCGATGCGGATGATCTCGACGTGAGGGATGGCCCGCAGGCGGCCGAGGATCATGTCCAGCAGCTTGGGAGCCAGGACCATGGGGTCGCCACCGGAGAGCAGCACGTCGCGAATCTGCGGCGTGTTCTCGATGTACTCGATCTGTGCATCGAACTCGGCCCGGCTGAAGGTCTGGGTCGGGTCACCGACGATGCGGCTGCGGGTGCAGTAGCGGCAGTAGCTGGCGCACTGGGTGGTGATAAGCATCAGGACGCGATCGGGGTAGCGGTGGACCAACCCCGGCACGGGCGAGTGCTTGTCCTCGGCCAGCGAGTCTTCCATCATGGAGCTGAAGGGCACCATCTCGCGGTCGGTGGGAATGACCTGCTTGCGCACCGGGCAGTGGGGGTCGTCAGGGTCGATGAGGCTGGCGAAGTAGGGTGTGATATCGACCCGAAACAGGCCCTTGGCGCTCAAGGCGCGCCGCTCGGATTCGGTCAGGTTGATGATCCGGCCAAGTTCGTCGACGGAGTTGAGGCGGTTGGACATCTGCCAGCGCCAGTCCATCCACTGCTCGTCGGGCACGTCTTTCCAGTAGGGCGCCCGGGTGTAGACCGGGTCGTTAAGAGGGCTGGTGGTGGGCTTGGGCATGGTTGTTCCTTGTAGCATTGGTTCACATAGTGAAATGACGGTTCATAATTAAGTATTATAGTTGCCCATGGATCGTCGCGCAAGATTCTTATCTTACTCTCTTGGGGACAGTCGCATGATAAGAATCTTGCGTGACGGGGAGGGGCTAGTGGAAGCGCGCCTGGAAACCCTGCAACCTCGGCGGCAACAACGGCCGGGTGATATCGGGCAAATCTTTCAAAAAGGCTGCTGAAGATAACGCCGTCATAGCCCTTGTAGTATAATCCCAGGCGAGCGAGGGATCGACGCATGGGTGGCCGGATTTATGCCTCAGACGCAGGCCGGACCCGGACCCTAAATCTTGGTCCGCTCGCCGCCCGAACCGGATCATGACCAGCAAACAGCGCACTTGGGGCCAGTATG
This sequence comes from Chloroflexota bacterium, assembly GCA_046485205.1. GTDB lineage: Bacteria > Chloroflexota > Anaerolineae > Promineifilales > Promineifilaceae > Promineifilum. The sequence goes on along the minus strand of JAWOHK010000057.1, from coordinate 48,224 downwards.
CCACACCGGCGGATGTAGCCGACCTGTTATTGGGTTTCTGCCTTCGTCGCCCGGAAGACCGGTTGCTCGATCCCAGTTGCGGGGATGGCGCGCTGCTCCGACGGGCTACCCGCTGGCGCGCCTGGCTGTCTTCCTCGACAGTCGAGTTGCCGCCAACGCTCTATGGGGTTGAACTCGACGCCGAATCAGCCGAAGCGATTGATTTGCCGGGCGTCAATGTCCGCCAGGCAAATTTCTTCACGATCGACCCCGGCGAGTACGCCCCTTTTGACGCGGTCATCGGCAATCCCCCTTACACCAGAGCTGAGTGGATCGGACGGCTTGACGCCGCGGCCGAAGCCCAATTGCACCTTTTTGCCGACGAAGTGCTGGAGCGAAGCCCGGCCGGTCAAGGACCATTACTCACACAGGAATTTCGTGCAACGCTCAGCCGCCGCGCCGGTCTCTACGCCTATTTCTTTCTCCACAGCGCGGCCTTCTTGCGCGAGGGCGGCCGGTTGGGTTTCGTCGTGCCGAACGGCTGGCTCGATGTCGCCTATGGCCGGGCGTTGAAGCAATTCCTGCTCGACAACTTCCGTATCCTGGCTGTCGTGGAATCGGCCGTCGAACGCTGGTTTGCCGGAGCGGGCGTCAATACCTGTGTCATAATCCTCGAACGGTCCGCCGACCCGGCCGCCCGCGCGGCCAACCGGGTGCGTTTCGCCAGTCTGCAACGGCCTCTGCCTGAATTGCTCGATAGCGAGGCCGAGGATTCGCGCCGCGTGGCCGCCGTTGAGCAATTCGTCGGCCGTTTGTTGCCGCCCGGCGACCGCAGCACCGGCAGCCTGTCGGTGCGCGTCTACGAACAATCCCGGCTGGATCCGTCCGCGCGTTGGGGCGCGTTTTGGCGCGCACCGGAGGTAACGCAGCGCCGGCCGCCTCGCCCGCTGGTTGCGTTGCATCAGTGGGCCGAAGTTCAACGCGGATTTACGACGGGGGCGAACCATTTCTTTTACTTGAACCCCGAGCAAATTGAGCGCTGGTCGATTGAGCCGGAATTCCGCCGGCCGTTGCTCAAATCGCTACGGGGTGTTGACCATTTACGGCCGGACCGGATGGCAGCTGACCACGAATGGCTGGCCATCCCGGCCGATGCCAGTCTGACCGGAACGCACGCCGGTGAGTACGTGGAATGGGGCATGGCGCAAGGGATTCATCTGCGACGGACCTGCAGGGCACGCCGGCCGTGGTATAGCCTTCCCGAACAACCGGCGGCCTCGTTGCTGATGGCTAAGGGCATCTGGCAGCGCCACTTTGTCGTTCTGCCTCAAGAGCCAATGGCCGTGGACCAGCAAATTTATCGCCTGATGCTCGGACCGGGCATCGACCCCGAAGTAGCGGCGGCGTTGCTGAACAGCGCCTGGTTCGCCTTGCAGTGCGAATTGCACGGCCGTCTGAACCTGGGCGAGGGGGTTTTGTGGCTGGCGGCCTACGAATTGAGCGAGGTGGAATTACCCGATCCACGAGCCATTGACCCGGCCACGGGTGCCCGGTTGGTGCAGGGTTTCCGGCAATTGGCCGAACGACCGCTCACCGAGACGGTCGCCGATCTGAATCGCCTGGATCGTTGGGGATTGGACGAATTGGTTTTTGACCTGATCGGGCTGAGCCCGCCCGAACGCGAGTCCGTTCGACAAGCGCTGCTGGACTGTCTGACCGGTCGCCGCCAGCGTGCCCAGGCCCGGGCGGTAGATGCCAAATGAACGATCCGCGGCGCGAGAAATACCGGGCCGTATTCCACCGCCTGAACGAAATGTATGGCGAGCCTGTCTGGCAGTCCCACGGGCCACCACTCGATGAACTGGTGAGCACGATTCTCTCCCAGGCGACGGCCGACATCAACACCGAACGCGCTTATCAGGCCCTGAGAGAGCGATACACCGATTGGGAAAGTGTCATGAATGCCCCGATCGGTGACGTGATTGCGACGATCCGTCCGGCTGGGCTGGCTAATATGAAAGGACCGCGCATTCAAAATGCCTTACGCACCATTTACCGGGAACGCGGCGAATTGTCACTTGATTTTCTGGCCGAAATGCCGCTTGATGAAGCGATGGATTGGCTGACCAGCATCGAGGGCGTTGGCCCCAAGACGGCATCGATTGTGCTGCTCTTTTCGCTGGGCCGGCCGGTCTTCCCGGTCGATACTCATGTCCATCGGGTAAGCGGGCGGTTGGGATTGATCCCGCCCCGGACCACGGCCGACAAGGCTCATCAGATATTGGCCGGATTAGGCGAGCCGGAAACGTATTATGCCCTGCACATGAACCTGATACGCCACGGGCGGGCTGTGTGCCGGGCTCGCAACCCGAAATGCGCCGTTTGCCCGCTGCAGCCGCAGTGTGATTATTACAAGGCCATCCGTTCTGGACCGGCCGGGTGAATCAAGGCTATTCATGACCGGTTGGTGAATTTCCGGCAAGCCTGAGGATATCTCATTGCTTGTTCGTCCCCGGCGTGATTACAATTATAATGGCCCTGAACCGGCAGAGTTGAACGGGGAGATCCCGAACTGGGATTAGAAGTGGCTGGGGATGTGGTCTGAGCGGTAAAAATTAGCAGCGATCTAGATAATATGAGCGCGACACGCACCAACGAAGAATGGCTCGAAGATTTGCGCATTTCTGGCTCCCGGCGAGACGGGGCGCTTGAGGATCTGCGCGCCATTCTGTCTAATGGTTTGAAGCGTGGGCTGGTGGCTCAGGTTGATCCATCGCTGCCGGAGTTCGAGTCTCTGGTCGATGATTTCGTACAGGATGCATTGCTCAAGGTTCTTGACAATCTGGACTCGTTTGCCGGCCGAAGTTTGTTTACTACCTGGGCCAACAAAATCGCCCTCAATATCGCCCTTACCGAACTGCGTCGCAAACGCTGGCGCGACGCATCGCTCCAGCAACTGACCGAGTCCGACGAAGGCGACTTCACGCCCTCGTTTATCGCCGATACCTCGCCGCAACCGGAAGAATCGGTCGAACGCCGCGAAATGATCGCTTATGTCGTCCGGTTGATCAATGAGGAATTGACCGGCAGGCAACGAACCGCCATGGTAGCCTTCCTGATCCACGGCAAGCCGCTAAGTGAAGTGGCCTACATGATGAATTCCAACCAGAACGCCATGTACAAGCTGCTGTTTGACGCGCGACGACGGCTGAAAGAGCGATTGTCGGAAGACGGCCTGACCCCGGAGGAAGTTATTGCGACCTTTGCCCAAGTGTGAAACGACGGTTTGCTGGGGATGTAATCCTTGTGTAAGAATTGAACCGGCCATACCGTCAGAGAAAGAGAATGGCAAGCCTGATTGATAGACTCAAAAAGATACTTGGAGCCTCGGCTCCGGCAACGGATTCGTCGGCCGCGACCATACCAATGGACGAAGCGACGCTGACCCGTTTGATGCAGATTCTCGCCCATACTCGCGAGGACGAACTCTCCTGTGCTGAGGTAGCCGACCGGCTGGATCAGTATGTTGAGTGTCTGGCCGGTCGCCTGTTGGCTGACGATACATTGCCTTTGATGGAGCACCATCTGGCGATGTGTCCTGATTGCCATGAAGAACTTGACGCGCTCCTTCGCGCCATCGAAATCACAACAGAGGACGATTCACCATAAAGGAGATATTATCGCACCATGGTTAAAGCGATGTGGAATGATGTGGTTGTTGCCGAAACAGGCAAAACGGAAATAGTCGAGGGAAATCATTATTTCCCGCCGGAATCCATCAATCGCCAATACTTTCAGAAAAGCGATCGCCATACAACCTGTCACTGGAAGGGCGTCGCCAGTTATTACGATGTTGTCGTCGATGGGGAGAAAGTTCAGAATGCGGCCTGGTATTATCCTGATCCTAAGCCCGCGGCTAGCAATATCAAGGATCATGTCGCTTTTTATGGGATGATCAAAATCATAGAGTAGAAAAAATCGGGTTTCTGTCCGAAAACCGGACTATTGGGGAGAACTATGTTACTGGCAGGCGACATCGGCGGCACCAAGACGGTGCTCGCTCTCTTTTCGGTTCAGGAACAGGAGGACGGGATCGTCCGGCATCCCGTTTTGGAGCGCACGTTTCCCAGCCAGCAGTACCAGACCCTGGAACTCATTATTGAAGAATTTCTGCGCGAACACGACCACGAGATCACGGCCGGCAGCTTCGGCGTGGCCGGGCCGGTGGTTGGCGGGCGGGCGCAGGTCACTAACTTGCCCTGGGTGATCGAAGCCGCGGCCGTTCGCGATCGTTTCGGTTTCCACATCCACCTGCTCAACGACCTGGAAGCGGTCGCCTGCGCCGTGCCTTACCTGAGTGGCGCTGACGTGGTAACGCTCAATGAGGGCGAGCCAGTCGCGCGTGGCGCTGTCGGGGTCATCGCACCGGGAACTGGTTTGGGCGAAGGGTTCCTCGTGTGGACCGGCACGCGCTATGAAGCATTTCCGTCAGAAGGCGGCCACTGCGCCTTCGGCCCGACGACGCCGTTGCAACTGGAGATGCTCAACTTCTGGCTGCCGCGCATGGGCCACGTCAGCTATGAACGGGTGTGCTCCGGGATTGGTATCCCTAATATTTACACTTTCCTGCGTGAAAGTGGTCGCTTCGAGGAACCAGCCTGGCTGCAAGAGGCGCTAGCCGGCAAGGCGGATATGACACCAGTTATTGCCAAGGCCGCCATTGCCGGCGAAGCCGACATCTGCATCGCCACCATGGAACTTTTCATGGAAATATTGGGCGATCAGGCGGGCAATCTGGCTCTGACGGTCCTGGCTACGGGCGGTATCTACCTGGGCGGTGGTATCCCGCCCCGTATCCTGCCCCAGTTACAGAATGGTCCTCTGATGAAGTTCTTCATCGACAAGGGCCGTTTCACGGACATGATGGAGCGCATTCCGGTTCACGTGATCTTCAATCCCAAGACGGCGCTTTACGGGGCGGCCTATGATGCCCTGGCTATGACCCATGAAATGGGCCACGTCAATGCCTGATATCATCCGCAGCGATAATCTGGCCGCGGCAGCGCTGCCGTTCGTCGTCGCCTCCCTCGAATCGGCCGTTCAATCTCGCGGGCTCGCCACCTTTGTGCTGTCCGGCGGTAGCACACCGCAAGCCCTCTACCGGCGACTGGCGGCCGAGCCCAATCTGCTTGACTGGCGGCGGGTGCACCTGTTCTGGGGCGATGAGCGTCTCGTGCCGCCCGACGATGAGGAGAGCAATTATGGACAGGCCCACGCAACCTTGATCGAACATGTGCCGGTTCCGGCGGCCCATGTCCGTCGTATTAAAGGGGAACTGGCGGCGGCCGAAGCCGCCGGGCACTACGCCTGTGTCTTGCGCGATTTTCGCGCGACCCACGATCCCGGCGCGCCGCACTCCTGGCCGCGGTTTGACCTCGTGCTCCTGGGCCTCGGGGAGGACGGCCACACGGCCTCACTTTTCCCGGGATCGTCGCCGGCGGTCGAACCGGTCATCGCGGTGACGGGCGATTACGGCGGTCGCCCGGCTAACCGCGTCAGCCTGACCCCGCTCGTGTTGAACGATGCCCGGCAGATATTCTTTCTGGCCGGCGGAGCCGGCAAGGCCGAGGCAGTGGCCTGCACTATCGAAGGCCCGCCGGACCCGGAGCAACTGCCAGCGCAACGAATCCGGCCGCGCAATGGCGAGGTTCGCTGGTTTCTGGACCATGCCGCCGCGGCCAGCCTCACGCATTAAATTCGCGCTAACTGTCAGTCATTGGCGATCGCCGGGCTTGCCCCATTTGCGAACCACGTATTTAGCTCCCATCAGCTCGCCGACTACCAGTACGGGTAAGCCCACCAGCAGTAACAAGTAAGCGAGATCATAGCGATAGGGGTGGCCGGTCAAATCCTGGAACCACTGCGTCCGGCCGGCAAGGGCGGCGAAGAACGCGAAACCCGGTGCCAGAGACAACGCTTGCGGCTCAGGTTGTTGGTCCAGATAAACTTGAAGCATGGGGTGGTTGTAAGTGACGATGATAGTGCGGGGGCCGGATTCGGTGAAGACATCGGGCACGATAAATTGTGGGCGCTGGCCATTATCGCCAGTCATGGGAGTGCGCAGGCGGATGACTAGCCGGTCCCGGTGCTGGCCGGCCATGATATTACGGTAGTTCACGTCGGACGAGATAGAGGCGATCCGGGCCGGACCGGCCTGACGGGGCACGGCCGGGACGGCGCGAATACCAATGGTGAAAGCGTTAGCGGCCCGGCCGGAGAGTGAGAAAGCCGCGACCGGCCTCCCGGTCGCCAGCCATTCCCCGGCGCCAACGATCACGCCGGTTCCGGTCTGAGCGCTGATGGGTCCTGCCCCCCAGGCCAATGGCGGCAGGACGCCCGCTTCATCGACAAAAGGCGCGCGGCCGGTCAGGTCATAGCGGGCCAGCAGATCGGCGGGCAAGTCGCCTGCCAGAGCGGCGGCGGCCTCCCCTTCATCCATCTCACGGTCCAGAAAAAAGAGGTCAAGAATTTTTCCGCTCCACGTCCGGCTTCCATCCGCTTCGCTGCCGATATTCAACGGATAATCGGCGGCCCAATTACGGAGTTCGGCGGCCCTATAAAAATAATTCGTCAGGAGCGCGGCGAAGAGAGCGTAGAAGGCCACAATAGCCAGAAGGTTGGCGGTGGTGACAGTGCGATCAATGGTACGCGCCCAGCCGTCTTCCCAAGCCCGGAACAGGGCGTAGCCCAAGGCCAGGCCGAGGGCGTTGGCCGCCACATCGGCCAGCGATGGCGCGCGATTGGGCATGAATAGTTGCATGCTCTCCAGGACGATGGAGATGAGAACTCCGAAGATCAGCGTGCCGCAGGCGACGGCTGGTCGCGACCAGCCGGCCCGCGCCAACGTCCCCGCCAGCCCAAACCCGAACGGCAAGATCACCAGGATGTTGATGGGAATATCGACCAGAGATAATGGCCGCCAGTCGATTCGCTCGACGGGGATCCTTCCCGTCCAGGAAAAGACGAACGGGTTCAACCGAAGGTAGAGGAGGACGAGAGAGCCGATCAGGAGGGTGATCGGAAACGCCACACCTGCTTTTTTAGTCGACGACATGGGCCAGGGCCTACCGAACGGCTAGGCTTGTGACGCCGTCCAGTCAAGCCCTTGTTCGCCGGCCCGCGCCATGTATTGTTGAATATGTCGCAAGGTTACGGCTTGCATGTCGTCCCCGGCCTGGTAAGCCTTGAACCAGCCGGTGATCTCGGCCAGAGCATCCACCCAGGTGTAAACCGGCCGCCAGTTCAGCCGGTGGGCAGCCTTGTCCCAACTAAGACGCAACTGGCCTGTCTCTACCTCAGCATACCCCGGATGGGTGTGAACCCAGGAGCCGCCGCCCCACAGCTCGACGAGTTTGTCCGCCAAATCGCGGGCGGGCACACCTTTTTGTTCCAGCGGGCCGAAATTCCAGGCTTCTCCGAAAGCCGGCCCCTCACGAAACAACCTGGCCCCCAGCCACAAATAGCCGCTGAGTGGTTCCAGCACGTGCTGCCACGGCCGGACGCTCAACGGGTTGCGGACGCCGATGGGCCGGCCTTCCATCAAGGCTTTCATGCAATCTGGCACGAGCCGAAAATCGGCGAAATCCCCGCCGCCGATGACATTGCCCGCCCGGGTCGAGGCGACGGCTACCTGATGCTCCCGGCCATAGGCGTCCGGCCGGAAATAAGTACTGCGATAGGCGGCGATAGCCAGTTCAGCCATGGCCTTGCTGGCACTATAGGGATCGTGCCCGCCAAGCTGGTCGGCCTCCCGGTAACCCCAGAGCCACTCCTGGTTTTCATAAACCTTGTCGGTCGTGATGCTGACCAGGGCGCTCACGCTGTCAGTCGTGCGAATGGCTTCCAGCACATTGACGGTTCCGCCAGCATTGGTGTCAATCGTCAATTTGGGCAGTTCGACTGAGCGCAGGACGATGGGTTGGGCGGCCAGGTGAAAGGCGATTTGCGGCCGGTGGCTGACGATGGTGTCACGCAGAGCATCCAGATCGCGAATGTCCCCGCGCACATCGGTGATGCGCTCCGCCAGCCGGGCGGCGACGAAGGTGCTCGGCCGCGTGGGCGGCTCCGGGAGGCTGAACCCAATGACCTGCGCGCCCAGCTCCAGCAGCCAGGTGACCAGCCATGAGCCTTTGAAACCGGTGTGGCCTGTGACCAAAACCGGCAGGCCGTCGTAGACATTATCAAAGGAAGTTATGCGCGTGTTATCCATTCCGTGTAGCTCTTGTTATTTCAAAATCATGGAAGTAGAGACCCGGCATCTGTCATAAGTCCCCCTTCTCAGCCCCTGCGGCCACGCGATCATAGACCAGCAGTGTTTCCGCGGCCATCGTTTCCCAGGAGAATTTGGCGGCCTGCTCCGGCCCTTTTTGCCGCAGCTCGGCCGCGAGTTGTTCCTGCATGATGATGGCGATGATCGCCCCGGCCATGTTGCGGGGGTCGTCGGGATCCACGGCAAAGCCCGCTGGACCGACCACCTCCGGTAGCGAGCCGCTGGTGCTGGCGACCACCGGTGTCCCACAGGCCATTGCCTCCAGCGGAGGCAGGCCGAAACCCTCGTGGCGGCTGGGAAAAACGAACACCTCGGCGTTCCGATAGAGAACCGGCTTATCTTCCTCATCGACAAAGCCGATCCAGCGCACAAATTTCGCCAGTCCTGACCGTTCAATATAATCCTCGTAGTCGGGGAAATTCGGCGAAGCGCGCTCGGGCTTTTTCCCGGCCAGTATTAAGGGGTAGTCCTCGCCCAGTGCCTGGGCTACATAGGTGTAAGCATGCAGCAGGGTGAGGATGTTTTTGTGCAATTCATACCCGCCCAGGTACAAAATATAGAAATCCGGTAAGTTATACTTGCGCAGGACGGCCATGTCGACCAGGCTGTTGCCGGCCGATTGGGCTGCGGTGAACTGTGGGCCTACGCCCAGGTAAATTGCCGTCACGCACTCCTCGGGGATGGCCAGATGGTCGATGATGTCCAGCTTGCTGGCGAAAGAATCCGTGATGATGTGGGCCGCGCCCTGCGCGGCGGCGCCCACCAAGGCATTGTAGAGCCGCGCTCGCCAGCCGCGATTATAGTCCAGCACCAGAAGCGTTGTCAGGTCGTGGATGGTGATGACCAGCGGCACGGGCGAGCGCAACGGCCCGCCCCAGTAGGGCACATGGGCCACCGTCGCGCCGACGCGCCGGCAGGCGGCCGGAAAAAGATATTGCTCGAATAGGACTTTGCCGAAATGGCCAGCCCGAACCGGCACCCGCTCGACCCGCACCCCAGGGGGCACGCCTGCCGGCGCATCACTGCCCGGCAACTCAGGCAATACCAGGGTTAGGTCAAGATCCGACACCATCCGGTTCAGGTGATAAACAAGCTGCCGGGAATATTGACCGCTGCCGGTATGGGACTGGTTCCAGAAATAAGCGTTTATGGCGAGATGCATTCGATTTGTCGATTATAATGTTTCCAAGGTAGTCACCTACGGCTTTACCACCCCTATACGGTATGATATAGTTGCAACGCAGATCGGCGCAAACCACATGAAAAATCGATCAAGACAATTCATTCCCGGTCTGAGTGTTCTCCTGCTGGCTTTGTTGTTTTTCAGCGGGGTGGGCTTGCTTTTGCAAGATTCAAGAGGCGTGGCCTACGGTCCGATTGGTGCTGTGATCTGGGGTGGGGCCGTGCTAGTCACCTTCATCCTGGGCATTGTCTATCTATCCCGGTGGTTATTGCCCCTTCGGGGGAATATCGGCTGGTCCGAGGGGTTCTCCCTGCTCTTGCGCAACTACCTCCTGGGGATCACCAACTTCCTCTTCGGGCAAAACCGAATCCCACTGGACGACCTGGCGTTGAAGAAGAAAGCGCCCATCACCGAACTACCCCCCAGCTTTAAATATCTGGGCGCGGGATTTTTGCCCAGCCACCAGGCAGCGGCGGTCATGCGTGGTCGCAGTTATTCACGGGCGACCGGCCCGGGCTTGGTCTTCCTCGACCGGGGAGAATCGATTGGCCGGGTTTTCGATTTGCGGCTCCAGGCCAGGCGGCAATCGGTCAGCGCCAACACGCGGGACGGGATTCCGGTCGAGACCAGTGTGACCGTCCTGTTTCAGGTTCGTCGCCCATCAACGCCGCCACGTCCCGGCCGGGAAGCCGAAGCCAAGAAAATTCCCTATGCTTACAGTACGGAAGCCATCTTTGATCTGAGCTACACCGGCGGCATGACCAACGATATCGATCGGCAGGAATGGACGGATCAGGTTGCGCCCCAGGCGGCCTCGCTGTTGGTCAGTGAGTTGAGCGGCTATACGCTGGATGAGTTACTGCTCGGGGCCGGTACGGATGTTCTGGAAGTGATCCGCCAAAGCATCAAAGACGCGCTGGAACGGCAACAAGGCGCAGATGAGCAACAATCCCTGTCGCGGGGAATAGAAATCAAGAACGTAGGAGTCGGGGCACTGCAATTGTCGGATGAAGTCCTGGAGAAACGGTTGCAGACCTGGCAGGTTGAATGGCAGAATCGGGCGGCCCAAGAGCGTCACACCGGCAAAATCGAGTCGGATCGCGTCTTTCAACAAGCGCGCGCTCGCGCCCAAATCGAGAACATGGAGAACTTGCTGATCAGTATCGACACCATGCACCAGCAGAGGCAAGCCGAATTATCTGAAGTAGTTACGACGCGGCTGATGGAAGTGTTGGAAAAGGTATCGGCCGATAAAACATTGGGCCCGATGGCGACGCGGCCGCTGTTGACCAGCCTGGCTCAGGAAGCGACATCCGAGATGCAGACCGTGATGGAAAGGAGCGAGGAATAGCGCGATGGCGGAGCAAGCGCAACCGGTAGCGACCGCCAACCGGCAATCCAGGTGGCATCTGCCACACATCGATTGGGTGTTGGTCATTCTCATCGCGCTGTTCATCGGTTACTGGTTGTATATGACCGCCCTGGAGCGGATTGACAGCCGGGCGTTGCTGGCCTGGTTTTTTTTCAATGATTTATCCCCGGTCCAGATCGCTGCACTCACCTTCCCCCCCTGGCTCATGACCCTGGTGGAGATGTTCAATCCCCGCGTCTTGCGGCATTTGATCCCGGTCTTTGTCGGCTGGTGGCTGGCGGTGGAAGCGGCCACCAGTTTCGTCCAGGTGTTTTATAATTGCCCCGATCGCAAAACAGCCCGTGATTTCCTCAAGCGACAGCGCCGCAATCGGGCCAGCGGCGCGCAGGCTCCGCTGGAGATCAAACCACAGACTCTGGCCGCGCTTCGCGAAAACTCTGTCTCGTTGCGCGTCGGCGGGCCGGTGCTGGTCAATGTTCCCGACGGCCACGCCGCGGTGACGGAGCGTAACGCGCGTTTCCGGCGCGTTTTGTCGCCCGGCGTCCACGAACTGGGACGCTTTGAGTACCCGGTAGCGGTCATCGAACTGTTGCCCAACGAGCAATTCGCGCGTGATATTCCCCTCATTTCCAACGACGGCATCCCTCTGACCACCGATGCCTCCATTTTGTTCCACATCGATCCCGGAACAGACCGGACCCACCTGGAACCATTGCCATATAGCGAAGAAGCCGTGCGCCGATCGGCTTATACCGGCGTGGTGGCGGCGAGCGGCAAGGTTTCTTCCTGGGTCGACAGTCCTATCGGCAAAGTCAAAGGCGTACTGGCCGCGCACGTGGCCCGGGAGCCACTGGACAGGCTCATCTTCGATGAAAATCGCCGCGAGGTTCAACGGGACCTGACCCAGGCAGTGACCACCGAGGTGTGGGACAGGCTGGTCAAGGAAGGGATCAAGCCCCTTCAGTTGCGGATTGGCCGGCTCGCGCCCCCTGAATCGGTTAGCCGGCAATTCACGGAATATTGGCTGGCGAATCAGCAAAAAAGTGACATGATCGCCAGAGCCAACGGCACGGCTCAGCTGGTGCAGGAAGCAGAGGAGGTTCGCGCCCAAGCGGAAATCGCCATGCTCCAGGCCATCGTCGAAGGTGTCAGGCGGGCCCAGAATGAGGCCGGCAGCCGTCTGACGGGCCACTTGCTGGCGTTACGATTACTGGAATCGCTGCGGCGTATGGTTGGTTATTCATCCAAGGATCTGGACCAATCGAGCGGCGAGTCCGGCGACCTGCGGCAGCAGATCGATGGCCTAACCGAACGGTTGGCAATGCTGGAGAAACAAATCGCGCCTCCGGCCTCCGATGATAACCCTGGCTCACCCTAAGGGAGTTGATCGCGGGCAGGCAGGCAATGAAGGCTGATGGTGGTCAGATTCTCTCACTCTATTGATGAATCCGGGCAGCAAGTTACCGGGCCGGAACAAATCAGTTCGGTGCGGCAGACGGTTGATATCCTCACCCGGTTGCTGTCGCTTCTCTATCCGGAGTCGAACTCGCTGGATATCATCACCGTCGAAGATGTCATCCGGCGTTATCCATTGACCGGGTTGGGGGCACCGGCGCTCTCGGCCATTGAACAGTCCCAACGCATCCTGCGCGGCCGGGGCGAATACGGCCAGGTTGGTCTGGGCGAATTCCACGCCGGCCTGATTTATCTCTACTGGAATGACACGCGCGCCGCTGCCAACCAGTTTGCCCTGGCGCGGCAGCCGTGGTCGCTGGCCAATGATTCGACCGCGATTTGCCTGGCCCACTATGCCCAAGGGCTGGCTCTTTACCATGCCTATCACAACGAATCGGCCATGATGCAATTCAGCCGGGCCGAACGCCTTCTAAACCGGATACCTTCCGGACCGCAGGCAGAGCGGTTTAACCTGCTGGCCACGGCCCTGCGGCCGTTACTGACCATTTCCCAGGAGACGCTGCGCCACAGTATGTGGCCGGAGGAACAGGTTCCGGAAGCGGCCAAGAGCGGTTACCTTTCAGTCCCGCCTCTTGTGTCGAAGGCCGCTGAAACGTTCGCCGGCCGTTCATTTGAGGGATCGGGACGATCGGCCGACCAACCGCCCGTACCCCGGCCGATCTCCAATTTGCCCGGCGGAGAATCGGGCGTGCTGCGCGGTCCCGTGCCGGGCCATATTGTCCTCGATGATCGCTATGGCTGGTACATCGTGGCTGAGAAGTCCGGCGATTTTCTGCCCCAGGTGGCGGTCGGCACTTGGGTGCTGGGTGAGCGCGACCCGGAAGAGCACCCGGTGAGCGGACGCGAATACGTAATCGTTGGCAGCCGCCAGGGGGATTTAGGAAGTATCCTGGTCCAGCCGGTGTCGCACAGCAGCGCGGTGCCATTTTGTTACCTTGGCTATCGCGAACAAAGTCAGGCCGGCGAACTGGATGCCGGTGATTCAGGCTTGTACCTGAACGAAGTGACACTGCAGGTCGCCGGCGCAGAAGTATTGGTAGTGGCGGTGGTAGAAGGCTTCTGGTTCGGAATCAACGGTCAGTCTTCGTAGAGAATTCAGCCGGGGAGGTAGGAGACGATGGATGGACACGTTCTGGTTATTGGGGCAACGTTACTGGACACGAAGGGCAAGCCAATCGCCGGACTGGCACCGGGCATGTCCAACCCGGCCGTAATCCGGTCGATGCGCGGCGGGACGGCGCGGAACGTCGCCGAAAATCTGGCCCGATTAGGCGCCGATGTAGTGCTCATCTCGGCCGTCGGTGACGACCCGACCGGCCGGCAACTGCTGATCCAGACGGCCGAGTCGGGCGTCAACCTTGATTATGTTTTGATGTTGCCAGACCACAACACCGGGTCTTACATCGCCCTAATGGAAGATAACGGCTTGCTGTCGGTAGCCCTCGACGATGTCCGGGTGATGCAAACGATAACCCCGGGCTTTTTGAGGCAGCATGAATCGTTATTCAGCGAGGCGGCGATTGTCATGTTCGACGGCAGTCTAACCGATAAAGCCATCGAGACTATCGTTGAACTGGCCCGTCGCCATAAGGTTCCCCTGGTCGCCGACCCATCCTCAGCCCGAGTGGCTTACAAGTTGCGACCCTACCTGGCCGATTTGCATCTGGTCGTGCCCAATGAGGTGGAGGAGGCAGAACTATGCGAGGTCGATTATGGCGGCTATGACCCCGATACCAGCCTGGTGCTGGCCCGGCGGTTGAATTCGGCCGGGGTGACGAATGTAGTGGTGACGCTCTCCGACTTCGGCCTCGATTACGCGACGGCCGATGAGATCGGCTACATTCCACCGTCACATACCTCGATGGTCGACAGCACCGGCACGGGAGATTCAGTCACGGCGGCCATCATATTCGGTATCCTGAATGATCTCCCAGTGGTCAATGCGATTCGCCTGGGGGCGGCGGCGGCGGCGCTAACCCTCCAAACCCCGGAGACGGTGGTGCCCGATTTGAGCCTGGACATGCTGTATGATCACCTGATTGTCTGATTACAAATGACGAACCGTTTGTTGATCCCTGACTGCCTGACTGAACACTAAAAACTGACTCCCGGCGACTCCCCACTGACGACTGACAACCCCATGACTAACACCCTTGGCCTCATCATCTGTTTTGCCTATGTATTTTCCATCATCGGCCTGGCCGAAGGCTTGCGCCGTCGGCGTGGCTATGGTTCCAGCTTTACGCGCAAGGTAATCCACATCGGCGTGGGCATGATGAGCTGGTTTTTGCCGTTTCTCTTTTCCAGTCCCTGGCCGTTTGTTTTTGCCTGCGTGGCTTTCATGATCATCAACCTGCTGGATTGGCGATACGGATTTTTTTCGGCCATGCAAAGCAGCCACCGCAACAATCTGGGCACGGTTTATTTTCCATTGGCGGCGGCCGTCGTCGCGATCGTGTTCTGGGAACAACCGCCGTTGATGGTAGCCGCCCTCATGCCGCTGACCTGGGGCGACGGGCTGGCGCCGGTGATCGGCGCCGCCTATGGGCGCCGTTTCTACCGGATCCACACCAGTACCCGCACGCTTGAGGGCTCGGCCGGGTTCTTCATCGCGGGGTTTATCTTCACTTGGCTGGCCCTGTGGATGATGCCCGGTACACCGGAGATCAGCCCGGAGGCGGCCTTTCTCCCAGCTTTGGTCATTATGCTGGTGACGACGTTGATTGAGGCAGTGTCGATATGGGGGCTGGATAATCTGACGGTGACGGCCGCGGCCATCCTGATCTTAAGCTTCTGGCCTTTTGGCTGAGAGCCACCACCACGTTCGCGGAGTTTGCCGGTTCTTCAAGGAGCAGGGCGCCACACCGCTCTCACCACCCTTCATCGCCGATGAGTGGCACAAAGGCGACGGGGGCCAGCTTTTCATCAGTAAACACATCTTCATCGACTCGCGTCAGGAGGACCAGATTTTGATGGTGTCGCCGGCGACCGACGGGCATGATGAGACGACCGCCAACGGCCAGTTGTTTCTGCAAGGTGACCGGAATCGAAGGCCCGCCGGCGGCGACGATGATGCCATCGTAGGGAGCGTGCTCCGGCCAGCCGTGGGTGCCGTCGTCGTGAAGTACATGGACATTCTCGTAACCTACCTCAGCCAACCGTTCCCGGGCATAGTCGGCCAGCCGACGGTGGCGTTCGACGGTGTAGACCTCGCTGACAATCCGACTCAGGATGGCAGCGGCATATCCGGAGCCGGTACCGATCTCCAGGACGCGGTCGGTAGATTTCAATTCCAACATGGCGATCATGTAGGCCACCACATACGGTTGGGAAATGGTCTGATTGTCCGGAATGGGAAGGGGCGCGTCATCGTAAGCGTAATCCCGGTAAGCTTTGGGGACGAATACTTCGCGCGGGACGACCCACATGGCGTCCAGGACGGCCTGGTCGGTCACCCCTCGGCTGGCGATCTGACGCGTGACCATTCGTTCGCGTTCCTTTTCGAATTTGTCCATTTTTTTGTCGCCGTCAGCCGATAGTTCCATAGGCCATTCATACCACCAGCGGGCTAACCCGGCAACCTCCAGTCCCCCGGGCTCAGACTTTTCCCGCTTTTTTTCAGCATACGACGGATTAATTCTATAATCAACAGTTAAGTGCAGGAATATCGGTTAGAATAGGGTTATGGGCGGTCTTTTCTGGCAAACTTTCAATGTCCTCAAGGAATTGGTGAACCGGCTGATCAAATTGCCGGATTTCTTGTTGGCGCTGGCTGGGGTCTTACCGGACAAAAAGGTGCGCCTGCGAATCGTCATCCTGCGCGACGAGCGGGGACTGCCCGTGACCGGCAATGAAGAAGTTCTGCCGGCTTATGAAGAAGCACGCCGGGTTCTAGCCCGTAGCGCGCGAGTCATCGTCGAACCGGCCGGCTGGCAAGTGGTCACAGCGCCCCATGCCGCGTCCCCGGCGGCGCTCGACGTTCATTGCACGGACGGCGCCTGGCAGGATGATCTGGGTGAAGCTGGGACTTTCTTCCGCAGCCTGATGGCCAAAACGCCCTTCGGCACGGTCACCGGCTACGGCGCGCCGGTCACGGTGTTCATCGTTCGCTCAATCTCGACCCACAACGGTTGCTCCCTGGGGGTGTTGACCGATTACGTCGTCGTAGAAGCCAAGAACTTGAGAAACACCCGTCGCTTATTAGTCCACGAGGTCTCCCACACTTGTGGTTTGTGGCATACGGACGACATAAGGAACCTGATGATGCCCAAAGACCCGGGCGAACACCTGACCCGGTGGCAGGCGGCGATCTTGCGGTCGTCGCGCCATGTGACATATTTGTAGTGATCAGGCTCCGTGACGAACTTCAGGGCTTCGAAATCGCAGTTCTCAGCCGAAACCTGGTATCATCACGCTTCCAATCTCGTCCTGCTATTGTCAGGACTCAGAATCACAATACATTAGAACCAAAAAAGGAGATGCACATGACTCAAGCCAAACCCGACGGCTATATTGCCCTTCCCGAATCCGGAAACGGCCATCCTGTGTTGGTCCTTCACGCTTGGTGGGGATTGAACGACACGATGAAGGCTTTCTGCTCGCGACTGGCCGAAGCGGGATTCGTCGCTTTCGCCCCGGACCTCTATCATGGCCAGGTCGCGGACACCATCCCCGGTGCTGAGGCCCTTGGCCAGACGCTCGACGATAGTTACCTCCAAGCCAAGGCCGAGATCGCGGACGCAGCCAGATTTCTAAACGAACGTTATGGAGAAAACAGCCCCGGCATTGCCGTGATCGCCTTTTCCCTGGGGGTCTACTATGCCCTAGACCTTGCCGCGGCCGAACCCGAACTCATCCACTCGGTCGTCATCTATTATGGTACGGGTGACGGTGACTACAGCCAATCAAGAGCCGCCTATCTCGGTCACTTTGCCGAGGAAGACGAGTTCGAGCCCCTATCCAATGTCGACGCGCTGGAGGAATCTCTGGCTGGTAGCGGCCGGCCGGTGACTTTCTATCGTTACAGCGGCACCGGGCACTGGTTCTGCGAACCTGACCGGCCGGAGGCCTACAACCAGACGGCCGAAAACCTGACGTGGGAAAGAACCCTGGACTTTCTGCAGCGTTCCTTCGCCTCGTAAGGGCAACCTGAGCCATACAAATGCTTACCTTCCATAAGGAGATATCATGACCCAATCGTTTGGCGCTCAGAGTATGGTCGCGCCGTTGCAGTCGGTGCTGGTGCGGCGGCCGGACGCGGCCTTCGGCGAGGCCGATCCCGCGCTTTGGCACTATAGCGATCAGCCATACTTGCCACTGGCCCAGGAAGAACATGACGCCCTCGTCAATACCTTGCTGGGCCACGGGATCGAAGTCATTTATCATGACGCGCCGCTGGACGGCCATGCTGATGCCATCTTCGTTCACGATCCGGCCCTCATCACCGACCGGGGGGCGATCATCCTGCGGATGGGTAAGGCGCTGCGCCGGGGAGAGGAAGCCGCCATAGCCGAAACCCTGACCCGGCTGGATGTGCCGATACGCTACCAGTTGCACGGCGAGGCGCTGGCCGAGGGTGGCGATCTCTTGTGGCTGGACGAGCGAACGCTATGCGTCGGGCTGGGTTTTCGCACCAACGCCGCGGGATATGCCCAACTAGAGGAAGCCTTTGACGGTTCAGGTGTGCGGCTCGTGCCGGTGCAATTGCCCTTTTTTGAAGGGCCCCAGGCCTGCCTGCACCTGATGTCGCTCATCAGCCTGGTGGATAACGATCTGGCGGTCGTTTACTTGCCGTTGTTGCCGGTACCATTCTACCAGCTCCTTCTCTCGCGCGGGATCGAGTTGATCGATGTCCCTGACGAGGAGTTCGCCACGATGGGAACCAACGTGCTGGCGATCGCTCCGCGACAGTGTATCCTGCTGGATCACAACATCCAGACGACTCGCGCCTTGGAAGCGGCCGGCTGCCGGGTGACGCCTTATCGCGGCGATGAAATGTCGTTGAAAGCTGAGGGCGGCGCGACCTGCCTGACGCGGCCGGTATTGCGCGGTTGACACGGCTAATGAGTGCTCCCCCGCTTTCGGGCATCTGATTTAAGAACCAGCCATGCCCCGCATCCGTGAACTGGGAATCTACGAAAGCTCATTGCCGCCCGGCCCGCGCAACGCTATCACCGACGTGGCCGGCGTGCTGGTCGGCCACGCCACATTGCTCGCAGGGGAAGGCGTTGCCGACCCAGATTGGCGTCCGGGCCACGGTCCGCTGCGCACCGGCGTGACGCTGATCGTACCCCACGGAGGCGATCTTTACGCGGAAAAGGTGGTCGCCGCTGTCCACACCATTAACGGCTTCGGCAAGGTCGCCGGGTTCGAGCAAGTGCGCGAACTGGGCGGCCTCGAAACGCCTATCGCCCTGACCGGCACGATGAACGTGCCGCGGGTGGCTGACGCGCTGATGACCCTGGCGATTGAGCAAAACCCCCATATCGGCGCGGGTTTCCCCGAGAGCGGCTATCGCGGTTACGCCAGCGTTAACCCGGTCGTCGGAGAGACAAGTGACGGCTACCTGAGCGACCTGCAGGCCCGGCCGGTGGGCCTGACCGAGGTTCGCGCGGCCCTGGCCAGCGCGGCGGCGGAGGTCGAGGAAGGCGCGGTCGGCGCGGGGACGGGCACGAGTTGCTACGGTTGGAAGGGCGGCATCGGCACGGCCTCGCGGCAATTGCCGGAGGAGTCCGGCGGCTACACGGTCGGCGCGCTGGTGCAGAGTAATTTCGGCGCGCCGGAGGAATTGGTGATCAGCGGTGTGCCGGTAGGGAATCATCTCCGGCCACCGGGCTCAGGTACGAAATTAGAAATACGAGATCCGAGCCCTGACTCTCGCCGCCCGGATGCAGGTTCGATCATGATCGTCCTCGCAACTGATGCGTCACTGGCTGCACGCGGATTGGCGCGGCTGTGCCATCGGGCGGCGTTCGGCCTGGCTCGGACAGGCAGCACCGGCCACGGCGGCAGCGGTGATTTCGTCATCGCCTTCAGCACGACGAATCGCATCCCCGACCAGCCGGAGACACCACTGATGCCCCGGCCGGTTCTCTACGAGCAGCCATTCATGGATATGTTCTCCCTGGCTGTGATTGAGAGCGTGGAAGAGGCCATTTACAATAGCCTGCTCATGGCCCAGACAGTTGTCGGGCGCAACGGCCACGTGCGCTACGGCCTGCCGGGAGAGGATGTCGCGCGGATCATTCGAGCTTACCGGCCGCTGTAAATCCCCCTCGATCTTAGCAAAATCATACGATCCCTGTTATATGATTGATGCTATGAGATGGTTAATGCGTTCAAAGATCCACAAGGCCACGGTCGTGGAGGCAAACCTTGATTATATCGGTAGTATCACAATCGATGCCGACCTGGTCGACCGGGTCGGGTTGTGGCCGGGTGAAAAAGTCCTGGTCGTCAGTAATACCAGCGGCGCGCGGCTAGAAACGTACGTCATCGTCGGGGAGCGCGGCTCCGGTTTTATCTCGATGAATGGCGCGGCCGCCCACCTGATCAAGGCTGAGGAAGAAATCATCATCGTCGGCTTTGAGTTAACCGACCAGCCGATCACGCCGCGACAGATATTGGTGGACAAGCAAAACCGGTACGTGAAGGACTTGTAGGTCTACTAGCCGGGTATTCCCTTGAATACCCGGTTTTTTTTGTTTCCATAGCGTCTTTGGCCCCTTACTGATATTCTTTCCCCCTCTTGTTGAATCAACCGAAATAAAAATAAAAACACCCGGTTTTCAAGGAAAAACCCGGCCAACAAGATAAGGGGCGCGATGCTCGATTCTCAACTCTTCGTAGACGCTCGCGGTTTGACCAAAATCTACCAGACCCCGGCCGGAGATTTCCCGGCTCTGAAAGGCATCGATCTCCAGATCAACCGGGGCGAGTTTGTGGCCATCATTGGTAAGTCAGGCAGTGGCAAATCGACGCTCATCAATCTCCTGACCGGCATCGATCGGCCGACAGCGGGCGAAGTCACCATCGGCGGTGAGGCGGTTCACACCTTTGTCGAAGAACAGATGGCCGTCTGGCGCGGCCGCCATCGGGCGGCTAGGGGCAATTCCCGGGGTACAACGCGTTATAAGCGTCGGTCGCGATGGCGTTTTTGGTATCCAGCAATGAACGGGCTACCGGTATGGCCGTCTCCTGGGTGATGGCCGGAACTTCGAGATATTGCGTATCATAAGGTCCGAATGTCTGTTGGATCGTGACATCCATCCGCTCGACCGCACTGGAGAGGTCTTTCCAGTTGTTATCCATAGTCGCTCCCAATTGCACGATCTGAGCCAGATCGGCCACATCGCCGAGCGCGGCGATGGTCGGCCCCGTCTCGTTTATCTCGTTCAGGGCATCACAGAACGCGACAGACGGTTCCTCGCTAGCGCCGCCACAGGCTGCCAGAAGTAGGACCAGCAACGCCGCTATCATTGAAATCTTCAGGCTTATCTTCATAGCGCTTCTCCTTATATATACTGAGAATATGCTATTCCTCGCGCTTCGGCCACAATAACCTGAACACCAAAACAGCTATGAAAATGGCCGAGATGGCGACGGAGATGAAGAAAATCACCAGGGCCCATTGCGCCAGAGCAGACCCGATATCTCCGGCGACGGCCGAGAAACTGGCGGCGATGGCCGACCCCACGAGCATACCCACTAGGACAATGCCAAGGATGATTTGCTGGGCGATGCTTCGGATCGCGCTGACTTCCTTGGTCAGGCCCGAAGTGTCGACGTGTAATTCAAACCGGCCGCGACGATACATGCCCAACCAGCCCAGCGTGGCCTCCTTAAGCGACGGTAATTCCTTGACCATATCCTGGGCTAGCAACGATGCCTGGCGGGTTAGGATGTCTTTGACATTATCGGCCGTAGTCTCCTGGAGAACCAGTTCCTTGACCGTGTCAAACCCCATTTCGACCAGGCCGCCACCTTCAGGATAAAGAGCTGTATAGATGGCTTCAGCCTGCATCATCGCCTTGATGGCCAGGGTCAGGTCTGAATTCAGGCGCAAGCCGTTGGAGGCCAGCAGATCGAAGACGATGTTCATGAGCGGGCCAAAAGACGCCGGGGAATCAGGATCCATATACCGGCCAATCGCCCGTTCGAAATCCTTGTAAAACACCGCGTCATTGACATTCTTGCGGAAGGGCACGCTCAGGCTGCGGACCGCGCGGGCCAATCCGGCGGCATCCTTCTGGCGAGTGACCATCAACAGATTGATCAGGTTCAATCGCTGATTGAAGTCGATTTCGCCCATCATCCCCATATCGAGGAAGCCGACCATGCCGGTCTCCAGGTTGACCAGAATATTACCCGGGTGAGGATCGGCATGGAAAAATCCATCTATCAGTAGCTGTTTGATGAGCGCTCGCAGGATGGCGGCGCCGATCTCCAGGCGATCAAGTCCCGCGGCATCGATGGCCTCGACGTTGTTGATCTTCACCCCTTCCATGAAGTCCATGGTCAGGATTTTGGAACTGCACAAGTGTGGATAAGTGGTTGGGATGGCGATGCCCGGCATGTCCGCCATGTTGCGGGCCAGCCGCTTCATGTTGTAGAGCTCGCCGCCATAATCCAGTTCGCGGATAATTCCCTCGCCAAACTCATTGATCATACCCGGCAGGTCGATATCGCGGGCATATTGCGAGCGCCGTTCCAGCACACTGGACAGACTGCTCATGACCCCGATATCGGCCTTCATCTGGGTGCGGATGCCCGGTCGCTGAACTTTGACCACTACCTTCGTGCCGTCGGCCAGCAGGGCGTGGTGAACCTGGGCGGTCGACGCGGCGGCGAACGGCGTGGGGTTAAACTCCTGATAACATTTCTCCGGGGTGTCGCCCAATTCCTCGATAATGATTTCCCGCACCTGGTCGGAGGGGAAAGGCGGTACATTACTCTGTAATTTATTGAGCTCCCGTGCCCAATCCGCAGGCAGAACTTCGGCACGGCTGGAGATGATCTGGCCCATTTTGACATAGGTCGGGCCCAGTTCCTGTAACATTAGGCGAGTTTTGACCGGCAAGGTCAACGGCTCCACCGGCTGGCCCGGCTGGTAAACGAACTCCTGCATCCGCCGGCGAAATACGCCCAGCGCGCCGCGATCCAGCCCCATATCGAGCGCGTAGCTGGAAATAGTGTTATAGATTTGTTGCAGACGCAAGCTCTCACGAACCTGGTCGATGCTGCTCCGTTGCTTCATATTGAATCACCCTGATTGGACTCTGCACCGCCTGAGGGAAGGGGTTCCTCGGTAGCGACCGATATCATCGGAACCTGAACCGGAGCGCCGCTCAGGCTGAACCAGCGCTGCATCGCTCGCCCTTCCGGGCGGTCATCGCGCAGTGGCGGTCGCAGTCCCAGAAGCGTCTCGAAGAATACGCCCAGCAAGCCAACGAGAACAGCTGCGGCAATCGTCCATAAAATGCTGTCGCTCTCGAACCATCCGGGCGTTAACCGGGCCAGCAATCTGAGCATGATGAAATTAATGAAAATCAACACCAATCCGAAGGTGATGAACAGAAATCGGAACATGATGAACTGCAGGATGGGCCGGATGAAGGCGTTTAGCAGGCCGAAGATAAACCCGCTGGCCAGCAGCGCCAACACAACCCGCTCGGAGTGAAAGTAAATGCCCGGCAATAATAACACCGTCAGGCCCAATGCCATGGCATTGGCGACGATTTGGACGAGCATCAGACGCCAGTTAAATTGGAGCTTTCGAATTTTCGCCATGACGATATTATGGAATGAAAGGGATTATCTTCATATCACCCAAATGGCGTAGATAAGGTGTATTTATTGCAGTGTAACGCTAATCAAATCAACCTGTTCGTAATTGGCGCTTAAGCGCATACCGTGCAGAACGCAACTGAAGTCGCTACCACGAACCCTAAAATACTTTTGATACAAACTATTCAATTTCACGGCCGGATCGGTCCTTGCATTCCCACAAAAGTATTCAAAGCAAGTTACCTTCCATTGCGTCTTCACATCTCCGCTTGAGCGAAGTCCTCCGGAATTCGGATGTTGGATATCACCTTATTTACACCTTTTTGGTACTAACAGTGTTTACACGGATCGGATAAAGTGTATGATTAAGGCTTGATAGGTAGAAAACCTTATGGAGGTATCAAAACATGATTAGTCGTGGACCTGTAGATGTTGTCGTTCTGGCGTTAGGTGCGCCGCATTTTGACGGCAGTATCCTGAGAGAATTGAAGAAGCAAACCGCTTCGGGGACCATCCGGGTACTGGACGTGATGGTTTTGTTCAAGGCTGAGTCCGGAGAGAGCTGGCAGATGGACTTCGAAGATCTGTCGGCGCAGGATAAAGCCGATCTGCAATTTGTCGATTCCGAATCGAGAGGACTTTTCGATGCCGATGATGCCGAAACCCTGTGGGAGGGAATGGTCCCTGATTCGGCCGTGATCGCTCTGGCAATCGAGCACACCTGGGCCATTGAACTGGTGAATACGCTGGAGAAAAGCGGCGTCGAAGTGGCCCTGAACTTCCGGGTTCCGGCGCCAATCGTTGACGAGGCTTTTGTCTAGTGCCCAAGTAAGAAGGGGCGAGATAACCGGGACGGAGTCTTCTGGGTTAACCGGCAAGTCATCTCCCAGTTGCCTCGCCTCTACCAATTTTAATCAAATCAATAAAGGAGAATGTAAATGCCAGGATTAATGAGAGGAATGGCCCGGACGGCCGCTGTAGTAGGTACCGCCACTGCCACCCGTAACGCGGTCAACCGGCGGCAGGCTGACAAGAACGTCGCTGCCTATTCTCAGGCGGTGGAACACGCTGCGCCCCCGGCCGCGGAAGTGCAATATGTCGAGGTTCCGGCTGCCCCTTCAGCCGAAGAAGACGTCATCACCCAACTGGAGCGTTTAGGCGCGCTTAAGGCCCAGGGCCTTCTTACTGAAGAGGAGTTTGCGGCTCAGAAAGCGCAGCTACTCGGTACATAATGGTGAGCGGTCCTTATGGGCTGCGTCCAGACGGAAACTTCCGTCGCGTGACCAATAGCGGGATAGATCCCGTGGCCGGGTCATTTTTTAAGTGAAGAGCCGGTCGAAAACTGGCCGGCTTTTAATCCTCCCGATTTATATCGGTACGGATCGGCGTAACAGTCGTCACGAATGTGATATGGAATTTTTTTAATCTTTAAAACAGGAGTAATTAGACATGACAGCAGTAGCAGTAGAACCTTCCCCGATGGCTCTCGAGTCAAAGGGGCGTCCGTGGGGTTTTCTTTTAATTCAAGGTATCGCTATGGTGATCATCGGCGCTATCTTGCTCTGGGCTCCGTTTAAAACAGCGGCCAACTCGTGGGTGCTTCTGGTTACCTTGCTCGGAATCTACTGGATTATCAGTGGCGTACTCGACCTGGTGCATATGTTCACTGATCATACCGGCTGGGGTTGGAAGCTCTTCATGGGCCTCATCAGCATCATGGCCGGGTTTTACATCGTGGCTTATCCCATCGCGGCTGCCCTCGTGCTGCCACGGGTCTTTGTGCTGGTCCTCGGTATCTGGGGTCTGATGCAGGGTATCGTTGCCACAATTATGGGTTTCAGAGGCGGCGGTTGGGGCCTGATTGCCCTTGGCGTGATCGGCATCATCTTCGGCATTATCCTCATCGCCAACTACACAGTGGTCGGTTCGGGACTGGCCATGATTTGGGCCGCGGCCGTTTGGGCGTTTGTCGGTGGATTCTTCGTGATTTACCGGGCTTTCCAGCAACGTAAGGTACAGTAAAGTCAGTCGCCGACTGTAAAGTCGGTCGCCGACCGGCTTTACAATGGGTGGCAGATGGGCATAGCGCCCATTCGATCGGTTGACAATTTGGGGTAGCGCGGACGTGTCCGGCTACCCCATCTCTCTATGCTCCGGAAGAGGTTTTTCAACAGGAATGGTATCATGGCCTCCCTATTCCCCTACATAGCCAAAGATGCCCAAGCTGGGCAAAAGGTTGAACTGAAGATCCACGAGTTCATGATTTGGAAATCAGTGGGTCGTGGCGAAATTCTGACGCTTACTGACAATGAAGTCAACATCAACGGTCATCTATCAATCATCGTCTACTCCGGCGATCTCAATATTCACCTGCAGTTAAGCGACGCCGATGAGACGGCCTTCGCCGGTTCTTGCGTCCTCCAAATCAACTCGCATGTCGATGAAAAGGCTTCGTACCGGGTTGAGAAGGGCGTTCTGGGCGTCACGGCTGACTTCGACGGCAAGCAGGCCGGCATTCGACTGTCAAGCGATCATGGGGGCAAGATGACTCGCTGCGACCTATCCGGGTTTTTGGGCATTACCGCCTACCTCGAAGCAGTTCGTTGAGTATCGATGATGAGATGAAGACCAATCGGCCACTTCGCAATTTGTTCCTGGTGGACATATTAAGCGATAAAGACTCGCGCCCGATCCTGATTTGGGCAGGGCTTACGCTATTGTTTGGGATGTTTGTTTATCATTGGCTTGAAGGGTGGAGCTATCTTGATGCCCTCTATTTCAGTGTCATTAGCCTGGCAACTGTCGGCTATGGAGATTTAACGCCGACAACGCCCTTAGCGAAAGGGTTTACCATCTTCTATATCATCAATGGCATCGGTATCTTATTGGGCGTGATCGATCGTATCCGTATCGTGCGATCAAATAATATGGTTCCTAAAATACCGGAGAAAAACGCTGAAGTCGTGGAACCGATTGAATCTGAGAGGTAGGTGCAAGCCATACCTCTGCTCTCGTTCTAATTCGAGATCCTAAATCCTAAATCCCTACTCAATTGGCAATAATGACCTGATGGTAGGTCTTGGCCATTACCCTGTTCTGGAACAAGACTCAAGCATAAGCCGATGTTTTCTAGAAACCAAACATTGAAAGGACTGACCGTTCTCGCTCTCCTGCCGTTGATTTTTGTGAGCCTAATAGCCTGTTCCGGTCGGGGCGGTGAAGCGGAAATTCCGGCCAACATCTCTGAAGCGCCGAATCCGCTACCCTTGCCTACCTTGGCAGAAATACAAATTTTGATGACAGCTACGCCTGCTCATATAGAAACGGTATTGCCTTCAACTGTTCCTCGCCAAGTGTCTGTGGAGGATTTGAACAACGCCAGCTATTATGGCATTCTCGACCATCCAGTAACCCTGACCGGCGGGCGTTTTGAAGGCGACCCGTTCGTCGAAGGCGGAGCCGCCCGCCCTGTGGTCAGCCTCATGCCGGAACCGATTGCCTATGGCGATATAAATGACGATGGCCAAGCCGATGCTGCGGTCATCCTAGTAGCCGACATGGGAGGCAGCGGTTCGTTTGTTTATCTGGCCGTTGTGGGGACTGAGACTGGCGAAACGACTAACCTCGCCACCACCTTGCTGGGCGATCGCGTGCAGGTCCAATCTGTTAGCATCGAGGATGGTCAAATCGAGGTCAGGCTGTTGACCCAGGGCCCGGATGATCCGGCCTGTTGTCCCACCCTGGATACGATCAGGGTATTCAGCTTGCAGGATATCCAGCTGGTTGAGAGCGACCCGGTCAGCGATGGTTAGGGCCTTTCATCCGTATCCCGTGCCACCAAAACGGCGCAACTATTTTTCCAACAGTTATTTCAGGGCGAATACACCGTAAATACACCATTTTGGTGCTGTTAGATGACGCTGGGAGCGCTTATCATATAAGTGGCTGCCATGCCCGGTATCGATCGTGTATTCAAGCACGATGCTCGTAAATCAAAAGTAGCGACAGGCTGATAAGTTCGCGCGACGAGAGTAAACACTCAGACCTATGAACATGACACCCCCTTATTCACGGATACACGTGGTCATCAATCCGGCCGCCGGGAAAGATGAACCCATCCTCAATACCCTCAATGACATCTTTCATGAATTTGGTGTCGATTGGGATGTGAGCGTGACCAAGAAATATGGCGATGCGGCCGAGCAGACCCGTGCCGCTATCGTCGGTGGCGCAGACCTGGTTGCCGGCTATGGCGGGGACGGGACTCAACACGAGATCGCCAATGCGCTGATCGGCAGCGAGGTGGTGCTGGGTGTATTGCCCGGCGGCACAGGCAACGGGTTTGCCCATGAATTGGGCTTGCCGCAAAACCTGGCCGAGGCGACGCGACTGCTTTGCACCACTAACAATACGCGGGCTATCGATGTGGTGCGCGCCAACGACGCCTATTTCATTCAGCGCCTGTATACCGGCACCGAGCCGGAACAACAAACCAGCCGCGAGATGAAGGACAAATACGGTCCCATGGCCTATTTTGCTAACATGTTCCAGCAGCGCACTAACGAAGAAGCCCGCTATCGACTGACGATTGACGGCGATCCTTTGGACATTCAGGCGATGCGGATATACGTGGTGAATTCAGGCCAGACGAAGAGTGGTCGTTCTATTACCGGAGCGCTCTCGGCGCCTGACGACGGGATTTTGGAAATATTTGCCTTGGATGCCCATAACCTGGATTCCATGCGCGCCGCGGCACAGAGGTTCTTTGAGTTTGATACGCCAATTGCCGAGAAATACTTCTGGCGCGGGAAAGAGATTCGTATCGAGGTCGAACCGGAGCAGCCGGTTTGGACCGACGGTGAATACTCGGGGCGAACGCCGGTGACCGTGACGGTTGTGCCCGCCGCCGTGAAGGTAGTTGTTCCCTGACCTTCATAATGAAAACGATTGCGGTCTGATGATCGATTCAACATCAATTTAGGTCTTCGACCGGTCGTGATTCCGGGAAGGCAAAAAAGCAAGCGGAGGAAAAATGTCCAGTTTAGTGGTGATCGCATTTGAATCGCCGGATGAAGCGGCGACCGTGTTGGAGAGCCTGCGGGCCCAGACCAAGTACGACAACATCTCATTCAAAGATACGGCTGTGGTCAGCAAGGACGCTGACGGCAAGGTTCATGTCAAGAATGAGGTCAGTCACGGAACCATGACGGCGACAGGGATCGGTGCCCTATTGGGGCTGATGCTCGGCGTGTTCCTGTTTCCGGTAGCAGGAATTTTGATTGGCGCCGGCGGTGGTGCGTTGGTCGGTCGTTTTATGAACCTGGGTGTGGACGGCAATTTTGTCAAGGATGTCTCCGACTCCCTGCAGCCCGGCTCCTCGGCGTTGTTTGTGCTGGTTCGAGATGCGAACCCGGATGTGGTGCGGGCTATCTTGCAGGAGCATCACGGCAAAGTACTGCACACGACGCTGTCGGAAGAAGCCGAAGAGAATCTGAAGAAAGCGCTGGAGTGAGATACGTCCACGCTAACCTTATCTGTAAAGCCACAACACACCAACTGCTTTGTGGCAGAAATAACCACAACTTGTTCGTAGTAGACACTTCAGTGCCGTCTCTCAAGAACGCGACTGAAGTCGCGACTACGAACCGGAACATCTTTTTGTTTAGAGGTATCAATCCATCAATGGCATGGTCCAGAGAGACCATGCGAAGGAGAAAATGAAGGAAATGAGTTTAAGTACGGCAAATGTAAGCAAGCAAGAACTGGCGGAAGCGGCCGTCTTGGCCGATCAGGAAGCCAAGGCCGAGGCATTGGAAGGCGTGGAGTTGGAACAGGCGGGGATTGAGACGCTTCAAACGGCCGGGGCTGTGGTTACCCTTGGAATGGCGGCCACTGCCGCCGGCGCCAGCGATCTAACTCGCGCCGTTGACACGGCCGTGGTGGCCAACCGGCTATCGACCTTGAGCGATGTCGTGGAGGTCGCAGGGATCAATGACATCGCCGAGGGCGCCGATCTGTTGGCCCATTCCGAGGATGTCGAAACGATGAGCGCGATTGTAGGCCTGATGAGCCTGGGCGACCTGGAACGCGGGCTTGAATTAGCGCGGATGGCCGGCGAGCTTGAGGCCATCGGCAGCGTGGCCTCCGCCTTGGAGTTGCCGGTGATGGCGCTGGTTCTGGCCGACCGCGGCAACCGTCTCCAGGAGATTTCGGTGGAAGTGATCTTGCAAGCTGCGGCAACCCGGTCTTTGTCCCAGGTGATGGCCATTACCGGCGAGGAAATCGGCGAAATGGGCGAAGACGAGATCGACGAAGGCCTGCTCAGAATGGCCGCGTCGGATATCGCCGCTAGACGGTCGGAAGAACTGGCCGAAGCCAGCGAGATGTACGCCGCCCGAGGTGTTTACGAGATTGAGACAGCCGTGGCCGCGGACGAACTAGCCCGCGATCTGGTAGTCGAAGGTGCGTCGGAACTGGCTGATGGAGCCGCCGACTTAGCCAGTTCGGAGCGATTGGACGATTTGGCCCAAACGCTGGCCGAAAGAGCCGAGTAGGCTCGCCAAATATAAACAACCATAAGCAGCATCGGAGTGGCTCAAAACGCCCTTTGTTGCCCACTCCTTAACCTGATTCCAGGTCCGGATTAGCCCGGACCTGGAATCGCAAGATGAGAATAAGAAAGATGTTTACCCTTAAGCGAATGTTTATCATCAAGCAAATGCCGTTCTGGCTGGCGCTCATGATGATAATCTTTACGGTTGCCTGTGCGACGAATGAGCCGGCACCGACAGCCGAACCCGTTATCCCAGCGGAAACCGCCGCGCCGGTGGAGGAAGTGCCACCCGAAGTGGAGGTTGATCCGGAATCAGAAACACTCCCGACCGGCGTTGACCCCGATGTTTTCGCCCAGGTGGGCCTCCATCCGGGCATGATCCAGTTGGATACGCAGGGATTGCCCTATTCCTGGCAAGCGGTCTTTGTGTCGGAGACGCCCTACGACGCCAGCCTGCCGCCCGGCCCGACCGGTTTGCCGGCCCATATGGAGATCCTATTCGGAGTCTCCGAACCCAGCCAACGACAGCCGAACGATCCCATTATGTACATCATTCCCGTCGAAACTTTCAGGGCACAATGGGACGCCGCTGGCAATCCCGTGGTTTCCGAGGCTATCGACGATATTTTCTCGCGAACCAACATACTTAACGTGCCGGAACTGACTGAGGGTTATGCCGCGCTACCGTTCAACGAGACAGTGGGAGCGCTGGATGTGGCCGTGCAGCTCGACCACACCGGCGCGCCGCTGACCAGCGCGACGATCAGCGGTTACCGTTTCGTCGGCCGTTGGGAGCAAAGCTCAAACCCGGTGACGAACCAGAATCTGCGTTATGTTTACCAGGGTTTCACCAATGACGGCCGCTATCTGGTTTCGTTCTTCTATCCCGTTACCAGCCCGACGCTGCCGATGTCGGCCGCTGATGTATCGGCTGATGAGATGAGCCAGGTCGACAGTGACCCGGCGGCTTACATGGCCCAGCAGAACGAGGAATTGAACGCCTTAACGCCGGCCGATTGGCAGCCGGACCTGACGGAGCTCGACGCCTTGGTCGGCTCGTTACAGATCGATGGCATGCCCGTCGCCGGTGTCGAGCATGTTATCTGGCAGCCGGTCGCCGAAAAGGTCGATCTGGCAGATGTGGCCTTTACACAGGACACAACCAACTACACATTGACCTACACCCGCTCGGATGAAACGAACGGCGTCATGAGCTTCCGGGCCGATTGCAACTCCGGCAGCATGCCCTATGAACTGCGACAGGGCGGCATGATCGGTGGTTATCTGGCCATGCCCGGTCCAATGACGCTGGCCTTCTGCGGCGAGGATTCTTACGACCAGCAGTTCGTGGGCGCGTTGCAGGCGGCGCAAAACTACCGCGTGCGGCCCGGTGGCCGGCAGATGGAACTGGCGATGCCCGCCGGCGGTCCGACCTATGTCTTTGACCGCATCGGGCTGAATGTCATCGCGCCGGAGCCGACACCGCTCCCGCCGGTCATCATCGCCCGACCAGACCCCGAAGCCGCCTATGGCGAGGTCATCGCGCCGGCCGGCGTGAATGTTCGTACCGGCCCCAGTTCAGACTACCCAATCATCGGTGTGGCTGAATTCCAGGCGGAAGGGGCCATTATTGGTCAAAGCGCCGATGGCGGGTGGTGGGTCACGCCGGTCGATGGCGCCCCGAATGGCCAGGGATGGGTCGCGGCCGATTTCGTCCGCGCCTTCAATACGGAGAACGTCCCCGTCATCCAGGCCCCGCCACCACCGGCGGCGACAGCGACGCCCATCCCCATTCCAACGCTGACCCCCGTCCCGGCGGCCACCCCGCAACCGGTACTGCAATTCTTCGCCAGCAATACGGTCATCAACCAGGGCGAATGCACGACCCTGACCTGGAATGTGCAGAACATCCAGGCGGTGTGGGTCTACCCGGTCGGGCAACCCTATACCAACTACCCGGTGACCGGCCAGGGCAGCCAGCAGGTGTGCCCGCAGCAGACGACCACCTATGAGATGCGGGTGCTCTTGCCCGATGGTACCGTCCATACCCAGACTATCACCATCCAGGTTGTCACCAGCAATCCGCTGGCTAACACCGGTTGGGTGGCGATGTCGCTCTACGGCAATCCAACGCTGACCGAGGCGATGCCGAACGCCTTCTTCTATGATGATGGCCGGGTAGGCGCTTTTGGAGGGTGCAACAACTTCTCCGGGTCTTACTTTATCAGCGGCAGCAGCATCAGCATCGGGCCGTTGTCGGGTACGCAAATAGCTTGCAGCCCGGCCATCACGGCTCAGGAACAGGTATATCTAAACGCGCTGCAATCCGCTATTACTTTCCAGATCAATGCCGGCGAGTTGATTCTACGTGACGGCTCCGGCCAGGAGGTCGCTCGCTTCACCAGGATCGGATAAAGTGATTCGTTTATAAGGGTTCTTGGAGACGAGACTACCTATATATTACTGCGGTGGAGGTTAAGTTAAAGTGTGTTGTTTTTTGACTTTGTTCATGGTATTCGGACCGCGTCTGGCGGGCATCTTCTGGTGGCTGGCTCGACCGGCCCAGTGGGTCGGGGCCGTAGGTGCATTTGACACGTGGCTCTGGCCGGTGTTGGGGCTGATCTTTGTCCCCTTCACGACGCTGATGTACGTGGCCATCGCGCCCGGTGGCATCACCGGCTGGGACTGGCTGTGGATGGGTCTGGCGGTGGCCGCCGATGTCGCCTCATACGCGGGCGGTGGTTACGGCAATCGTAATCGGATTCCGGGTTACTCCGGTAAGTAAAATTAAACGGGTGGCAAGGGTTCAGACTCTTGTCACCCACCATCAATAAGGAGTTTGATTGGTATGGCAACGTTAGCAGTTTTGAAATTTAATACCCCTGAGGGCGCGAAACAAACGCTGGAGGTCATTGAAAGCCTGGGCAAGCAGGAGCTGGTCACGCTTCAGGACGCAGCCATTGTGACCTGGCCCGAGGGCAAGAAAAAGCCCAAGACCGAACAATTGCATAGCCTCGGTGGATTAGGTGCGTTGAATGGCGCTTTCTGGGGCTTCCTGTTCGGCCTGATCTTCTTCATCCCGCTCCTCGGTTTGGCGATTGGCGCGGCCATGGGCGCGATGGCCGGCAAGTTCACCGATGTGGGCATCAGCGATGACTTCATCAAGGAAGTGCAGGCGCAGGTAACCGAAGGCACCTCCGCGCTGTTCCTGTTAGTCGCCCAATCCACGCCGGACAAGTTCCTAGAAGGACTGAAAGCGGCCCCCAAGTTCGAGATCATCTCGACCAATCTGACGGCCGAACAGGAAGAGCAGTTGAAAACTGCCTTCGCCGAAGAATAAAAACCACTGAAATTCGCCACGAATGAGCAAGCGACTCACTTGATAAAGCGCCACCCTCTGGGGTACAGACGTAGCCTCGTGAGCCAAAAAGAAACCGGGTTTCTGGGAAACCCGGTTTCTTTCGTTTAAGGATATATAAATTGTGTATCCATTCTCTATGCCCTGACCTATAGTCCTGGTCCCACCCTTCCTGTACTATGATAGATAATGTTAGAACTGAAAATTCTGGGAATTGTAGTGCTGGCTTCCTTCCTGGGCGGCGTGATTGGCCTGGAACGCGAATTAGCCGACAAAGCCGCCGGGATGCGCACACACATGTTGGTAGCGGCCGCGGCGGCGTTGTTTATCAGCCTGTCTAATTTAATCGTGCCCACCCTCGAAATCGGCCACAACCTGGTGCAAATCGACCCGCTACGTATGATCGAGGCTTTGGTGGCCGGGATTGCCTTTTTAGGTGCCGGTACCATCATCCGCCACCAATCCAATGTCGCCGGACTTACCACTGCCGCTTCCTTGCTGCTCGTCGGCGGCGTGGGAATCACCGTCGGTTTGTCGCAATATGCCTTGGCGGCCGGTCTGACCGCTTTGACCCTGATCATCTTGAGAGGGGTAAAACCGGTTGAGGATTGGATCATCAGGCGAGCAACCGGGAAAGATCCCAAATCCGATTCTGAGCCAAATCCGCCTGATAGCGAGGATCCAGCCAACGCGGAATGATCATCCTATGTGGCCGCGCGGCAAGGTGCGGCAAGGAGATAAAATATGCAAGCAGTTATTGGTTATTTTGAGCCGCGAGACGTCGAGTCGATCCGGGCGAGCCTGGTGTCCGCTGGATTTCGGTCGGAGGATATTCTGGAATTGACCACGATCGACGAAGTGCCTGAATTCCTGGAAGGCGAGCCGGAGGAAGCGGCTTCGCGGGGCTGGCTATTCGGCGCCATTATCAGTGGTCTCATAGGTGCTGTTGCTGGTTGGCTGATGGCTATCACCTTCAATCAATCCATAATTTTTTCGGTTCTGATGGGTGCGGCCGGCGCCGCGGTTCTCGGCGGTTACCTGAGTTCCCTCTATACCGTGCGCGCTAATACCAAGGTAGGAATGGACATTCACGAAGCGCTCAGCGATGACATGTCGCTGGTCCTTGTGCGGGTGGGTGATGATGACGTGGAAGCCGCCACCGCCATCATGGAACACTATCATAATGAAGGGATTGACGCTTACCCGATCCCGAAACCAGAAGTCGGGTCGATGATGTAGCCGGTGCGAACCGGCATGCCGGCCCGATAGCCCGCGCCAATCCCTTACTTCCCGGCCGCTTTCCGCACCCGACCCACACGGTTTAATTCCTCGCTGACGTCCAGCTCGCGCACCAACGACGAGGACATCGCCTCGTGGCCGATCAGTGATCGCTGTCGAAGGTATAGGTTTTGAGCACGGCCATCGCCAGGGCCTCCACCCAGCTCGCTTTTGCAACTCCTTCGTTTTAACATCCTCCTACATCGAAAAAAGCCTCCTGCTCCCGCAGAAGACTCAATCCAAGTACCCCAAGTTTAGACATTAGGCGCGGACCATGATGGCGAAACAACATCTAGGGACCGAGTTCGGCCTATGTCTACGACGAAAATCCGGCCATAATACGTCGATCCCTCGCTCGCTTGGGACTATACTACAGAACCATGACGGCGTTATCTACACCGGCCTTTTTAAAGGGTCTGCCCGATATCACGCGGCCGTTTTTGCCGCCGGGGTTGCAGGGTTTTCAGGTGCGCTTTCCCTACCGGTCGCTCCTGCAGCTTCATTATGGCGAACCGTCGCTCCATTACGAAGTCGCCCAGGTTTTGCAACGACCGGGTTGGCCGAAGCAGGGCTGGGAGTTGGGCTTTCATTGCGAGGCCCGGGACCATCATCTCAACCGGCTCCTGCTCGACGGATTCCGGCGAAACCTGTTTGAGATTAAGTCATCTCTGGGAGAAGGCATCGAGGCCGAAATGTGGGATCGCGGTTGGACGAAGATATATGAGGTCAGGAAGGGGGGCGAATTGACTACCGGCTACCAGGAGCAACTCGGCCGCCGCCTGGCCGAGATCATCACCTGCCTGCATCCGATCTTTGTCGACCTGCGGCGGACGGTGGCCGAGGTATATCGCTAATCAGGATACCCAAAGCGGCTGAAGAACGGTCGGCCGTGATCCAATTGCGGCCATTCTTATGGCTGGTAAATGATTCCCGGCAGGTATATATCGAATTGGATCGGAACCGTCTGGGTCGGCGTAGGTGTGGGGGTGATGGTAGGTGTTTCGATCGGCGTAGACGTCGCGGTGGCCGTGGCAGTGGCCGTGGCGGTTGCCGCAACAGTAGCCGTCAGGGTGGCAGTCGCGTTGGCTGTCGGGGTAGCAGTCGCGGTGGCTGTCGGGGTGGCTGTGGCAGTGGCTGTCGAGGTGGCCGTGACGGTCACCGTAACCGTCGGCGTTTTCGTGGCTGTCGGTGTGGGCATTGAGGTCTGAACAGAAGTGGCGGTGGGGGTGGCCGTCGGCAAGGCCAGGTATTCCGCGGCGCCGCGCTTAACCGTGAGCGCCTTATAAGCATTATAGACCGCCGGCTGGACCGCCTCATACACCGTTGAATCAACCAGGCCAATGGTCAATTGCCGGCCGGTGCCACTGAGGAAACGGCTTTGGCCGCTGCGGCCGAAGCCAAAGACGGTCATCGAATTATTCTGGGCGAAGTAACCGTCGATGAAAGCGTCATCGATGTGGTGCGCCAGGTACAGCGAACGGCCGACGCCCGGATCGCTGGCGAAGATCCACTCCTCGTTCGAAATGTCGGTCGTCCAGGTGCCGGACGCCAGGATAGAGGTCATATCCGATCGCGTCAGGAAGTCCGTGCTGGCATTCAACGCACCTCCGGGCGTGCCTTCATATTGCAGCCAGTATTTCTTGTCGGCCGGGGCCTTGGTTACCGTCATTCGCGCGTATCGCGGGAACACTTCCCAGACCACCTGCCATTCACCGTTATTCGGGTCAGCATTGTTGGTCGACCTGAAAGTCGATTTCAGCGGTCCCTGGCTGAGCAGGGCGGTGTTGGCGGTCGTGCGGCCGGGGTGGAAATAGCCGCCGTCGTCGGGATGGATCATATTGGGTATGCCGCGGAAATCTCCCGCCGCGCCGGTGGCCGGATTCCAGGATATCCAGTCATGGCTATTGGCGTCGACCAACGAGGCAAATCCGCCGCCGGTTCGATGGTAATAATAAGTGCCGTTGAGAGTGTTGACCCGGATGCTTGAAAATCCGGACCACATCTCGCCATCGGATGTCGACATCTGCGGCGTGACGGCCGCCGGCGAGAACCCCTTGCCGGTGACATCGAAATAAACATGGTAGCGGCGGGTGGCGTTGGCATCCGTGTCACCCTTCAAGATCCAGGTCAGGCTGCCTCGGGCATTTGTCGCCGCGTTAAAGTTACTGGCCGGATCAAACTGGAAGGGCACCGCGGTGTCGAGGATGTTGTCGCCGTCGTCGATTTCGACCACCCGCAGCGAGTCAAGGTCCAGTTCGCTGCCTATGCTAATAGAATTCAGGAGCTGGGTGAAGTTGAGGTTGATTTCGGCCGGTTTTTCCTGACGCGCGTAACCGGCTGCGTTGGCCGTCACCAGGACGCGGTAGTTCCAGTTGTCATCCCACCAGTTCGATGGATTGGCGACGGCCGCCGCCCGGCTGGGCGGAGATGAACCGGTGACGGCCAGCAAGGTAAAACCTATGGTAACCAGGCCGAATACCATCAATATACGCAGAATTCGTCTGATTGAGATCATAGTGTTTGTACCGATCATCTACGCGGTTAGCTGCTCGCCGGTAGGGATTTTTGTTCGATTGCTGCCCGCTCCGGAGGACGCTCCTCACTCCAGTTCGCAGGCGCGAGCGATATTTTATCACTCGCCATTACATAATAACTATAAATATGATCCTTACAATTCATATTAATAACCGATCATAAAATCAAAGTCTTTAGATTGTCAATGCAAAAATGTATCTGCAACTATATCTATAGTAATTAACTGCACTGTACAATGTGAACTTGGCGAAGCTATCTGGCACTCATTGATCTTCGTCCATCATCCCTAATGGGATGAAAAACAAAAAGTGATAAGTTGATTGAATAGAGCCACTTCGCCCTTTATTTCACAATTTCACAACGTTGTGTACGTAGGAGGTAACTCAGGCCGACATGTGATAGCAAGTGGGCCGAATAGTTTTGAAATCGTAAGGGAAGTCATGAAACAACCACTAATAGCCTGGTTCGCCGGCATCTTGTTCATTTTTTTAGTTACGGCCTTGATGGTTCAGGTAACATCAATCCAATCAGCGACGGATCATCTATCCTTTGTTGCAGCCGTGATGAATGACGCTGATGACCTGGATGAGCATCAAGGCGCGATATCCTGGCAACATCTTTCGTCTAAAAACGGCGACCTCCCTTCCCCGGCCGGCAGCCCGGAGCAAACGGCTGCCCTCATCCTCGACGTCGACAAAGACGGTGTCAAAGATTTTATCATCGCCACCCGCAAAGCGCCGGGACCATCGGTTATCTGGTTCCGAAGGGAGTCCGATGGCTGGGCGCGCTACATCATCGAGAGCCAGGCGCTGCGAATCGAAGCCGGAGGGACCTTCTATGACATTGATGGCGACGGCGATCTGGATGTCGTATTTGGCCGCGATAGTTCCGGCGTTGAAATCTGGTGGTGGGAGAATCCCTATCCCAATTTCTCACCCACGACCAATTGGACGCGGCGGCTAATCAAGACCACTGGTTGTGCCAAGCAACACGATATGCTGTTCAGTGATGTGGACGGGAACGGCAAAGCCGAGTTAGTGTTCTGGAATCAGAGTTCCTGCACCGGGCAGCAGGCGGGTCAATTGTTCCGGGCGGAAATTCCGGACGACGTTAAGTCCCGGACGACCGAGTGGCCGCGCAAGCTCATCTACGCCAGCAATAATACACGTGACGAAGGGCTGGTAGTGGGGGACATCGACCTGGACGGCCTGCCGGACATCGTCGCCGGTGGCGCGTGGTTCAAATATGAGGGCGGCGATCTGTTTGAACGTACCCTAATTCAACGGATCGATTATCCTCGAATGGCGGTAGCCGATCTGATCCCCGGTGGCCGGCCGGAAATTGTTCAAGTTCCCGGCGATGTCGCTGGCATGGCCCGGTGGTATCAATGGAACGGCTCAACCTGGGTCGGCCACGATCTGCTCGATGTCAGAAATGGCCATTCGCTTGAGATCGCCGACATCGATCAGGACGGCCATCTCGATATCTTTATCGGCGAAATGCGCCAAATCGAAGCGACCACCGATCTCAATCCCGATGCCCGCACGATGATTTTGTACGGCGATGGGCAGGGAGATTTCGAGCTATCGATCGTCACTACCGGGATCGGCCAGCATGAATCCAAAATGGGCGATCTCGACGGCGATGGCGATCTGGACATATTGGGCAAACCCTACATCTGGGACACCCCCCGCGTCGATGTCTGGCTTAATCAATCGGGCGGCCCGGTCGCTACACCCACGATAGCGCCAACATCTGATTCCTGCCAGCCGCTGGATAGCTGGCAAACCCACTTTATTGACAATGCCCGGCCTTGGCGCGCCATATTCATCGACTCGGTCGATTTGGACGGCGACGGCTTCGAGGACATCGTCACCGGAGCGTGGTGGTATCGCAATCCGGGCACGGCAGGCGGCACCTGGACCCGACAGCCCATCGATATGCGCCTGGACGGGGCCACATCGCCGGTGACCAATACATTCAACCAATTCGTCGTTAAAGGTGATTTTGACGGGGATGGCCTGGTCGATCTACTGGGCACAAAATGGGCCGGCGGCACGTCTAACCCGGAAATGGGCCTGGCCTTTATCTGGGCCAGAAACAACGGCAACGGGACATTTGAAATCATCGATGCCAATGCCAGCGCGGTATCAGGTGATTTTCTGCAAGGGGCGGCGGTTGCTTATTTCCAACCCGGCAAACCGGAGATCGTCCTGTCTTGGCATCAGGAATCTTTGGCCCGGCTTGATTCGCTGGTCGTGCCCGATTCCCCACAAACCCAATCGTGGTCCGTTCGCACCCTCACCACCGTCACCCAGAGCGAAGAGGTCAATGTCGCCGACATCGACGGAGACGGCGATCAGGATATCCTGCTGGGCACCGTATGGCTGGAAAATCAGGGCAACGGGCAATCCTGGGCAGATCACAGGCTCTTCTCGACCACCGAAAAGCCGGACCGTAACAGACTGGCAGATATCGACGGCGACGGCCGGCTGGACGCGGTCGTCGATTATGAAGCGGCCAACAGCGGCGTTCAACCACTGGCCTGGTATAGCGCCTCGGCCAACTGGACACAGCCCTGGAAGCAAATCGTCATCGACCAACTAGTCGCGCCAATGAGTCTGGATGTAGCCGACGCCGACGGTGACGGTGATTTCGACATCGTCGTGGGAGAGCACCATCTAACCAATCCGGCCAGCGGGCGGGTCTTGGTTTATGAGAATGTCAATAACGGCGCGTCGTGGGTGACCCATCTGGTGGCAACCGGACACGAACATCATGACGGGACGCAATTCGTCGATGTCGATAATGACGGCGATTTGGACATCATCTCGATTGGCTGGACGCACGGCAACGTCCTGCTCTATGAGCAATTGGACTGCGAGCCGTCGTCGACACCAACAGCCACCTCACCCGCTCCAGCGACACCAACCGCCACAGCAGAGGCCTCGAAAACACCTACAGTAACCCCCGCGGCTTGCCAACCAACCGCCACTAAAGCGATCGGCGATATGACCTGGTCCCGGCATGTGATCGACCCGGATCGTCCGGGCCGCGCCTCATTTGTCTTCACCTTTGACGTAGACGGCGACGGGCTAAGCGATATCCTGACCGGCAAATACTGGTATCGCAATCCGGGCATGATTAGCGGCACGTGGACCCGCACCTTGCTTAGCGCGCCGCTTGAGGATTTAATCGCCGTCTATGACTTTGACGGTGACGGCGATCTGGACCTGTTCGGAACGTCCGGAAGTACGATGCCGGTTGACGGCGGTTATTGGGCCCCATTTGTGTGGGGGCGGAACGAAGGCAATGGTATTTTTACCACAATGGACAATATTGATAATGCCGGCTTTGAAACGATGCCGGCCAATAAGCCCATTCAGGGCGTGGCTATCGCCCGTTACCATCCCGATGGCCCGCTGGAAATAGCCGTGACCTGGGACGATACCGAACGGCCCAATCGCAACCCCTTCGGCATTCAGATGTTCACTTTGCCCGCCAATCCTTCGCAAGGGCAATGGACGAGGCGAACGCTCTCCACTTTTTCGCTGGGTGAGGAGATCAGCGCCGTTGATCTCGATAATGACGGCGATATGGATTTGTTTCTGGGCTTCGACTGGCTGCGTAACGAATATCCTTCCAACTCATGGACGCGCTTCACCATTCACGTGCCCACCAGCGGCGAAACTGACCGGCATGCCCTTTTCGATATTGAC
Organism: Chloroflexota bacterium; assembly: GCA_046485205.1. Lineage (GTDB taxonomy): Bacteria > Chloroflexota > Anaerolineae > Promineifilales > Promineifilaceae > Promineifilum. The sequence goes on along the minus strand of JAWOHK010000057.1, from coordinate 7,657 downwards.
GAAGACGGCGATCTCGACGTTGTCATCGGCTATGGCCACGATCCGGAAAGAAAATTGGCCTGGTATGAACAGCCCAGTTCATCACCCACAAACACCTGGACTGAGCGCATGATTGCCAACTTACCAACCGGCTTTGCCGTCAATGTCGAACTGGTGGATATGGATGGTGACGGTGATATGGATGTGGTCAGCGGCGGTTTTCGGCCGCAATATTCGGATCAGACTGAACTCAGACCATCATCTGTGTGGATATTCGAAAACCTGGGCCAAGGTCAAAGTTGGCGAGCCCATGAAGTATATTACGGAGACTCTCACTACCAATCCACCATGGCAGTGGACCTGGACAATGATGGCGATCTCGACATCATCTCTAAAGGGTGGCTACATTTCCGGGTGCATGTCTATGAAAATGACGGTAGCCTATGCACGCCTTAGATAATGCCAATTGCGTGGATTTGAATTAATACCTAACTCTTGACCGCTGTTTAAGGGTACTTGGATTCGCTCGCGGGTGTCTGCTTATTCGATAGCTACCCTTCGGCTTGCCCTTTTAATCTGTGAAAAAATCACCCCACGGCGATCCCTGAAACTGTTCCTTCAGTTCCGCGTAGTTTTCGATCTGCACTGAAAGGGGCCGGTGGGGACGTTTCGAGGTGGTCGGTTTGATGGGTTGATAAGGAACCTCCAGAAAATCCTGGATGCGCCGAAATTCCCTGTCCATTTCGCGGCTCAATTGCTCGTAGACGATCTCGAGTGTTGGATGGTCTCTGAACATTGAATCAAACTCGGCTTCCCAGCGCTGCAGACGCGTGAAGAATTCCAAGGCTTCGTGATATTCGATTCTTATTTTTTTCCTCGCGCTGTTGCGTGAATAAGTCCACCACTCGTTCGTGCTTTCGGCCAGTTTCTGAGAAAGCCAGGTCTTGAGCATGTTGTGCCGTTTGAGGTGCAGGACTTTCAGGTTATTCTGTCCCATGAGGTAATCCCAAACGGAGCGCCCCCACTCCGTGTCCATTGGCGCGTGGAAGTAGAATATCTTAAAACCGACGGCCATAGTAACCGCTGGATAATCGCGAAATACTCGCTCATCGAAAAAAGTGGCCGGTGCCGACTCAAACAAATCCTCGCTATTTTCGAAACGGTGGACATTTGATGGATACCGGTGACGGTCTCGAGCGATCTCGCTATAGGCTAAAATATGCTTGTGCCGTTGAAGAGCCTTGATGAGCATAGTCGACCCGGTACGGGCGTGTGTAAGGCAAATAAACCGGCTGTAGTCGTTACTAACCGGCAACAAACCGGCATCTTCCACTCGGTGGCGTGCCTTGTATAACTGGCGTAAGGTTGTTCGGCGGGCCTGGTGAAAAATTGAACCTTTATCAGCATTCATAACGCCGGGCTGTTGAGTTTAGACGATTCGCGGTTCGGGAATGGGGATGATAAACTTCCCGCCTGCTTCGCGATAAGCCGATTGCTGGCGCATAATCTCTTCGGCGAAATTCCAGGCCAGCAGGAGGACATAGTCCGGCTGGTCTTCAAGCAGTTTCTCAACCGGATAGATGGGGAAGCGATTACCACCCATGTAGCGGCCGTGTTTGTACTGGTTCAAGTCGACCACATAGTCGACCAACGACGAATCGATCTCGCAGTAGGCCAGCATCGTCGTCGCCTTGGCTGCCGCGCCGTAGGCCGCAATCCGGCAACCTTGGCTTTTCAGGTCGCGCAGGATAGTTAGAAGGTTATCCTTCACCTGCTGGACCCGGTCAGCGAAATCCAGATAGTAATCGATGCGATCAACCTTACGTTCTTGTTCCTTGATTAGCAGTTCCTGCACCACCGGGCCGACATTCTCGACCGGTTCGACAAAAAGGCGCAATGAACCACCATGAATCGCCGTCCGTTTGACATCGTTCAGGAAGAGACCATGCTGCCTGAACAATTTATCGAGCGCCGTGATAGAAAAATAACATAGGTGTTGGTGATAAATCGTGTCGAACTCGACATGGTCCACCAAATCGACGACATAAGGACATTCGATCACGGCGACACCGGTCGGTTTCAGAATAGTCTTAATGCCGGCGACAAATCCGTTGAGATCCGGCACGTGGGCCAGCACGTTGTTAGCCAGAAAGACATCGGCCGACTTCCCTTCCGCAACCAAATGGCGGGCCAGATCGCGGGTGAAGAAAGTGATCATCGTCGGGATTCCGGCTTCCTGGGCGGCCGTTGCCGGGGCTACTGACGGATCGATGCCCAGCACGGGAATTCCCCGCTCAGCGAAGTTCTTCAGCATGTAGCCGTCATTGCTGGCCGCCTCAATCACCAGACTGCCCGCGCCAAGCGGTCTCGTGTCGATGATGTATTCCGCGCTTTCCCGAAAATGCTTAAGCAAGGATTGGGAAACAGAAGAAAAATAAGGGTACTCAGCATAGAAGAGAATCTCCGGATTTACTGTCTCCCGTATCTGGGCCAGCGACGAATCGGAGCAAAAGACGAGCGTGAGGGGTGCTTTAAGATCCGGCTCATCGAGCTGGTCGGCGCGCAGGAGACGGTCGGCCAATGGCGTCTCTCCAAAAGCGATGATAGTCTCCAGATCGGGGGACCCGGAGATGCGATCCGTAGTTTCATTCTTGTAGATAGACATGTGAGTTGTTCGAGCTGCCGGGGCAGGTAAATGCCCACCCCGGTGAGGGTTTATGAAGGTTTTGACAAGTATCAGGCCAGAATAGTTTCTTGCCAGCGCAGCTGGTCGCTCAACCGGCCGTCACCGATCAGCATCTTGATGTGATCGATGCGCCGGTAGCGCGGCCCCTCAAAATCATCCAGCTTCAAACCAGTTTGCTGGTAGGCTTCATACAATTGCGCCGCTCCCATACGTGCGGTCCACTTTGGTTTATACTCAGGCAGTGTCCGGGCGATCTTGCTGCTGTCAACGCGATAATTACGCAAATCTGGACTAGCCCCATCGGCGAACTCCACGCGACTGCCCGGCACAACCGCGGCGACAATCTCGGCCAGCTCACGAATCCGGTAATTCTCTTCCGGGCGCCCGACATTGAACGCCTGATTGTGAATCAATTCGCGTGGGGCGTGCAACGCGGCAACAAATGCCAGGGCCATGTCCTCGATGTGGACGACCGGCCGCCACGGCGTACCGTCGCTCTTCAAATAAACCAGACCGGTCGTGTAGGCCCAAGCGGTCAGATTATTCAGTACCAGATCGAAACGCAAGCGCGGCGATACGCCGTAGGCCGTTGCGCTGCGCAAAAAGGTCGGGCTGAAGTTGTCATCAGCCATCTTGGCCACATCTTGCTCGACCATGACTTTGGAACGGCCATAAGGTGTGACCGGATTGAATGCCGATTTCTCGCTGAGCCAGTCATCTACCCCCGCGCCATAATTGCTGCACGAGGAGGAGAAGATGTAACGTTCAATCCCCAGTTCTTTGGCTAACTCAGCCAAGCGTACCGAGGCGCGGTGATTGATTTCATAGGTCAGTTCAGGATTCAGATCACCCAGCGGGTCATTAGACAGGCCGGCCAAATGCAGAACTGCTTCCACCCCGTCTAGGTCGGCATGGGTCACATCGCGCACATCCTTCTTGAATGCCTGAATAGTGGCGGTTTCATTTTCTTCGCCGAAGGTAGCCGCTTGGTAAAGATCGCTATCCAACCCAACAACATCATGTCCCGCTTCCAACAACATTGGAACCAAGACAGTGCCGACATAACCATTATGTCCGGTAACGAGTACGCGCATTTTATTATTCTCCAACTCTTTTGTTTACCACAATTTCCAGGGGGCTTCTCCCGAATCCCACAAACGTTCCAGTACGTATTTGTCGCGCCGGGTATCCATGCATTGCCAAAAGCCATCATGCTTGTAGGCCATCAACTCGCCGTCTGCGGCCAGCCGTTCCAACGGCTCTTTTTCGAATTGGGTCTCATCCCCCTCGATATAGTCAAACACCTGGGGTTCCACGACGAAAAAAGCGCCATTAATCCATCCTTCGGCTGTCTGGGGTTTTTCGTCAAACCGGTTGATACGATTACCCTCGAATTCCAGGTGACCGTAGCGAGCGGGCGGGCGAACAGCCGTTAAGGTCATCAACCGCCCATGTTGGCGATGGAAGGCCAGTAACTTATCCAGGTCCACCGTGGAGACGCCATCACCCCAGGTCAACATGAAAGTTTCGTTGCCCATATAGGGTTGCAGGCGTTTGATTCGGCCGCCGGTCATCGTGTTCAAACCGGTATCGATCAAATCGACAGTCCATTCCTGCACGCCGTTAGGACCGTGCGTATTAACCCGACCGTCGCGCAAGTTAATGGTGAGATTGCTGTTTAATGAATAATAATCCACCATGTAGCGCTTGATGACTTCGCCCTTGTAGCCGAGCGCGACGACAAAATCCTTGTGGCCAAAGCAGGAATAATGCATCATGATATGCCACAAGATCGGCTTGCCGCCGATCTCCACCATTGGCTTGGGTACGATCTCTGTTTCTTCAGCCAGTCGCGTGCCGTAGCCGCCGGCTAAAATCCCTACTTTCATTCTCGCTACTCTCCTAATTCTGAGTTGTCGTTCGCCAATAGGTGCTTTCTAACCGTTGATGCCAATAAATGGCGTGTGCCTGTAATTTGTTCGAGTTGGTAAGAAGTATCAGACGGGATCGATCCGATCTCCATTTCGATCCTCACTCATACTACCCATTCTCGCTTACAGGCCTGCTTAAGTGTTGCAAAGCTATAAATAGTAAGGCAAGAGCAGTCGATCTTTGAGCCAACTGCCGGATCACCTGGTAATGGCCGGTAGGTAAAGCCTGTACCCTGTGGAACCGTCGTTTGTAAAGAAGGCTTTGACTGTCTTATCTCCATTCATAATGAGCGAGTAGGGATTAGTGGTCCCCTGGACATCTCCAGCCCACCCAATAAATGTGTGACCCGGTGCAGGATTAGCCGTCAGAGTGACCTCAGTACCCGCAGCAAATTGGCTGCCGGGCGGATCGATACTAACCGTGCCTTGACCTTCAGTTGTCACTTGCAACAAATAAAGTCCCTGGATGAAATTGGCTGTAATCGCCTGATTGCTTGTCACATTGATGACAACCGGATTAACATTGCCGGTCAGATCGCCGCTCCAGCCGGAAAACCCATAACCGGCAGCAGGCACGGCCGTGAGGGTGACCGATTCGCCGAGGTTGTAGGAAGGTTTGTCCGGCGATTTCGTCACCGTTCCGCTTCCATTCACCGTCACGTTCACCACATAGCCGGTTTGAGGGGCAAAGTTTGCCGTCACCTGCTTGCTGGCATTCATGACGACAGTGGTGGGGTTCTTCGTCCCGGATACATCACCGCTCCAGGATACAAATTGTTGCCCGGCCGCCGGAATAGCCTGCAAAGTGACCGATTCATTGCAATTGTAATTACTCTTTTGCGGCGTAGCCTGAACTGTACCGGACCCGTTTGTCAGCAAGGTCAGTTTGCGATTGTTATCTTGAGGATCGATCGGCGCATCGGTATTGAAGAAATAATCAACTAAACCGGTCAGAGCCGGGTTACTACCTGCATTGCCGAACAAGACACCGACGGATGTCACGTCCACGTTGAAATCAAACTGCGTAGCCTGGGTCCAGTTCGTTCCATTGCTCGAATAATAAAGCGTCCAGTTATTGCCGACACGCGAGGCTCGCAGATACATGGGCGACGAGATTGTTATCGGATCGTTGACCCGGGTTGTTGGCGTGGCGTTGTTGACCGATGTATACGCCGCGATCCGGTAGCTTGTACCGTCGTGCTGGAAGGTATAGCGTAAAAAGGAATTGCTTGCCGCCTCAACCAACAATCCCTGGAATTGGTGTTGGGCAGCCATAGAGGAATCAAACTTGATATCTACTTCAAAATCTTTGTCCTCAAGGAATTGCATGATACGCGGCGCATTCTTGTTGTTAGGCCAATAATCGTGCCGCGCGCCGGCCGGAACGCTCACTTGAGCCTTTGAACCAGTCATGACCAGACCGGCGTTTCCAGTCGGGTTGACAAACGTCCAGCGACCATGGAGGGAGCAATCGCTAAAATCATCCGAAGCGGGTTGGAAGGCATCAGGGTTGGCAAAAATCGCAGTCACTGATTGGCTGGAGAACACTTCCACATATTCGGGGTTGTTGTCGCCGGCCAGATTACCTGTCCAACCTTCAAATGTGGAGCCGGTCGAAGCCACGGCCGTTAGCCGCACATCCTCGCCGAAGCGATAGGTATTGGTTCCGCTGGCCGGTGAGAGATTGACAATCCCGGTACCGGATCCGCCTGTGTTTACGGTCAGTGTGGGTAGAGGACGCACGGACTTCAAATTGACCTGGACAGGTCCAAAGTGAGCATCTACATGATGAGCGAGGAGCAAAATCGACCCGCCAGACGGCTCACCACTGAGGTTCACCTTCTCAAAATCCCAGGCGACCGGTTCGGATTCCTTGGCCGGCCAAACCTTGAACCGGTAGGTAGCGGGCTCCGTTGGTGATGCCGGGGATTGGATGTCCAGTTTAAAATAGTAGGTGACGCCCATGGCCAATTGCCTAGTAGAGGTATCCAGAATTCGCCCGCCCCGGCCGAGTAATTGCAAGCCTTCGGTATATGTTTCGCCGGAGCGTTGCCACCGATACCAGGCCAGCGCGCCGAGTCGCCGCCAGCCATGTACCGGAGTTATTCCATCACCATGATCATAATGACCGGCCCAGCGCACCAGGATCCCCACACCGGGGCCGTTGCTGGGTGCTCTGTAGCCGTTGGCATCAATGCCGTAGAAAGTAACCGGTACTGTGACGGTATAGTCACGCCAGGTCAGATCGCCGATCGCGACAAGTCGATCATAGGCCAATACGGTCGGATAAATGCGGCCATTGTCGATAGCCCACTGCCCATCTACAACCTGGGCGATATCGTCAATGCGGTTCACTGATGCCCAGTCATACATATATTGTTGAAGGGGCCAGCTAAGACCGCCGCCCTGATAGTTGACGTTGACAACCGCTTGAGTGGTTCCACCTTGCGAATCCGTAGCGGTGATGGTGACCGGATTCAATCCCGGCTTGAGATCCGTGTAGTCCAGTTCGATATTGAAATCTCCCGCCTGAGCCAGGCGAAGCGTATCAGGTCCGATACTGAGGGGTTGTGCCGCACCACCGTTAATCGAATATGTGAGTGATGCCACATTCGACGGTGAGACTCTGCCCAAGATATTAACCCACTTTTGCGGGTCACCTTTATGGCCGAACTTTTGGGTCGGCCCGTACCAGACTGCGATTGCGGGTGCACTAGACGATGATTGAAAAGTCGTGCCAGTCAAATCTTGCGATGACCGGCCCGCCAGGACAAAGGGCGGCGGTTGGCTAATGGCACCACCAGTTAAGGGCGGTTTTCCCTCGATATCGGTAGGGGTGAGCTCGCTAGCCGGCGGCGTCTCCAATTCATCGACCACAGCAGTTTGGAAGACATCTGTTTCTTGCGCCAGAGTTTGATCCCCAATCGCGCTAAAAAAAGGAACGATCAGCAATAGAATCAAGAGAAGCGCAGTTGGCGGTCCATATCTTTTCATAAATTTTTCCTAATGATTGATTTGCACTTTCGAGTAGTGAATTCCGACTAAATCAAGAATTTAGGGT
>JAWOHK010000386.1:0-11646 GCA_046485205.1 Chloroflexota bacterium | reverse complement strand
AGACCGCTAGGCAGGGATAGATCCAAGTCGCTCCAGGGTATCGCCCAAGAATTGGATATAGCTATCGGCTACTTTTTCTGGGTGACAGAAGGTGCGTGTATAGTCTTGCCCGGCCTGACCCATTGCCCGGCGCAGTTGGACCGATTCGGCCAGCTGCAACATCGCTGCCTGCAGGCTGTCCGAATCATGAGGTGCGACCTTGATCGCCATCTCATCCCGAATTTCACCATACCAGCCGCGGTCATGGACGATCAGCGGCTTGGCCGCGGCCATGGCCCGCAGCGCGATAGCCGATGTCTCGCCGGCTGTCGGGTGACGCAGATTGACGACGACATCGGCCGTATGTAGCCAGTCAACAAATTCGTCGATGCCGGGCACATAGCCGATCAGGTGCACGAACCCGGCGAAGCTCGATTCAGTGATCAATCCCTCAATTTTTTCGCGGATATCGGGCATAGCTTCACCGACAATCAGGTAATGGGCATCCGGATAGGTTTCCCGAACCCGGCTGAAGGCGCGCAATGCCGGCTCGATTTGTTTTTCAGCCGTCATCTGGCCGAAACTGCCGAAGATGACGGCATGCTCCGAAATGCCCAGCATCGCCCGGCGGGAGTGACCTTCGTGCGGCTCAATCAATGGCGGAATGACGGCCAGCGGCATCTCGGGACGTCGGTTGCCGACACCGGTCGCGGCATAATGGCTGTGGACGAGAATCCCCAGGCTCACATCGATGACACGTTCGTTGAGGGGCTCGTCAAATAAGGCTGGTAATGTCTTTTCAACGCGCACCGCCCGCGCGATATTCCACCCGTCCTCGCCCAACGAATAGGCCAGCTCGCGACCGTAACCGGTCCAATCACTCTTGCGTTGGGTGTGGTGGCGTACAAAATGGTGCAGCGAATAGTCATGGAGCACGACAATGCCGGGATAACGAATCAGCGTCTCGTAGATGTAGTCGTGGTGTTCGCTATTGCCCATCTGGTAGAGAGCAAGGTCGAATTGATGACGACAGGCGGGGTATTCGGCGACCGGAACCACAGGCACCCCGGCTGTGGTTGCGATAGCAAGGTCGTTCGAGAAAATCGTCACCGCTGCTTGCCGGGCCAGATAGGGCAAAAGTTCGGTGCTATAGTCGGCGATACCACTCCGTGCCGGGGGAAAGGGGCTGAAATAGGCGATCCGTAACGGACGCTCAGAAGCTGCCGAGCGTTGTATTTGCGCCGAGCGTACCGCCAACTCGGCTACCTGGCGGGTCAGACGAATTTGCTCGCGATCTTCCTGGACCAGCCACGACTCCAACTCGACGGCGCCGGCATCCAGCACCTTTTGCTGTTGGGATAGCCGGTCGACAACGGCTAGGTTAAACGCCGTTTGTTGGTCTATCAATGGCCGGACATACCACTTTGTGGCCACGCTATTCCAGGCTTTGCGAAACCAGGTGATCAGCCCGCCGAAAACAGGTATCTTCGAGCTGAAAACGTACTCCTGGAGCCGTGCCTTTTCGCGCAACTCCTCCAGTTGGTCCTTATCGTCGGTCATGAATGCTTGTGAAGATGGAACGATCAGTCATGCCAGGAGATCGGTGGCACGGCCGCGGGCATTGCATACGGGCCGTTTTTCAGATCATCAAAATAGCCGTGGGCCGCGAGGGCGGTATAGGAGAACAGGGCATGCCCGGCGGTTCCAAGGCTACGCCCCACCGCGATCCGATTGGCGATCTCCTGGAATGGTTGCTGATCCGAGCCGATTCCGGCAATGATGTAGCGATCCCCGCGATTGGCCTGGAAGTCGGTGACCAACGTCGACCAGCGGTCGAGGGGGAAGGTATTGGGATTGCTGGAATAAATCATCGGGGCGATGGCGTCGATGTAACCCCCTTTGACCCAGGCTTGAGAATCTTGGTAGTAGTCACGGTAGCCCTGGCTGTAACCCCAGCCCCAATAATCGCGATAGGTATGCCATACAGCGGCCGATAGCCAAATGTCGCGCTCGGCGGGGACAATGATCTCCTGATAAACCTCACGCACGAGGGTATTGATTTGCTGGCGTTGCCAGTCTTCATACAGGCCCTCGCCGGATGAAAAGCATGGCCCGCCGAAGGCAGCTTCACTGACCGGGTCGCAGGAGGTGCTGCGCCCGGCGTACCGCACGCGATCCAGATGGATGCCGTCAATATCGTAGCGGTTGACTATATCGGCGACAACCGCCTTGAAGTGATTCCGAAAGACGGTTGATGCGGGCGTGGCGTATAAATAATCCCCGCAATAGGGTTGGTCAGTTACCAGCCATTGAACGCCATTTGGCCGGTCATCGGTCGAGCCGTGGGCCTCCTGTAGCCGGTAATAAAGTGGTTTGGGGTTGACCAGCGGCGGTGGCGGGCAGGTATTGGTAGGCGTCCGGTCGCCTACCGGGTAGACATTGATATAAGCATGAAGTTGCAAACCGCGCGCGTGGGCTTGATGGATGAAGTAGGTCAGCGGATCCCAGGCCGGAGATGGGGGTTGGCCGAACGACCCACCGCTGACCCGCTGGGCCCACGGTTCTAGACCCGGCGTATAGTAGGCGTCAGCCGTAGCGCGCACCTGGAAGAGGATGGCATTGAAGCCGGCATCGGCGGCGTCGTTGACGATTTCGTCGATCCGGGCCGGACTGGCTGGTCGATTAAAAACCGTCCAATCAAACCGCGTGACCCACAAACCGCGAAATTCCACCATGCCCGGCGGGCGGGTGGGTGTGACGGTTGGTGCGGGTGATTCCCCGACTTTGTAGATTTCCAGAAACAGGAGTTTGTTGTTTTCAGCGGCCGGCCCGCTGGCAATAGTCAGGCGACCGTCCTGGACCGTGACGGTCGCCATTCCGGCCAGAAAGCGCCGATCATTTTCCGGCGCACCGTCGACCGTCAGGCTCCCCTCAACTCCAATTTGCAGATAGCTGTTATAAAAATCGGGATCGCCGGCGACCACATAAACTTCATAAATACCGGGCAGGAGAGCGATCTCCCAGACGGCGTTGGGATTCTCCTGCCGTTGCAGGTGAATGAGCGTGTCGTAGCGCTGGTCGTAGGCTAGCGGCGAATTGCGTTCGCGAGTCGTGGCGCTGTTGTCAGCGTTCCAGCCATAGGTGAAGCCATTGCCGCGATTGCCGTACACGGCGCCGGTATCGGGTAAATACTCATCAGGTATAGCCGCCCCAGCCGGTTGGAAGTTAATTTTGGCGATGAGCGCGCCGGTGGAGATCGGTCCGCGCACGATGACCGGCATGAAACTGCCGCCGCTGCCCTGGGCCAGTGCCGTCAGGACCATTACGGTCAGGGCCAGGATGCCTACAAGAGGCAGAATTTTTCGCGATCGATCGCTGTTCATGTTGCGTAATTTTGCCACAGTTAGCCCACTTGTCCCAATGACCGATGATTGACACCGGCCAGTGCTGGTCTATACTCCGCCTATTCTACCCTTTATAACCCGGAGTAACCTGACGATGACTTTACGCTATTACGACATCAGCCGCACTCTCTCGGCCGAAATGGCCGTATGGCCCGGCGACACACCCTTTAAATTGCGACCGACCGGTAGTTTGTCTGACGGTGATGCCGTCAATGTTACGACCCTGACCCTCAGTGCCCACACCGGCACTCACGTGGATGCACCCTATCATTTCACCCCCGATGGTCTGACGATGGAGGCGGTTGATCCGGCGATCTATTGGGGAATGGCCCAGGTTGTTAGCGTCAGTAGGGTCGCTGGGCTATTGACCTCGAATGATTTCGCTGGCATCGATTTACGCCTTGCACCACGGTTGCTTATTCACTCCGCCGTCAGCGAGACCGATCCCCATGTCTTTCACCACAACTATGTTTATCCCGGTCCGGAGTTGGCCGATTTTCTAGGCGCAGAAGGGATTCGGCTGTTCGGCACCGACGCACCATCGGTGGATCCCTCTGATAGTAAAACGATGGCCGGCCACCATGCTCTGCAACGCAATGGGATTCTGATTCTTGAAGGTCTTAACTTGACAGATGTACCGGATGGATTGTACGACTTGGTGGCTTTGCCGCTTAAAATCGCCCACGGGGATGGCAGTCCGGTACGTGCTGTATTGCGGACGCTGGCCGCTCAATAAGGGGATTAGGTTTGACTGATCATTATGCCCGGCAAATGGACGCGGCCGACTCGCTGACATCCTTTCGGGAACGATTCGTTATCGATGACCCTCAATTGATCTACCTGGACGGGAACTCGCTAGGGCGCTTGCCACGAGTGACTATCGAACGGCTGGATGAAGTGATACAGGGCGAATGGGGCAATCGCCTGGTGCGTAGCTGGAATGAGGGCTGGTTCGAAGCGCCCAACCGCGTCGGCGGCAAGCTGGCCGGTTTGTTGGGTGCGCAGCCGGACGAGGTCATCCTGGCCGACTCCACCTCGGTGAATCTGTTCAAATTGAGCCAGGCGGCGCTGGCCGCCCAGTCCGGTCGACACAAAATTGTCACCGATGACCTCAATTTTCCCTCAGACCACCATATTTTGCAGGGGATTGCGGCCATGTCCGTTGGCCGGGAGATTCAGGTGGTTTCTTCTCCGGATGGAATCCATGGTTCCGTCGAAGCATTGGGCGAGGCCATTGACAAGGACACCGCCTTGGTGACGCTGTCGCACACGGTTTTCAAAAGCGGTTATACCTACCCGATGGCCGCCATCACCGAGATGGCCCACCGGGCCGGGGCGTTCATGCTCTGGGATCTAAGTCATTCAGCCGGGTCGGTAACAGTCGATCTCAATGCCGCCCAGGTCGATCTGGCGGTCGGGTGCACGTACAAGTATTTGAATGGCGGACCAGGCGCACCAGCATTTCTATACGTTCGCCGCGATCTACAAGACCGCCTCACCAACCCGATCAGCGGCTGGATCGGCCACCAGGGACCATTCGATTTCGACCTGGCTTACCATCCGGCAACCGGAATACAGCGCTTTCTGACCGGAACGCCGCCGATTCTGTCGCTTGCAGCCGTCGAACCGGCTATCGAGTTGATTCTAGAAGCGGGTATGGATCGGCTCCGTGAACGCTCGATCCGCCTCAGCGAATACCTGATCGCTCTGTGGGGAGAGCGTTTGCAGCCGTTGGGCTTCCGCCTGAACTCACCGCGCGATCCGGCCCATCGGGGCTCGCACGTTTCGTTGGGTCATGATGAAAGCTTGCGGATCAATCTGGCACTCATCAACGACATGAAGGTCTTACCTGACTTCCGGCGACCCGATAACATCAGGCTGGGAATCGCGCCGCTCTATAACACTTTTGCTGATCTCCACACGGCCGTCGAGCGGATTCACTTTGTCGTCACGGATCGCTTGTATGAAAAGTATGATACGGAAGGTCTGACGGTGACATGAAAAGAGCGCCGCAACGCTTTCGAACCGGAGCTGGACGAACGATTTATAGTTTCATCGTTCGCTCTTTTCCAACCCTGGTTAATAACATCTATATCATCAAGGACGGCACACAAAGCATCTTGGTCGATTGCGGCTCCGGGATGGAGCAAGCCAATGCCGACCTGCTGGCCGGCTTCAACGACATCAGCGAGACCTTTGACGAACCGATAACCCTGGCGGACATCGACACGATCTTCATCACCCATGGCCACATCGACCATTTCGGCGGCCTGCCGTTCGTTCGTCGCTACACCAGTGCGCCCGCCGGCGTCCACATTTTGGACCGGCGGGTTCTGTCCAATCACGAGGAGCGGGTCATCATTGCCTATCGCCGCTTGGAAACATTCCTGGAAGGGGCTGGCGTGGTTGAAAAACAACGCGAGGCATTGATGAGTGTGTACCTGTTCGCCAAGACCTATTACCGTTCGACGCCCGTCCAGTTTTTGCTCGAGGAGGGCCAGGCTACCGTGGGAGATATTGACGTGTACCACGTTCCCGGCCATTGCCCCGGCCAGGTCTGCCTGAAGGTCGATGACATTTTACTAACGGCCGATCATGTCCTGTCGCGCATCACGCCCCATCAAGCGCCGGAAAGCATTACCAATCACATGGGCTTAGGTCATTACCTCGATTCGCTGCACAAGATCGAACATTTACCCGGTATCCGCCTGGGATTGGGCGGCCACGAAGACGCCATAGAGGATATGCCCGGGCGCATCCGGGCTATCCGCTCGGCCCACGACGAGCGGTTGGGCAGGGTGTTGGACATTTGTTGCCAGCCGAAATCCATCGCTGAAGTAAGTCTGGAACTGTTCGGCCACGTTGAGAGTTATCATGTGCTTCTGGCTCTCGAGGAAACCGGCGCGCATGTCGAATACCTCTACCAGCGCGGCGAGCTGGTAGCCGCCAATCTGGCCGAGATCGAACAGACCAGCCGGCCGGTGGTGCGTTATGCACGCGCCTGAACGGCTATGGGCGAAAATTACCCAACCAGCCTGATATCAGATCTCCTCGCCTGGTGGGATGCCGGGCACGCTGACTGGCCCTGGCGACAGTCCCACGACGCCTATTCTGTCTGGGTAGCCGAGATCATGCTCCAGCAAACCCAGATCACAACGGTGATCCCCTATTACGAACGCTGGATGACTCGTTTTCCGACTGTCGACGCGTTAGCGGCTGCCTCCCTGGATGATGTATTGAAGCAGTGGGAAGGATTGGGTTATTACAGTCGCGCCCGCAACCTTCACGCCGCCGCGCGACAAGTCAAGGCTGAACACGGCGGCCGGCTCCCCGAGACAGTTGAAGAGTTGATGAAACTGCCGGGCATCGGTCGCTACACGGCCGGGGCCATCGCCTCCATTGCCTTCGGCCGCCGGGCGCCGGTTCTGGACGGCAATGTCATTCGTGTACTTAGCCGCCTTATTGATTTGCCGGATGATGTTACCAAACCGGCTACGCGTATCCGGTTGTGGAGCCTGGCTGAAGCGATGGTACCGGCGAATCGGCCGGGCGACTTCAACCAGGCGTTGATGGAATTAGGCCAAACGATCTGCCTGCCTCAAAATCCACGTTGTCTCATTTGTCCGCTGAATACGATTTGCCTGGCGCGGCAGCGGGGCACCCAGCTCGAACGACCCGTCCGGCCGCCGCCTAAGCGCGTGCCCCATTACGATGTAGTCGCGGCGATCATCTGGGAAACCGGCGATCCCGCGCCGGACAGGCGCTTTCTTATCACTCAACGGCCGCTGGATGGGTTGCTGGGTGGTCTGTGGGAGTTTCCCGGCGGCAAGCTTGAACCAGGCGAATCTCTTCCGGATGCGCTCCGGCGGGAGATTCGCGAAGAGCTGGCGATCGCGGTGGAACCGGGCGAGGCGTTGATTGTGATTGACCACGCCTATACCCATTTCCGCATTACGCTACACGCTTTCCACGCGATTTACAGCGGCGGCGAACCACAGCATCTTGGTGTGGCCGATCATGCCTGGGTGACCTTGAGCGATTTAGATCGCTACGCGTTTGCTGTTACCGATCGGAAAATCATCACCCGCTTGAGAGAGACACTGGTCGCCCGCTGAGACGTTCTGTCAAACCACTTGCCCATACAGCAGACTTTGTGGCTGGTGCGATCCCTTATGTCGCCGCATGAGGTGTCGATGCCTCCCATGTCAGGACAAGTGATCTCGGCTATAATCGAAGGACGCCGGGGACGTAAACCAGCCGGCATGGCATACAGATGGAAGCATTACTCACTGCCCAGCAGGAAATCCTGCTCAAGGAATCACGCCAAACATTAGGCCGATTGCGGGATGTTCTGGCGGCCAACAACGTCGATCCGGCCGGTCATTCGGCTTTGCTCGAATCGATCCGCCAGCTCGACGAATTATTCTTGCTGGTTATCACCGGCGAGTTCAACTCCGGCAAGTCAGCTTTTATCAATGCGCTCCTCGGCCATGATCTGCAGTCGGAAGGTGTGACACCCACAACCGACCAGATTTGCCTGCTGACCTATGGCGAGACCGCCCAACGCCGACCCGGCGAAAACGGCGTCTGGATCCAAACCGCCCCAGTCGAGTTGCTCCAGCGCATCACCGTGGTTGACACACCGGGCACAAATGCCATCCTGCGCGAGCACGAAGCGTTGACGGCCGAATTTATTCCCCGCAGCGACCTGGTATTGTTCGTGACCTCGGCCGACCGGCCGTTCACCGAGAGCGAGCGAGCCTTCCTGGAGCAAATTCGCAATTGGGGCAAGAAGATCGTCCTGGTTATCAACAAGATCGACATCCTGGGGAGTGAGACGGATATTGACAAAGTGACGGACTTTGTCACCCAGTCAGCCCAAACCCTGGTCGGTGATGTAGCCGCCGTCTTTCCGGTTTCCGCCCGGATGGCCCAACAGGCCAAGACCGGGCGGCCCGAGTTATGGGCACCAAGCAAGTTCGAACCATTGGAGCACTATATCCGGGATACGCTCGACGACGAGGGCAGGTTCCGATTGAAACTCCTGAATCCGTTGGGCGTTGGCAATCGACTCATCCGGGAGCAACTGGTCCATGTCGTGGCTGACCTGGAGACGCTGGCTGATGACAACCGGGTGCTCGACGACATTCGCAGCCAGATGGTCTACTATGACCAGGATATGCACCGCAATTTCAAGGCGCGGATCGGCGAGATCGACAGCTTGCTCTACGAAATGGAGAAACGGGGTAACGAGTTTCTGGATGATCGCCTGCGGGTTGGGCGTATTCCCGACCTGTTGCGGTCGAAGCAGTTGGAGGCTGATTTCCAGAAGGAGGTCATCGGTGATACGCCGCGCCAGATCGAAGATCGGGTCAGCGAATTGGTTGACTGGATGGTGCAGCAAGACTTGCGGCAATGGTCAGCCGTAGCCGACCACATGAGCCGCCGCCGGGACAGTCACCAGGAGCGCATCGTCGGCGATTCTGCGCCGCGTGAAGGCACACTCGCATTTGATCGGCAGCGATTGATTGATTCCATCGGCCGTTCAACCCGTCAGGCGGTCGAAAGTTATGATCGTGAACGCGAGGCAGCCGATTTGGCCGCCGCGGCGCGCACAGCGGTGGTCAATGCCGGTTTGGCCGGCGTAGGGGCCAGCCTGGGCGTCATTATCGCCATTGTCGCGCACACGGCATTTCTGGATTTCACTGGCATCATTGCCGGAGTGGCCGCCGCGGCTCTGGGGTTGCTAATCCTGCCTGCCCGCAAGCGTAAAGCCAAAGCGGAGTTTGCGACCAAGTTGAGCGAATTGCGCCATAAACTGGTCGACAATCTGGAACAGCAGTTTGACCGCGAGATGCGTCGTAGCACCCAACGCATCGAAGATACCATTGCCCCCTTCGATCGTTTCGTGCGCGCCGAGCGCGAGCGGCTGGAGGCCCAACAGGAAACGTTGACCGAGTTGGGAGCCGGTGTGAGAGACTTGCAGCGGCAGCTCGAAATGCCCGCTGGTTCGGCGTGATCATTCCCCAAGTTGACTACCCTCACCGTTTACAAACTTGACCACCTCGGCCGTGAGGTCTGGCAATACCCGGCGCGCGTTTTGTCACGCGAAAATAACGGTATCCGGCTGGAAGCCTCCTTTAACCGCGATGATATGGACCTGGGTTACGCGGTTTTCCGGCGCGGCGATCGGTTTATCGAGACCTTCTACAGCGACCGCTGGTATAATGTGTTTGCGGTCTATGATCGCGAGAGCCAGGAGAGGAAGGGCTGGTATTGCAATCTCTGCCGCCCGGCGGAGATCGGTGATACGGCCGTGCGGTGTGAGGACCTGGCCCTTGATGTGTGGGTCACTCCGAATCGCGAAATTCTGATCATGGACGAGGTCGAGTATGCTGAAATCGACCTCGCGCCACATGAGCGGCAGGCATCTCAGCAGGCTTTGGAAGAATTGGTGGAGTTAGGGAAAAGCGGCCGGTTACCGGGTTGAGTGTTGTTTAGCAAGAGCAACAGTCGGCCGTGAACTAGTTATTTGATTCCAAACGAGTTACCCAGTTGAGGTGGATACTTTTCGGCTGAATCCCACGGGTCGCTTCCATGCAAACAAGAGTAGCTCTACACAACAGACCACTGGAGTTCGTTTGCTGGTAGGCCGCCATATTGGCAGTCGGCATAAAACGGAACTGACTGTCACGAATCAAGTTTGAGCGGTGTTTAGTAGTGTGTATGAAGATCACGGTGAGGAACCCTTGATGGAAGCCCTGAGTGACGGCCTCGTCAGCGATCAGATTCTAGTAGAACAACTGGCACGAGGTCAGGCTGCATCGTTTGACGCCCTGTTCTTACGGCACTATGACCGGGTCTACGGGCTATTGTTTCGATTGGTCGGCAATCGCGCGGAAGCCGAGGACCTTGCTCAGGAAGCGTTCATTCGCTTGCATACCCAGGCGAAGAACGATCGTCTACGGCGCGACGAAAATAACGTTGGCGCGTGGCTTTACCGGGTAGCATTGAATCTGGGCTACAACGCCTTGCGCGCCCAGAAGCGACGTTGGCAGCACGACGTCCATCTTGTGCCTGCTGAGACTACCGGTAATGAAGTTGAAAAAGATATCGCCCGTCGTGAAGAGCGTCGTCTTGTTCATGAAGTATTAAGGGCGCTGCCGAAAAGACAGGCACAGTTGCTATTGCTCAGACAGATGGATTTTAGCTACGCGGAATGCGCCGAGGTATGCAAGGTCGCGCCCGGCTCGGTCGGCACGCTTCTGGCGCGCGCGGCTGACTCATTCCGTCGTACGTATAATGCCAGGTTGTCCTCGCAAGCCCCACACAGCGGAGAAGAGAAATGATGAACAGGAACGACGCCGAGGTCTATGACGTTTTGGATCGACTGGCAGTCCTCGGGCCAGACGAGGCCGAATCGGCCGAGACGGCCGCGCTGGCTCTGCAAAGAGTAAAACATCACATCGACACGCGGACCCACATCCGCAATTCAAGGAGCTATAACATGACATCAAATAGAAGAATATTAACAGTAGGGCTGGCGACAGTTCTGGTGCTGCTTTCACTGATGGCTTTCCCATCAGTCCGGGCAGCTGCCGGAGACTTCTTGGGATTATTCCGGGTACAGAAGTTCGCGCCCATTTCCGTTTCGCCGGAGCAGTTGGCACTGCTGGAACAACTCGGCGATCAGGGCTTACAGCCGGGTGAGTTCATATCGACGATGGAGCCGAGCGATCCGCAAGAGGTAGTCTCTCTGCAGGATGCCGAAGCGCTGACCGGATATGAGCTGCTAGAGGTTCGCAACAGGAACCTGCCCGCGTCAGTTTATGTCACCGGGGCCGGCAGCGGCTACTTTGTCGTTGATCTCGAAGGCGCGCGCGCAATCGTGGGCGCGTCTGGTGCGGACCCTTCTCTGCTGCCTGATAACCTGGAAGGTGCCAGAGTGGACGTGGCCGTCTATCCAAGCGTCCAGCAGATATATTCGGACGGACTGAAACTGATGCAGACCCCAAGCCCAACGGTCAACTACCCTGAAGATGTGGATCCCACTTTGCTTGGTGAGGCACTCCTGCAGGTACTGGGTGTAGAATCGGAAGCGGCGCACCAGATCGCGCAAAGTATTGACTGGACGGGGACGCTGTTGTTGCCGATTCCGCGTAACCTGGCCACCTATCGCGAAGTGACTATTGACGGGGCCATGGGTGTGGCTCTTGAGCCGTTCAGCGCCGATGAGGATCCAGCCATTCTGTGGCAAAAAGAC
>JAWOHK010000346.1:0-4959 GCA_046485205.1 Chloroflexota bacterium | reverse complement strand
CTTCACTCGCGAGCGCGACCGCAACCACGACCTGTTGCTGGTGGAGCAGCCCTTCGGATTTGGCCTGCTCCACCAGCAACAGGTCGTGGTTGCGGTCGCGCTCGCGAGTGAAGTAGGTCAGCAATAAAAAGACGACGATCGACACCCCGGCTATGTTCAGGAAGAAGAGGGTGATAATCAGGTCGGTGTCGATAGGCGCGGGCCAGTTAGCCGGCAGGGGGATGACACCCGCGTCGATCAGCCCGCCCAGGAAGATCAAGCCCAGAAACCCGGTGAACCAGCCCGCCGCTTGCCGTCGACCGGCGAACAGTAACGCGCCGACGGGCGAGGTGAGCGACCACAGGACGACGCCACTGGAGTTGACGAAGCCGCCCAGAACGACCATCAGCAGAAAGGGAAAGATGAGCGTCACCAGGAGCTGGAAGAAACGGAACAGGTGATAGCGCCCGGTCATGGCATAATATCCAATACTGGCGAAGGAGAGGAAGGCGTAAGCCAGCGGGATGGCCCCGGCCGTGGGCACGCCGAAGTAGAGATAGATCAGGCCCCAGATCAGTCCCAGCATGGCGATGATGGTCGACGAGGTGACCAGCATGTCTTGCTGCAGCCGCTGCTTTTCGGCGACGTCCGCTTTACGCAGTTCCTGGGGCACAGTCAGAGTTTGGGTTGCCATTTGGAGATACGATATTTTTGATACGAAATACGAGTTAACGAAAGCAATGGGTGGCGGCCGGGTGTGGGGCGTGGCGTCATCGTTGGCGGCCTGCTACCGAATACATTTTACCATGTTTAATCGTACGTGGGGAATGGGAGGTTACGCGCAGAGGGTAATTTTGTTTACACAATGAATGTTAAATGGTCCGCCGGTTTTTTGCCGCTTGACGGGGCGACGGCAGCCCTTATACTATTCATTACCTGTCAAGGAGCGCTTCGCCGGACGGCCGCGCTCCTTCTTTTTTCTCACGTGATGCTGCGGCAGTTTAGTTGAATAGAGGGTATTATGAACGCTTCCGGATCGGTGAAGGCACGGGGCCGGCTGTGGCCCGTCGGGTTTCTCGTGGGAGTGGTGGCGCTCGTGGTGTTGGGCGTCCGATTGCTTCCGGCGCGGGCCGAACCGGCGCTGGTGACGTTCAACGTCAACAGCACGCTCGACCAGATCGACGCTGACACCGGCGACGGGCTGTGCCAGTCGGCGGCCGGGTCCTGCACCCTGCGGGCGGCGGTCATGCAGGCCAACACCATCAGCGGCCAGGGCACGCAGATCGTTCTCCCGGCCGGTACCTATACCCTGACCCGCCCGGCGACTGGCGCCAACGGTCCCGACACGGGCGATCTTAACCTGACCACGCCGGCCAACGGCAACCCGGTCGTCACCATCAGCGGCGCGGGCGCGACGACGACGATCATCGACGCCAACGGGCTGGATCGGGCATTTTATATTCATAGCGATCGCCGGGCGTCCCTCTCCGGCGTCACTATCCAGAACGGCTACATCGAGGATACGGACGGATCAGCGAGTGGCGGGGGCATCTTCAATTTCGGCGATCTTGAAATTTACCGCAGCGTTATCCACCACAACATGATCATCGGCGACATCGCCACTGGCGGCGGTATTGCCAGCGGCGGGACTCTGATCATCAGCGAATCCGTCGTCCGTGACAACGAGGTCGTGGGCGGCAACACAGGCTCGGGCGGCGGCCTCTACAACTTCGGCCGGCTCGATGTCGACCTCAGCCTGATCGAGGGGAACACCACCAGCGGGACCTTTTTCGAAGGCGGCGGCATCACCAACAACGGCGAAGGGGCCATGTTGTTTCTTCGCCGGACCACGCTGCGCGACAACACCACGCGCTACGGCGGCGGCATCTACAACAAAGACGGCCGGCTATTGGTGACCGAGAGCCTGATCCACGACAACACGGCCGAGGCCTCCGGCGGCGGCATCCACAATAACAACGGGGTAGTCGAAGTGTTTGACACCACCCTTCGCGACAATGTGGGCTCCGGCGGCGGCGCGATCTTCAACACCGGATCGCTGGACGTTGTCCGCACCACCATCACCGGCAACGGCGGCGACGCGACCTTCGCTTCCGGGGGCGGCCTCTATAACAACAGCGACGGCACGATGAAATTGATCCAGAGCACCGTGAGTGAGAATCATTCACAGGCCGGCGGCGGTCTCTATAACGCGGGGAACATCTTCCTGATCAACAGCACGATCAGCCTGAACAGGGCCATGAAGACCGGCGGCGGCATCTACAATGACGGCGTGGCGAATGCCTATAACGTGACCATCGTTTTCAACGAGGCCGACGCTGACATCGACTTTATCGGTGAGGCCGGCGGTGTCTACAGCCGGTCATTTGGGACGGGCGTGGCCTTCAACCTGCGCAATACCCTGCTGGCGGGCAATTTCCGTTCCGGCGCGCCGGAATATACCGAGTGCGGTGGTAAATTGACGGTCTTCGGCGTCAATCTCATCGGTATCACGACGCTGGATGGCGACTCGATCACCTGTGCCATCGATAATAACTTCGGCGATTGGGCGCTGCTCAACTCGCAGGCATTACTGGGCCAATTGGCGGACAACGGCGGCCCGACGCTGACCCACGCCCTGCTGGCTGGCAGCAACGCCATCGACGGCGGCGATCCGGACAACGGCTGCGTCGATGAGACCTCGGCCGTGCTGCAAACCGACCAGCGCGCCGCGCCGCGGGTGGCCGGCGCGCGCTGCGACATCGGCGCGTTTGAGTTCGGCGCGCTGCTGCCGCCGCCGGCGGCGGGGATCAAGCTGTACTTGCCGGTGGGGATGCGGTAGGAGGTGTTAATCCCCTGTAACCACCGCCCAGTCCTCGGCCAGCAACTCCGCTTGTTCGATCACAGTTTGGGTCGCCTTCTCTTGCTTATCCGGCGGGTAACCGTGGCGACGGAGGATGCGCTTGACGATGACCCGCATCTGGGCGCGGACGTTCTCGCGCATCGTCCAGTCGATGGTGACGTTGCGTCTGACGGCCGATACCAGCTCGCGAGCGATCAGGCGCAGCGTCTCGTCGCCTAGCACGGCCACGGCGCTGTCGTTGACCTCCAATGCATCGTAGAAGGCCAGTTCGTCCTCGGTCAGGTTGAGTTCCTCGCCGCGCGCGCCGGCCTCGCGCATCTTTCGGGCCAGGTCGATCAACTCTTCGATGATATCCTCTTCCCGCATCGTCCGGCGCATATAGCGGTCAATAGCGTCCTCAAGCATCTTGGTGAATGACCGGCTCTGGACGACGTTCTTCTTGCCTCGCTGGCGGATCTCGTTGCTCAGCAGTTTGCGCAACAGTTCCACGGCCAGATTCTTGTGTGGCATATCGCGCACTGTTGCCAGAAAAGCATCGTCGAGAATGGACACATCCGGCTTCTTCAGACCCGACGCGGCGAACAGGTCGACAACCTCGCCGGGGGCGATGGCGCGGGAGACGAGTTGTTTGATCGCCGCCTCGCGGTCGACGGGCGTCGCCGGGCGGCCGTCTTCCGGTTCGTCGTCGCCCGGCTCCTTGAGGATGGCCGCCCGCACCGCCTGGTAGAAGGCGATCTCCCCGCGATTGGCCTGGGCGAACGGATGGGTGATGCACAGGGCGAAAGCCTGCGACATCTCGCGGCCGTGCTGCAAGAGGCGTTGCTTGCCGTCCCGTTGGGCCAGGATGAACTCCTGACCGGCCGGGATCAGCCCCAACCGTTGCGCGGCCGTGCCCGACTCCCAGAGCGACCGGTCAAAGCCGTGGAACAGGCCGCGGAGAATGTCAAGCTTCATTTGGAGCGCCCTGACTGCTTCTTCTATATCATAAGCCAGCCGGCCTTCGCCGCGATTGGCGGTGTAGACGTGGAGCGCCGCGCGCAATTCCTCGGCCAACCCCAGGTAGTCGACGATCAGGCCGCCGGGCTTATCCTTGAAGACGCGGTTGACGCGGGCGATGGCCTGCATCAGGCCGTGGCCGCGCATCGGCTTGTCGACGTACATCGTATGCAGGCTGGGCGCGTCGAAGCCGGTCAGCCACATGTCGCGCACGATGACGACCTTGAACGGATCGGCCGGGTCCTTGAAGCGCTTGGCCAGCTCGTCGCGCCGCGGCTTGTTGCGGATGTGATCCTGCCACTCCGGGCCGTCGGCCGCCGAGCCGGTCATCACGACCTTGATCAACCCCCGGTCATCCTGCGGGTCGTGCCAGTCCGGCCGCAGCTTGACAATGGCGTTGTAGAGGTCCACGGCGATGCGGCGGCTCATGGCCACGACCATGGCCTTGCCGCCATATAGCTCTGGTGTTTGTTGGCGCTTTTCAAAGTGGTCGATCAGGTCCTCGGCGATGAGGTCAACGCGTTTCTCCGCGCCGACCAGCGCTTCCAGTTGGGCCCACTTGCTCTTCAGCCGCTCCTTGCTCTCGATCTCTTCTGTTTCAGTGATTTCCTCGAATTCGGGGTCGATGCGGGGCTTCTCGGCCTCGTCGAGAGCGATCTCCGCCAGGCGGCTCTCGTAGAAGATGGGCACGGTCGCGCCATCGGTGACCGCCCGCTGGATGTCGTAGATGCTGATGTAGTCGCCGAAAACGGCGCGGGTGTTCTTGTCGGTCAGTTCGATAGGCGTGCCGGTGAATCCGACGAACGAGGCGTTGGGCAGGGCGTCGCGCAGGTGGGCGGCGAAACCGTCGATGAAATCGTACTGGCTGCGGTGGGCTTCGTCGGCGATGACGACGATGTTGCGCCGGTCCGACAGCAACGGGTGGCGGTCATATATTCTGGTAGGGGCAACCCCCCGTGGTTGCCCTTCTTCGTCTGATATTAACCCATTTCCCAGAGGGCGGGCACGGGGATCCGCCCCTACCGCCTCGGGGAAAAATTTTTGGATGGTCGTGAAGACCACGCCGCCCGAATCGACGCGTAACTTCTCGCGCAGGTCGGCCCGGCTCTCGGCTTGCACCGGCG
>JAWOHK010000341.1:0-20318 GCA_046485205.1 Chloroflexota bacterium | reverse complement strand
AACCGGGAATGGAAGCGATGGCATGAAATCGCATCGATTATAGTGGATGCGCGAAAATTGACAAGACCCGGGTCAGTTATTGCTCATGCGGAAAATTACTTCCACCGCGTCAATATCGTTTCTCGCTGGAACAGCTTGACAGCCAGATAGAAAAGCAAAACGTCCAGAACAATAACTACCGCCGCAATGATCAGCATGATTCGTCGATCGATCAATACAAGGCCGATGGATTGGCCGACGATCAGAAGAAGGAGGGGCAGAATTACAATAACTGAAATTTGCTCAGCCACGCGCGGATCGGTCACGCGTGAGGAGATGATGACGGCCGTGGAAGTTGAGAGCAAGGTAAGCAATGGGGCCACAATCAGGATGGCTATTAACCACATAGGGTCAAAAAACGCGTTAAAGACATTGGGAGGAGCCAACAACCGCGCCCCAACCAGAAAAATACCAAAGGCAAGCCAGGTGGCGCCAATAGCCGGCACGATGGCGGCGATCATCTTGGCCAGCAATAACTCAACCGTCGTGATCGGCGTCGCCAACAATGGCTCCAGACTGCGTGTCGTCTTTTCGCCCACAATGCTATAGGAAGCGATTGTGACCGGGATGGCAATCGGCAGGATCATAAACATCAGGACAAACAGGTTAAGGGTATAAACGTAAGCACACTCGTCGGGAGTCAACCCGACGCACATCAGATCGGTAACCCCCCCTAAGTCACTATTGCCCATCTCGATCGCCGCGCTACCTAATTGGTTGAAAGCGACGATGGTGCCCAACGGCAAAACGGCAAAGATTAAAGGCAGAAAAAGGACCGTAAAAAACACTAGCCTGTTCTTAAAAACTTCAGACCATTCCTTGCCGACGATTGTTCCGATCTTGTCCATACCTACCCTTCCTCGTTGATCAATTGCAGGTAGACATCCTCGAGCGTATAGCGCAACTCGCCGACAAACTGGATATCAGCGCCAGCCGTCACCAACGCACGGATGATCGCGGGATTGTGCTGTTCCGGATCCTCGAGAGCGAGAATAAGCTTGTTATCGGTGGCCTCAGTCTGGTCCAAATAAGGCAATCCCTCGACAACCGGTAAGAACGATTCGGCCGGCTGGCCCAGGTGAAAGACAACTTGTCGGCCATAGACCTGGCGGCGCAGCCGGGATGGGGAATCGACGACGCGCAGTCGCGTTTTAAATACCGCCACTCGATCACATAAACGGTCGGCCTCATCCAGGTTATGGGTGCAAAGAAAAATGGTCCGCCCTTCGCCTTTCAATTGATTGATCGCGTCATGGACCAATCGGGAAGCCTCAGGGTCGAGGGCCGAGGTCGGCTCATCGAGGAACAGCACCCGCGGTTCGTGAAGCAAAGCCCGGCCGATGGCCAGTTTCTGCCGCATTCCCTTGCTGAACTCACCCACCAGATCGTCTCGCCGTTCCCATAGTCCCAGAAACCGCAAATATTTCTCCACCTGATAATCAACATTTTCGACTTCGTACAATCGGGCGAAGATGGACAGATTGCGTTTGGCTGATAACCGTTCGTACATGCCGGGGGTTTCTGTCAGAATGCCGACATTCCGGCGAATTTGTTGATCATCCCGACCCACTTCAAAGTTCAAGATAGTCGCCTGGCCGGAAGTCGGTGCTATTAGGCAGGTCAGCATACGGATCGTGGTCGTTTTGCCAGCCCCGTTTGGTCCCAGAAAGCCGAAGACCTCGCCCTCATCTATTTCCAGGTTCAGTCGGTCTACCGCCACCTGTTCGGCGAATAATTTGGTCAGATTGGTCATGGTGATCATCGTGGTCGCTCCCAACTTCAAGTAATTTAGCCCTGCCAGATCGTCCTGTCAAGCAAACCATTTGAAGTGAAACTATGCTATGATCAGCCGAAGGGCAAAAGTGCGCCAGGTCAAGGCTGTACTGGATGAAACGCAAGCGATTTCTTCCAGCGCACCTGATTTAAGTTCGAAATCAGCCATTAGTACCTCTTTCAGGGTACCGGAATCAAGCACGATGAGCAGCGAGTTAACCCCAGCCGGAGAAAACTGGCGCGAAGAAATCAATAAGTTTCAAGGGCTGTTGGATGAATTGCGACCGCGCCTCATTGAGGCGGAGGCTAATTTCGCCGAGCGGTTGGCGCTGATCAGCGCTTTCGAATTCCAAGTACGTGCCCGGTTAGAGCCTCTGACCCGGCGGTTAGACGATTTACAGGCCGAGATCGATGAGTTGCGGCAAATGTTGCGACGTTACCGCAATGATGTGTCCGGCCTACTTGATGATGACGGCCCGGAGAAGTTCTCCGGCGAATCGTGGCGATTTGATGAGCAGTCAGATGCAGCCGCCTCTGGTGGATTTCGTTACCGTGCCGTTCCCGAAAGAAAAACGGTCCTTCTAAAAGAAGGACAACTCGCTACGCTGAAGCAACTTTATCGCCAACTGGCCCGTCGTTTCCACCCTGATCTGGCGCTCGATGAAGCCGACCGGGCTTATCGAACTGACATGATGATGGCGATAAATGCCGCCTATACTGCCGGTGATGTTGATAAGCTCCAGCGGTTATCGCTGGAACCCTCGTACGCGTCAACCCTGGCGCAAACTGATCAGGAGTTGGCCGAATCCCTCCAACGCGAGGTCGAACGGTGCCAACGACGCCTGCTAGAAATCGAACAGGAACGGGCGACGCTTGACAACCACGATAGCACTCGCCTCATGAAACGTGCCGAGCGCGCCGCCGCCCTGGGACGCGATTTACTGGATGAATTGGCCGGCGATCTGCGCCGTCGTATTTCCGAGAAACTGGTTGAGCGCGATGTGCTTGAAGAGCAGCTTGAAGAGGTTGAACACTCCGATGGCGAAATGAGTGCCGACGATTTGGCTGATATTGTTTATAACCTGGGACTGGAGCAGGCAGGGGACGATGGCCTGTTTACATCATATAGCGAATGGCGACCCAGAAATCGCAGCCGGTGGGATCAAAAAGGATTTGAGGACGAGGAAAACACGCTCGACGAGGAATAAGCCCCCGTCCATCAGGGGCCAAACAGATCGAGGACAGGCGCGTAGACAGCATTACAACCACCAGCACGTGAGCAGCCTTCAAGCGGCAGTACCGGCACATCATCGAACATGTATGCGCCTTCGTGCGCGCGACAGACGGGACAACAGTCCGGCGCGACCATAATGCGGACTTTAGTTGCCAGACCGGTTTTGATGCGCTCCAACGCGGCTTTCTGTTTTTCACGACGTTCGGCATCTGTTATTTCGGTTGCAACAGCCACTTTAAACTCCTATTCTCCGGCCGATACAAAATAGGCCCTCAACTGATTAGATTATACGTTTAGCAGTGAACCTCGGCAAACTCGTGCTGCTATAAGTCGCGACCACATTCAGGTGAACGGTCACAGGTCGATGTGCTATAATCCGCTCTGATGATGCCTGTACCCATCACCGGCGACTTACCTATCGTCACGGCTGGTCGCCACATGATGGCCGGACAATTGGCGGTCCTTAGAGATTATTTGCCGGATTTGCGTCGCTCGGCTGAGCCGACAGCTGTCCATGAATCGCGCAAAGCTATCCGCCGCTCCTTTACGCTCTTCAAATTGTACAGGCCCTATTTCCCCTCCGGAGAACTAGAGCCTTACCGTAAGGGATTGCGCCGGATCATGCGACGATTGGGGCCGAGTCGTGATTTGGCCGTGTTTCGCGATAAACTGACTGCTTATCACGAGACATTCGGCTATTGTTTGCCGAATCTCGTGGCCTATTGGGCCGAAGAGCAAGCCAGAATTGACGAGGTACTGGTAACTTATCTGAAGCAAGAGGAGGTGCGCAAGTTCCTCAATCATTATGAAGGTTTCATCCACAGCGAAGATGAAACAAAAGCCGCCGGTGAGCCACCCCCTCTCCTGGTACGCCACGTCCTGCCGGTACTCATTTACCAGCGATTGGGGACGGTGCAATCCTACGGCGAAATTCTTGGGACGGCCACTTTGGATCAGGTGCACGAGATGCGCATCCAGTTCAAAGAACTGCGGTACACCCTGTCATTTTTTGAAGAGTTGCTGGGTGTGCGGGCAAGCATGATGATTGAAATGACCCGTTTGGCACAAGATCATCTTGGTCATCTAAACGATGCCGATGTCGCTATTGATATGTTGAAGCGATGCATCTGTTGTCCGGATGAAGTCGCGCTCTATTGTGAGTATCAGATAGAGGAGATTGAGCGTTTATTGCAGGAATTCCCTCCCCTCTACAAACGTTTTAAACAACAAAGGTTGCGCCGCAGACTGGCGTTGTCATTAGTCAGGTTATAAGAAGTGGGCCCGGGCGAAATATAATCAATCAGCATTGTGAACGACTCGCGAGGTGGATATGGGCTTTTTAAAACGTCTTCTCGGTCTCGAAGCCAAAGACCAACCTTACGTCGACAAGGACGGGGTGTATCTTTACGTCCTTTGCGACAATTGTGGCACGCCGGTTCGTGTGCGGGCCGATAAGCAGTATGATCTAGTGAACGAAAGTGGCGGGTACAGCTGGCACAAGACCATCGTGGACAATCGCTGTTTCCGTCCTATGCCGACCGTCGTTCGTTTCAATACCGATTACGAGGTAGTGGAGGAAGAGATCACCGACGGCCGTTACATCACGGAGGAGGAGTACAACGCGCTATTGGCCGGCAAGGCCGCGACTGATCAATCTGGGGATGATCTACAGAACCTTAGCTAATCCGCAGGTCACTGTCGATCATTCCGCTCACGTCGCCGCTCGAGGTACACCAGTGTCGCTGACAGGATACCGGCGGCGGAGACGATACTCCAGCCTAGATGGCTGATCCGTTTTCCAAGCCGTTCTTGCTGCCGCACTGTTTCGCGATCGGCTTTCAATTGGACCCGCAAGCGTCCTTTTTCAGCATCTTCCAAGATCCGCTGGACGCGAGCGGGAGCATCCAGGTAAGGTCGCAATGTTTCGACGAGCGATTCCAGGGTTAGATCGCGCCATTGGCGCAGGCTCTCTCCCCGGATGATTTGCTGGCCGTAACGTTCGATTTGCCGCCAGGGATTGATTTCCGGATCGAGACGGGAAACCAGGCCAGAGATCATGCCCATCGCCCGGCCAAGGTAGATAAAATCCTGGGGTATCTGGAATGGAAATTCATAGAGCAGGTCGCGAAACTCGCGACCAACCGCTTCGATCTCTCGCGGATCGGGTTGTGACAAATCGAGCAAGTTGCGTCCCCAAATCTGGTTCAGGATCACTTCCTGGGCTTCAGCGATGCGGTCCAGGTCAGCACCGGGTAGGAAGAAACCGAGATCGCGGTAGGCTTCCGTCAAGCGCCGGGTATCCCGTTGGGTAACGCCGACCAACACCTTCCTCAGGTTTTCGCCGACTGCCTTAGGCATGCGGATGGCCATGCCGAAATCAACGAAAATGAGTTGGAACGTTCGCGTGCGAGGCAACGAGCCAGTCCCTTCGGAATCGGTCGCCGGTGGCAGGACCGGTTTGACAAACAGGTTTCCAGGATGAGGGTCGGCATGGAAGAATTCCGCCACAAAAATTTGTTGGAAATAAGCTTCCAGCAACGTGTCGGCTACCTCTTTGGGATCGATCCCGGCCTGTATTAGGCCGTCGATATCGCCGATCTTTAACGCTTCCACATCTTCCAGAACGAGGACGCGCGGGGCGGAGTGCTCCCGGTAGACTTTTGGAATATAAACTTTTGGATTGTCGGTGTGAATGCGGGCGAAATGCTCGGCATTTTCCGCCTCGGCCACATAGTCAAGCTCTTCCCACAACGTCCGGGCAAATTCCTCCATCAGCGCCGGAGCGTTGGCCCGTAGGCGAATGGGTCTGTAGCGCATAACCCACCGGGCTACAACCCGCAGTGCCGCGAGATCGGTCCGCACCAGGCTTTCAATGCGAGGACGCTGGACTTTGATGACGACCATCTCCGCTGTCCCCGCCACCCCTTCGCCCGCTTTCAGGCGAGCGCGATATACCTGACCCAGCGATGCCGCGGCGATGGGAGTTCGGTCGATGTATTCAAACCGCTGTGAAAGGTCGCCCAATTGCTCTTGTAGGAGTTCAAACACCTGCCGGGAATCGGCCGGGGGCACTTCGTCCTGCAATCCCTCCAGTTCTTGGGTGACCTCAAGCGGCAATATATCGACCCGCGAACTGAGGAATTGGCCGAGCTTGATCATGACACCACCCATCTCGACGGCCAGTCCACGAAATTCGCGAGCCAATTGGCGCAAACGTTCCGGCCGGGTGGCCAGCGCTCGCTGGCGAGCACCGGGAACGCGGCCTACCATCAAATCCCACCAAATGACATGGGCGATTATCCCGGCGAAGAATCGCAAGATACGCCGGTAACGAATTTGGTCAATTGAAGCGAGGCTTTCCATGCTTGTTACCACCGGTCAGGTTGGCTGATCCCCACGTTGATCCCACTTGAAGTGATGACCGCTCTCCTAGGTGTGATTCCTATTCCAGACCATTTGCCTGATTTTAGCAAATTCCCCGGAAACTTCCCGAATCGGAGGACATTCAAACCCGTCGACTAATCATCAGCTATCAGTTGGTCGTCATCAAGGGTAGTGTCTGCAATACGGGTATGTGAGCCCCGGGTGGGTGAATTCCAACACCGGGATTTGCCCCCAAGCAATTGCCCGATATCGCTCGGAAACAAAAACCGCAGGTGTCAATACCTGCGGTGTATGGATGCCCCATAGGGGACTCGAACCCCTGTTTCGGCCTTGAGAGGGCCGCGTCCTGGGCCGCTAGACGAATGGGGCCAGCGGTTTATTTTTTAAGATGCCCTCACGGAGATTCGAACTCCGGTCTTAGCCTTGAAAGGGCTACGTCCTGGTCCCCTAGACGATGAGGGCAAGCTTTAGGGATTGTATCATCAGGCCCCAACATGGTCAATAAGATTAATCATTCGCCTTCTGAACCTAAACAGCCATGTACCCCCTATATATCTTTATTTAGACCCCTTATCCATACAGTCGCGATGCGTGGCGGATAAAATGAAATTAGAGAAGCGAGGTTGAATATCCATCCTCGATATACGTATCAAATGTCAAATGAGAGGAGCTAATCACATGTCACACATTCAAGAAATGCTGCAAACCCACCCAATCGAGAGTCAATTGGATGAAGATCTCTTGCAAGCGTGTATCGACGCTTGTTTTGATTGCGCCGCGGTCTGCGTTATTTGCGCTGACGCTTGCCTGGCCGAGGAACACGTTAAGGAGTTACGAGAGTGCATCCGTACAAACCTCGACTGTGCTGATATATGCCACGCTACAGGCCGGGTCCTCGCGCGCCAGACTCACCCTTCACTGAATTTGCTGGTAAGCCAGCTAACCGCCTGCGCGACTGCCTGCCAGGTCTGTGGTGATATCTGCGAGCAACACGCGGACATGCACGAACATTGCCGGGTCTGCGCCGAGTCCTGCCGCCACTGTGAAGAGGTATGCAACCGTTTGTTTCAATCACTCCCCCAGGCTCGAGCTTAGAATAATAGCCAAACCAGTGGATCTTATCCAGGTTGGTCACACACTGCATGGTCCCACAATTTGGCTTCAATAGTCCTGGGAAGTGCTATACAGACCGGCGAAGGTGAGCAAAGCTTGTTGACGAAAAACCAGTCTGTTCACCAAAAACGTAGAACTGCGGTTCGTCAATCTCTGGGCTAAAATTGGCCCACCATGCCAACACTCACAATGAGCCCTGGATTTCCGCCGTTCGCAGAGTTCGAGATACGCGAGGCGGGGCTGGAAGATGTGGCGACCCTTTTCGTCACTCACGCGGCCGTGACTTCCACCGGTGCCGGTCAACTACTCGAATGGACCCGATTATTAGAAGAGCGCTTGGAAGCCGGAGGTCGCGCCTGGCTGTTATTACGCAGGCGACAACCGGCCGGCTATGCCTTAATCGATCCCTTGCCCGGTTTGCCCGGCATCGTAGACCTTACCGGCGGAATCGTACCGGCCGGACAACGACGTGGGTTGGGTTCGAAATTGCTGTCAGAAGTCATTACAACGATTCGCCAGCCCGGCATACGACAACTATCCTGCCGGGTTGAAAATCTGGACGAAGGCCCGGCTCTTTTTCTCATGAAGCATGGTTTCACAGTCGAACATGAAGAATGCTTGCTGCAACTGAACGATTTAAGCCGGCTGCCGCCTATTCCTGATCATCCCTCCGGTAACTTAACCACTTATCCCCGGTCCAAAGCCGTCGCTGAATTTTGCAAACTCTACGAACGCAGTTTCGCCGGAATGCCCTGGTCGCAACCCTACACCGAAGCTGAAGTTGAGTCGATTCTGTCTGAGGCCGAGGATTTGCGTTTCATGGAGAATTCGGCTGAAACCATTGGTGTGATCTGGCTCGAAGCGTTAGGTGATGGGCAAGCCCGGATTGAGCCGCTGGGGGTTGCGCAAAATTACCAGGGAAGTGGGTATGGACGACGCCTGTTGGTGGCGGCTCTGCATGAATTTCGCCGGCGAAAGATAGGCATGGTTGAGATCGGCCTCTGGCGGGAAAATGTAGCGGCCATGCATCTATACCAAAGTCTAGGTTTCATCGAGGTCGGCAACTGGTATTATCTGGCCTATGATTTAGCCCCGGTGGCCTGAAGAGTCAATAAGAAGGTCAGCCCACCCATTGCGCGATGGCTGATTATTCCTAAAATCCAGGTAATATGTTACGACAAACCGGGCTTGCGCCGGATGCAAGTTAAAAACGGAGACCATTCGCATGATGTTCAAAAATACGGACGATGTGGGCCAGCGGTTGGGCAAGCAGCAATATATTGCTTCGGACGAAATTTCCACCGTCGTCTACCTGGCACAATCCCTTTGCAAACCGGTACTGGCCGAAGGACCGGCCGGGGTCGGTAAAACGGAGCTGGCCAAGGGATGGGCGGCCGCCCTGGGCGCGCCACTGGTGCGTCTCCAATGTTACGAGGGGCTGGACGAAAGTAAGGCGCTCTATGAATGGGAGTACGCCAAGCAGATGCTCTATACCCAACTGTTGCGTGACACGCTGCGTAACATCCTGGGCGACGTAGAAAGTCTGGCCGAAGCGGCCACCCGCCTAGCCCAGGAAGAGGATGTCTTTTTCTCTGAGAATTTCCTGCTCCCCCGGCCCTTGCTGCGAGCCCTCACGTCCGACGAACCCGTCGTTCTGTTGATCGATGAAATCGACCGCGCGGATGTAGAGTTTGAGGCCTTCTTGCTGGAGGTTTTGAGCGATTTCCAGGTCAGCGTTCCGGAATTGGGCACGATCCACGCCAAACATCAGCCGATGGTTCTGCTGACCAGCAACAACACCCGCGAACTCAGCGAAGCGCTCAAGCGACGCTGTCTCTATCTCTATGTGGGTTACCCCACCCTCGAAGCCGAACTGAATATCGTTCGTCTGAAAGTGCCAGATCTGCGACCCGAAATGGCTCGTCAGGCGGTTTCCGTCGTCCAGCAATTAAGAAACATGGACTTGCGCAAAGTGCCTAGCATCAGCGAGACGTTGGATTGGGCGCGAGCGCTGGTCGCTCTTAACGCCAAGGCCATCGATGAAGCTACCATGACCAATACCCTCACGGTTTTGCTCAAATATGAAGCTGACGTGCAAAAAGCCAAACGGATGATGGGCAACGGCGGCCGCAGCCGGCCAGGAGGAAATGTACGTCCCTAACCACTTGTTTGTAGTCACGACTTCAGCCGTGTTCTCCGCTTGACACGACTGCTATGAATTGACCAGGAGTCTTGTATGGACGATCGCATCATTGATTTTGTGCGAGGGTTACGGGCAGCGGGCGTGCGCGTCTCGATGGCCGAGTCGGCCGATGCTATGCGTGCCGTAAAAGTGTTGGGCATCACAGACAAAGAGTTATTTCGCCGGTCGTTGCGAACCACACTGGTCAAAGAATCAGACGACTTCGCCGCTTTCGAAGAATTGTTCCCCCTCTACTTTGGCAGTGGTGGGCCGGTGATGCAAAACGCAATGGAGGACCTGTCCGAGGATGAGCAGGAAATGCTCAAATCGGCTCTCCAGGCGCTCAGCGGCCGGCTCCAGTCGCTGATGGATTGGTTAACCAGCGGCGAGGGACCCACCAAGGAAGAGCTGGAAGAACTGGCTGAACGGGCCGGCGTTCAATGGACTAACAATCCGCAGGATGGCCGCTGGGTGACCCGCCGTATGCTGCAGCAAATGGGCATGTCTCAATTGGAAGACCAGTTGCAGGAGTTGATGGAAATGCTGGCTGAGATGGGCATGAGTCAGGAGGCGATTGAGAAATTGATGGGGGTCGTCGAGGCCAATCGCGAAGCCCTGACCGAGCAAATGGCGCAACAGGTCGGCCGGCAGATCGCCGAGCAACGCGCCAACCGGCCGGAGGATCTCTATGGTTCAGACTTAATGTACAAGCCCTTTGACGCATTGAGTGAAGAGGAAGCCAACCTCCTGCCCAAGGAAGTCCAACGTCTGGTCACCCAGCTGCGCAGCCGGGCGGCTCTGCGTCGCAAGCGCGGCAAAGTCGGCAAATTTGACTCCAAGAGCACCATCCGGGCTAACCAGCGTTATGGCGGCGTCCCCATGGAGCTCAAGTTCAAGAAGAAGAAACTAAAGCCGAGCCTTGTGCTCATTTGCGATGTGTCCCGCTCCATGCTTTCGGTAGCCGAGTTTATGTTGCGGTTAACATATGAGCTGCAGGATCAGGTCGCCAAGACACGCAGCTTCGGTTTCTATTCCGACATGGAAGAAATCAGCCTGATGATCGCCGGCAACCGGGCATCTGATGCGGTTGACGGCGTCATGGAAACGTTTTACCAGCGCGCGCCGCAACATTACGCCACCGATCTGGGTAACAGTCTGGAGACATTCTTCGGCAACTGGCTGGAAAGCATCAACCATCGCACGACCGTGGTCATCCTGGGCGACGGCCGCAACAACTATAATTCACCGCGCATCGACCTGATTAAGGACCTGCAACGCCGTTCACGGCGTTTGGTGTGGTTCAACCCGGAAGCTCCCCGGCAGTGGGGGACAGGGGATAGTGACATGCTGGAGTATGCCCCACTGTGTGACCAGGTCTATATGGTGCGCAACCTGGCCCAGCTTTCAGCGGCGGTTGACCGGCTGATCACTGCTTGACGAGTAATTATCCCCATGCTATGATGCACTGATAATGATGATTCTAAATTGCGTTTCCTATTATGCTCGACAATCTCCCGGAACGCGCTTGCGGAGCGCTTAGGGTATCGGTTGTCGGCTAGATAGCTAACCCAAAAGCACAAAGACGCGGCGCGACCGCGTCTTTTTTGTTGATTGGGTGGGTACGGATAACATTGACAGGCGTTCTAAAAACCGTGTAGGAGAAGTTTTATGGCGACGACGATCATTGACGAACTGGGCTGGCGCGGACTTGTTTATGACCTGACCGACGGTGTACAGGAATTGACAAGCCGGGAGAAGATCACCCTTTACAACGGCTTTGACCCGACCGGCGACTCGTTGCATATCGGCCATCTAGTGCCGATGATGCAACTGGCGCGTTGGCAGCGCTTCGGCCACACGCCCATCGCCCTGGCCGGCGGTGGCACGGGCATGATCGGCGATCCCAGCGGCCGCAGCACGGAGCGCAATTTGCTGTCGTTAGAAGAAATCGACGCCAATGTAGAGCACATCAAGCACCAGCTATCCTCCATTCTCGATTTTGAGATTAAGAGCAACCCGGCCAAACTCGTCAATAATGCCGACTGGTTGCGCCGCTTGAGGTTGGTTGATTTCTTGCGGGATACCGGCAAGCATTTCACGGTCAACTACATGATGGCCAAGGATTCGGTCAAGTCGCGGCTGGAGCGTGATGACGGTATCTCTTACACTGAATTCAGCTACATGTTATTGCAATCTTACGATTACCTTCACCTGTTCGACCAAGAAAACTGTGTCTTGCAGGCCGGTGGTAGCGATCAGTGGGGCAATATCGTCGCCGGAGTCGAACTCATTCGCCGGGTTCGAGGACAGAAAGCGCACGGATTGGTTTACCCTTTGCTGACCAATGCTGATGGCTCAAAATTCGGCAAGACGACCGGCGGCACCAACGTCTGGCTCAGCACAGCGCGAACCTCGCCCTACCGTTTTTACCAATACTGGTTCAACACTGACGACGCCGATGTCATCACTTACCTGAAATACTTCACCTGGCTGACACAGTCAGAAATGGCAGAGATGCAAGCCCTCGTCGACGAGCAGCCGGAACGCCGGGAAGCCCAACGCCGGTTGGCTCGCGAAGTAACGCGCATGATCCACGGCGAAACTGCCCTTGCTGCGGCCGAGCAGGCATCGCAAGCGCTCTTTGGCGGCGATATAAGGGGCTTAAACGCGGTCGATATCGAGGACATTTTTGCTGAAGTGCCATCGAGCACTATGGGCCGTGAAGACCTGAGGGGTAACGGCGTGACAGTGGTAGATTTGCTGGTAAACAGCGGCCTGGCCACTTCCAAAGCAGACGCGCGACGGGCCATTCAAGGCGGCGGCATCTATCTCAATAACGAACGCGTCGGCGATCCGGGCCAATCGGCCGATTTGTCACAAGCCATTGACGACCGTTTCCTTATCTTGCGCAAGGGACGGCGGCAGTATCATCTGGTGCGAATTTTGTAGGATCGATATTCAATCGCTCAAAATTTCAGCGGGGTAGTAATTAATAGGTCACTCTCCCACCAACATGGAAATCCGAATACTGAATACTGATCACCAACTCAACTACCAAGTTCACTCCGATGTCTGATGGTATAGACCGGCCCAGAAGGACGCAAGTCGCTCTCGATCAGGTGGATCGCGCTGACCGGCACGACCAGAGGGGCTACATCGACCGTCCATTCGACTCCCCGTACTGCGGGCTCATCTTTGACACGACCCAGCGTCAGGTGGGCGCGGAACGGCTTTGTCTCCGGTTCCCAGCCGAGAGGCGCTAACGCCGTGTCCAATGATTGCTTCAGCGCGACCAGACCAGGACTCGGCTGATTCCGGTCGCCAGCCAGCCCCACCCAGATGACCCGCGGCCGCCGGCAGTTGGGAAAACATCCGACTGAGTCGAGAACTACATCGAATGGTTGGTAGCGGCCGGCTATTGTGTCCATCGCCGATTGAATGTCCGGCAGTCGCTCTAATTGTGTGTCGCCCAGAAAACGCAACGTCAGGTGCATTTGTTCCGGTCGCACCCAACGAACAGCCCCTCGCGGCACTCGCCCCGCCAGTTCGCCGCTAATTTGCCCCAGTTCTTCCTTGACCACGGGGGGCAGGCTAAGGGCGATGAAAGCCCGTACTGTGTTCATGGATTCCGATTAAACCAATCACCGGCTCAATAGACAAAAAGTTACATGGTTGAGAGAATAGGGTAACCGTTAGTTACGATCCGCAATAATCCAGCTATGATTGAATCAAAACAGGTAACATAATGACCTTCGATCCGACACGCCATCCCCACCGCCGCCAAAATCCGCTCACCGGAGAATGGGTCCACGTTTCGCCCCATCGTTTGCTGCGGCCGTGGCAAGGCCAGGTCGAGGATCAACCCGAAGACGAACGGCCGGCCTATGATCCCGGCTGTTACCTTTGCCCCGGCAACTCGCGAGCCGGCGGTGGGCGAAACCCGGATTATGCCGACACTTTTGTTTTCACCAATGACTTTGCTGCCGTCTTGCCCGATGTTCCGGCGATTGAGGAAAGCCACCCGCTCCTTAGAGCGTCCGCCGCACCGGGGACAGCCCGCGTCATGTGCTTTTCACCGCGCCACGATCTCACGCTGCCGGAAATGGACGAAGCCGATATACGCAAGGTCGTCGAAATGTGGATTGAACAAACGATCGACCTGGGCCGTCGCTACCGCTGGGTGCAGTTATTTGAGAACAAGGGTGAGATGATGGGTTGTTCCAACCCACATCCCCACGGACAGGTCTGGGGCGTAGATGTATTGCCCAACGAACCAGCTAAAGAAGATCGCCAGCAGCGGGTTTATCTGGCAGAGGAAGGACGGCCGCTGCTGCTTGATTATGTCGAACTGGAGAGCCAACGCCGAGAGAGGATCGTGCTTGAGAATGAGAATTGGCTGGCCCTTGTACCGTTTTGGGCTACCTGGCCGTTCGAGACATTGGTACTTCCACGCCGACATGTCCTGCGCTTGCCTGATTTACATGACGACGAACGACAGTCATTGGCAGCCATACTCAAACAACTGCTCATTCGCTACGATAATCTCTTCAACACTTCCTTTCCTTATTCGATGGGCTGGCATGGTGCGCCTTATGGAGCCGAAGATTTCGCCCATTGGCAACTTCACGCGCATTTCTACCCGCCGCTGCTGCGTTCGGCAACGATCAAGAAGTTCATGGTTGGTTACGAGATGCTGGGCGAAGCGCAGCGAGATCTGACGGCCGAGCAGGCCGCGGCTCGGCTGCGCGAGCTGCCCGATACTCATTACAAATCCGGCTCTAATGCCTTGTCAGAAGGCTTGCGTTTCACCTGAGTAGGGGATTAACGCCTCCGACATCAACCATTTACAAACTGTTAACCTCCCGCTATTCTTTAGATTACCGAGATTTAACAAGGATCACCCATAGTTCATAGATGTATTATTCACTCCGGTCGCCAGAGGGTTGAGTAACCTCTCGATTCCTGGAACCTGGTCTAATAGCAAATTATCGTACTATTGGACGCAAACCCTTTGAGTAGGCAAAAGTCACTCAATCAAGTTTTCGGAGGAAAACATGAAACATCCACGATTGGTTTTGTTAACCTTGGTTCTTACCGCCTTTCTGTTAGTCATGGGACTTGTTCCGTCGGTTGGAATTGTTGGTGCAGAGGCGGACGCACCAGTAACGCTGACCCTGCTTCATAACAGCGACGGAGAATCGGCTCTTTTGAGCACGATCAACGCTGTTCCCGCCGGCAGCGTTTATGGCAATACCGATGAAGTTTCCTTAATGGTCGGTGGTGTCGCCAGTTTCAAGACCCTAATGGACGAGCAAATTAATGATGCAAACAACCAGGGTAACGCGGTTGTTGCCGTGTATGCCGGTGATGCCTTCCTCGCCAGCTCGACCATCGTCTGCAGTCTGCCCCCGTTGAACGAGCCTATCTATGACGCCGTAGCCCAACGGCAAATGCCCTACACGGCGCATATCATTGGCAACCATGAATTCGACTTTAACCCTGATTTCCTGGAGCAGTTTATTCGCGCGTTTGACACTGGAAGCGGCTTAACGCAACCATTTCTGAGCGCCAACTTGGACTTCTCCGCCGAACCAGGGTTTACCGACCTGATTGACGCGGACGGATTGATCGAGCAGACGCCGGAAGATGACCGGCCAGTCGCCTATTCGATGATCTACACCGATCCTGTTACAGACGCTACGTTCGGCATTGTCGGCGCCACAACCCCGCTTTTGGAGACTATCTCCAGCCCGCGTGATGTGGTCGTGGCTGACCTGCAGGAAACGATTGTGCTGGTCCAGGCCGAAATCGATCGGCTCAAGGCCGAGGGAGTCAATAAAATCATCTTCAGCAGCCATCTCCAAGACTTGGATAATGATATCGCTCTGATAGGCGAATTAACCGACGTCGATATCGCCGTAGGCGGTGGTGGCGATGAAATACTCGTGAACCCGACCGTTCCAGAAGAGGATCAATTGTTGCCGGGTGAGGCGTCGACTGTTTTTGGCGATTACCCTTATGAGGTTACCGACAAAGATGGCCAGACAGTATACCTAGTGACAACCAAAGGTAATTACAAGTATCTGGGTCGTCTTGATATCAATTTTGACACTAACGGCGAAGTGACCGGCATCGATTTGGCCGATAGTTACCCCCGCCGCAATATCCCTGACACCGCCGATAACGCGGGCGCGATCGCCGATCTTGGATTAACAGATGCGATCGTCGAGGATGCGGCCATCGTGACATCAGTAATCGAACCGTTGCAGACTTGCGTTGAAGGATTCGAAACTGACATCCTGGCCTATAGCGAAGCGATCCTGGACGTGTCGCGCGACAGCGTACGCGGTCGTGAGGCGAACGGTGGCAATCTGATCACCGATGCCTTCCTTTATGCGTATGAGGAGTTAGGCGATTCGAGTGGTGTGACCGCTCTTGACAATCCCACTGTAGCGATTCACACCGGTGGTGCCATCAGGCAAAACGCCGGCGATTTCCTGACGGGCGAAATCAGCCGCAAGAACACGCTTGACGTATTGCCCTTCGCTAATGATGTGGTTGTTTTGGAAAACGTATCGCCGGCGATACTGAAGGAAGTGATGGAATTTTCTGTCGCGACCCCGCTGCCTTGGGGCGGATTCCTGCAGGTCAGCGGTCTTTGGGTGCACTATGATCTGTCTCGCGCCGTGGGCAATCGCGTTGTTTCCCTCAAGCTTGACGACGGCACCGCAATCGTTCAAAACGGCCAGTTAGTGACCGGTGCGCCGGATGTGAATTTGGTAACCAACAACTTTACCGCCGCCGGCGGCGATGGTTACACGATGTTGAGCTCGTTTTCAACGATCGCCCTGGCGGATACGGCCAAGATTTCTTATGAGCGGGCTCTGGTCAAGTATCTGACCGAATCGACCACGGATTTCCCGATTGGGACGAACGGATTGCCGACGATCCAGGCCTCCGATGCTCGCTACCAGGAAGGGGGCGAAGGTCGAATCACTTTTACTTACCGCTCCTATTTGCCGATAATATTCACACCCTAAAAGTAAGCGAATAATCGCTTGATAGCGGCGGATCGCCTTCACAGTCGATCACGCTGATTGCGGGGCATCCATTCAGAGGATGCCCCGCTTTTTTGATCTTACTCTTTATAACCGAACAGGCGCAGCCATTCATCCAACTCGTCGTCGCGCTTCTTCTGTTGGGTTTCCCGCTTGCGCCGCGCTTCCTCTCGCTTGTTTTCGGCGGCGGTCGGTTGTCGTTTTGGTTTCGAAGGGGCCGTTGGTCGTTCCGGTTCGGGCCCGAATAGCTCCAGCCATTCGGCCAGCTCATCCGGGCTCATCGTTTCAGCCTCAGGGCGTTCAGCCGGAGCCCTATCGGCGTTCTTTTCGCGAAAGGTCCGGTCGGACAGCATTGCCGTGGCAAAGGTTTCGGATCGTTGTACCGGTACGCGACTCCGGCGGGCAGCGGTTAGGATGGCGTTGTCGCTGCTGATGGTGGTGAACGCGGAGGGGTTTTTGATTTGCTCGATGCGCCGCATCAATACGGCATCGGCCGAACTGTTGCTGGCGGCAAAGACAACCTTCACACCACCGCCGGAGAGGTGTCGGGCCTCGCCTCCCGGCAAGCCGGCATCGAAGACGACGGTCACTTTGCGCCGGCTATCCGCCGCACACCAACGCTTGAGTAGCTGCACCAGTTTGATCTCGTCATGGGGATCTTCCAGCGATAGACCGGGCAGTTTGGCGATCAGGTTGTGGCCGTCAATCAGATAATGCATCTGTGGCTTTTAAATTGCCGGATCGAAAAAGGGAGTATCCGGTCGCGTCTACAAAAATCTGCCCGATCCGCGAAATCTGCGGATTCCTTTCTTCTATTCAATGACTTCGAGATTCGCGAAACTGGCCGCCAGTCGCTTGACACCGAGCCCGGAAAAAGCCACCGAGACTTCTTCGTCCTGCCCGGTCACTTTGCTTTCGATAACTGTGCCCTCGCCGAATTTGGCATGGCGTACCCGCTGGCCGCTTTTATATTGTGCTGCGGCTGGCCGGGAACGGGAGACTTCATTAACCGGCTGCTGGCTGCTATAGGGCGTGGGCAAACGAGATGATTCAGCTGTCTCACGATCATACCCGGAATTTCGCTGCTTGACGACTGGCCGTTCCCAGCTCGTATCTTCCGTATCCCACATACTGACCCGATCGATACTCTGCTGGCGGCGCAAACCGGCCGTCGTGCCGTCGATAAGTGCTTCCGGGATGTCGTTCAGAAATCTCGACGGCACACTCACGGAACTGTCGCCCCAGGTGGTACGTCGGAAAGCATGTGACAAGAATAATAGATCCCTGGCTCGCGTCAGGCCGACATAAAACAAACGGCGCTCCTCGGCCAGCTCGTCGCGGGTGTCCAGCGAACGACTGTGGGGCAAGAGGCCGTCCTCAAGACCGATTATAAATACCACTGAAAACTCCAGACCCTTGGCGGCGTGGAGCGTCAGGAGTGTTGGCGCGCGAGTATCTGTATCCAGGTTATCGGTTTCGGCGACCAGCGCCACCTGTTGCAAAAACTCGCCCAGGTCCAGGCTCTCGTCCACACTGGCGACGCCGCGAAACTCCATCACGTTGGCCCAGCGGTCCTGGCCTTCCTCGGTGCCGTCATCCAGATAATTCTGGTAGTTGATCTGATCCAGGATGGCGTCCAGTAGTTCGCCGACACTGACTCGCGCACTGAGTCGGATCCAATCCCGCAACAGCGAGCCGAACTGATCAAGAGCATTGTAAGCCCGGCCGGTGAAGGGGTGCTGC
This sequence comes from Chloroflexota bacterium, assembly GCA_046485205.1. Lineage (GTDB taxonomy): Bacteria > Chloroflexota > Anaerolineae > Promineifilales > Promineifilaceae > Promineifilum. The sequence goes on along the minus strand of JAWOHK010000341.1, from coordinate 1,792 downwards.
ACATCCTGGTCCGTCGCCAGCCGGATCAACGCTTCGGCCGGTTGCAGACCTAAGGCATTGGCCCAGGCCAGCAATTGTTGCTGGGTTTGTTTGCCAATGCCGCGGGGCGGCACACTGAAAATTCGACCAAGGCTGATCTCGTCGGCCGGGTTATAGACAACCCGCAGGTAGGCGATGATGTCCTTGATCTCGCGCCGCTTGTAAAATTGCGTCGCGCCCACCAGCCGGTAAGGCATCCCCACCCGGATGAACGCTTCCTCAATGGCGCGGGACTGGGCGTTGGTGCGATACATAACGGCAAAGGCGTTGCCGTCATAGCCTTGCTCCATCAGTTTTTCGATCGTGGAGACCACCGTCGTCGCTTCGTCTTCCTCGTTGTATGCTTCACGAACAGCGATTTTCGTGCCGCCGTCGCGCTGTGTGAAGAGCGATTTGGGGATGTGATCTTCATTGCGCCGGACGACTTCCAGCGCGGCGTCGAGGATGAGTTGCGTCGAGCGATAGTTTTGCTCCAGTTTGATGGTGCGTACATCCGGGTAATCGCGGCGCAGGTTTTCAATATTGTGGTAGTCAGCCCCACGCCATTTGTAGATGGACTGATCGGAATCGCCTACGGCAAAGAGGCTATTCTGATCGCCCGCCAAAAGGCGCAACAGGCGGTACTGGGTGGTATTCGTGTCCTGGAACTCGTCAACCAGAATGTGATAGTAGCGCTCCTGGTACTTGCGTAACACGTCCGGCCGCTCATCGAACAACAAGACGGTGTTCATCAGCAGGTCGTCGAAGTCCATGGCGTTATTGGTTTGCAAGAGGCTCTGGTAACGTTCATAAACCCGGCGCGTCACCTCGGCGATGTAGTTGGTCGCCATGTATTCGGCCGGGCCGATCAGCTGGTTTTTGGCGCTGCTGATTCCATTCAGCATCTTGCCCGGGGTGAACTTCTTGTCGTCCAGCCGCAGGTCGGTCAGGGACTGTTTGACGACCTGTAGCTGGTCGTCGGTGTCGAAGATAACAAAATCACGCTGGTAATAGGGCAACTGGTCGACCTCGCGGCGCAGAAGGCGAACGCAAATGGCGTGAAAGGTGCCCATCGTCAGGCCTTGCGGCCGCTCGCCAAGCAATTGATCGACCCGATTCTCCATCTCCCGCGCCGCCTTGTTGGTAAAGGTGACGGCCATGATGTGCCAGGGTGGCACGCCCATTTCCTGGATCAGGTAGGCGATGCGATGGGTCAGAACACGCGTTTTGCCACTGCCGGGCCCGGCAACGACCAGAATAGGTCCCGGCGGCGCGCTGACAGCCTCGCGCTGGGCCTCGTTCAGGGTAACAAGCAAATCCATTGGTCTATTCTATTACATTCGCGGCATCAGGTCAGGCTTCAACACGGTCGGAATCCACCAACGAGGAATTATCGATTATACTTTAAGGGTCAATTCAGTTGTCAACGAGAACAAGGTAGTATTATGTCAACTTCTGTATTATTTGAAATGATTATATTGATGAGCTTGATTCTGCTCAATGGATTCTTCGCCATGTCAGAATTAGCCGTCATTGCCGCGCGACGGGAACGAATGCAAGGTCTGATCGAAGAAGGGAGCGCAGGCGCGGTGGTAGCCATGCAATTGTCTAAGGACCCCACGCAATTCCTCTCGACCGTCCAAATCGGTATCACCCTCATCGGTATCCTGGCTGGTGCGTTAGGCGGCGCATCATTGGCCGGACAATTGGCACCCCAGCTTGAGAATCTGCCTCTCATCGGGCCTTACAGCCAGACCATCAGTCTGGCGGTGGT
>JAWOHK010000281.1:0-10643 GCA_046485205.1 Chloroflexota bacterium | reverse complement strand
GCACGAATCGATCAAAAGCAGATCTTTATCTTGGGCAACGGCGGCAGCGCGTCTACAGCCACCCACATGGTGTGCGATCTGGCTAAGAACACGCGCCGGCAAAGCTGGCCGCATTTTCGGGTGATCGGCCTCTCCGACAGCATGGCCATCTTTTCCGCCTATGGCAACGACGACGGCTATGAAAATGTATTTGCCTTGCAGCTGGAAAATCTGGTACAAACAGGTGATGTGGTCGTCGCCATTTCAACCAGCGGGAACTCGCCCAACGTCCTCCGAGCAGTGGAACTGGCCCGTGAGCGCGGGGCGACGGTGATTGGTATGACCGGGTTTGATAACGGTCGTTTGGGATCCATGAGTGATATTCACCTTCACGTGCCGAGCGATTGCATCGAACAGGTCGAAGATATTCATTTGATGCTGGAACATCTAATAACTAAAGCGTTACGCGAGATGACAGAGTGAACTTATGAAAGTTGCGTATGTCTTTGCCCTGCCTCGTTCGGCCAGCTACAAGCTCGGCCGCATGATTTTACCCCAGCTCGAAGCCGGCACCCACGGCGTAGAAGTCGTGGGCATGTTCTTTTTCGATGACAATACCTTCGTGCTGCGCCGGGGCGACCCCATCGGCGAGCGGCTAGCCAAAGTCGCGGCCGAAAAGGGCATCTTGTTGATGATGTGTGACATGTGCGCCTTGGAGCGGGGGCTGGCGAACGGCGAGCCGCGCTGGTGCGACGCCGACGGCATGGGTCGCTCGGAGCCGGGCGAGATAGCGGTTAGTGGCACGGTGGACGGCGTACAGGTCGGCTGCTTCCCTGACCTATACACGGCACTGGCGGGGAATATGCCGGATCAGGTGATTACGCTATAGGACAAACTCAGACTGACTTGACAAAGGCGATCTGCACTGAAATTGCAGATTGGGATTGGGAATTTCGCTCCAATAAACCATGAACTTGAGCGTGTAGCTATTCCCGTATAGCGTGCTGACATCTTCCTGAAATTCCGGTGATTCGCCCGGCCCTAATTCGGGCGGAATCGTCCCGTCGATCATGGTGAATTGAAGTGGTGGAACATCCACCACTTCTACTTTTTTGGCTGATGGAGTGTAGAGATATTTATATTGCTGGCGAAGGTCATATTTTTCCATCTCGGCTGATCCTGTTCTTTATTCTCTCCTGACAACTACCTCGCCATTGGACAACACAATCTCATCGCGCTCGACGACTCTGGTCTGAAAAGGAATGCGCCCGTTTGGCTCTGACCACATTTCTGTCACGAGCGTCTCTCCGGGAAAGACATGTCGGGCAAAGCGAGCCTTAATGCTCTTGATCCGATCGGGGTCATTGCCGGCGAAATACCTGAGAACCGCTCGCCCGGCATAACCGAATGTACAGAGACCATGCAGAATCGGCCGTTCGAACCCGCCGGCGGCGGCGAAGGCCGGGTCGGCGTGGAGTGGGTTGCGGTCGCCGGACGATAGCCGGTAAAGGAGGGCTTGATTGGGGTTGGTTTTCTCCCGCGCTACGGTGTCAGGCGGGCGAGAGGGTAGGGCATTCCCGGCCGTTGAGGGGCCACGTTCACCGCCGAAGCCACCCAGACCACGGATAAAGAGGGATACCTGGTTGAAGGCGATCGCCTCCCCATTTTCATCCAATGAATCCACATTGAGCAGTACCAGCGCGCCGGAACCTTTGTCATAAATCTGGGCGATGCGGGCTTTGTTTGTGACGGTCGCGCTGAGAGGCAGCGGTCGCTTCATTTCCAGATACTGCTCGCCATGCAACAGCAGCGCAGGATTGAACTTCAGGCCAGGTACGGCCGTGACCTGCCAGAGGAGCGAGAAGGGAAAGGTGACGGCGAAGGTTGGCAGCGGTCGGAGACCGTCGGGGCTTAACTCGTAGACGTATGGTAGTTCTTGCGAATCCAGTGGGTCAGTCGCCGCCCCAATTGATAAGGCATAGAGGCTCAGATCGCGCTCGTTGTAGGCTATGATTGCCGGTTCGAATTCATACCCGACGGCCGACAGCGGACCGCGAACTTCAGCGGGTTTCTTCGCTGCCTGTTCTGGTTGCAGTTCATTTGCCATTATCCCTCCTTAATCAATAGAGATATTTTCAGGTATTAGTTTGAGGGTAAGTCTCCTGGAAGAGTCGTGGGATCTGGGGAATCTATCGATTCTTCCATTCTTAACTTCGGATTATTCGCGTGACGCTCCCGATCACGAGCAGTCTTCTTGGTCAATGTGGCCTCGAAGGCGGCCGTCAAATCAACGCCGGTCTGGTTGGCCAGACAAATGAGGACGAACAGGACATCGGCGAATTCCTCGGCTAACTCGTGCGCCTCATCCGATTGTTTGAAGCTCTGATCGCCGTACAATCGCGACATCAGCCGGGCCACTTCTCCAACCTCTTCTACCAGCACGGCCAGATTGGTCAGCTCCGAATAGTAGCGCACACCGACGGTTCGAATCCATTCATCGACCCGTTTCTGTGCCTCTCGAAGTGTTAAATCTTCCATAGCGCAAACCGATTTCGCATATTTGGAGCGGCTGGCGCGCCTACCGTTTGTACCCTAATGATGTTGATCCAAAATTCAACAACAAGCCGATAGGAAACCTGGCTGCCTTTAGATTATTGATAAATAGTACAGTTTCGACGCTGTTCATTAGCCTATTTTGCGGGCGATGATCTCTTTCATGATCTCGGTCGTCCCGCCATAGATGGTCTGCACGCGGGCATCGACGAAAAATCGCGAGATGGGATATTCGGCCATGTAGCCGTAGCCACCATAAAGTTGGAGACAGCGGTCAACCACACGCTGCTGCAATTCCGTTGTCCACCACTTGGCCATCGAGGCCTCTTCTGTCGACAAGGTCCCCGCTTCCAGTTCCTCGACGCACCGGTCGACGAAAACGCGGCCGATTTGCACCTCCGTCTGGAGTTCGGCCAGCAAAAATCGCGTGTGCTGGAATTTGCCCAGGGATTGCCCGAACACCTGCCGCTCGCGCACATAGCGGCCGGTCATCTCCAGCACAGCCTCCGAGGCGGCTACAGCCATGAGCGCGATGGCCAAGCGTTCCTGTGGCAACTGGTGCATGAGCATGTGAAAGCCACGCCCTTCGCGGCCGAGTCGATTGGACTCGGGCACGACCACATCAGTGAAGAACATCTCGGCCGTATCCTGAGCCTTGAGGCCGATCTTCTCCAGATTGCGCCCGCGCGTGAATCCGGCCATTCCGCGTTCGACAACCAGGAGGCTCATTCCCTGACCTTCTTCCGTGTCGCGGGTTCTGGCGGCGACGATGACGATGTCGCCATTGATGCCGTTGGTAATAAAGGTTTTTTGACCGTTGAGGATATAGCCGCCGTCCCGGCGCACGGCTGTTGTGCGGATGGCCGCCAGATCGCTGCCGGCGTCCGGTTCGCTCAGTCCCAAGGCTCCAATGGCTTCGCCGCGCACCATAGAAGGTAGCCAGCGATGCTTTTGTTCTTCGGATCCATAGACCAGGATGTAGGGAATGGCGATATCGCTGTGCAAGCCGAAGCCGATCCCCGTCGCGCCGGCACGGGCCACTTCCTCTGTCACCACGACGTTATATCTGAAATCCGGTGCCCCATGGCCACCGAATGCCTCAGGAACCTGCATGCCAAGGAAACCCATCTCGCCGGCTTTCTGCCAGATCTCGCGCGGTACGATTCCTGCCTGCTCCCATTGTTGGTGATGGGGCAGGACCTCCGTCTCCAAAAATCGACGAAAGGCGTCTCGAAATAACAGGTGATCGTGATGAAAGAGTTTGCGTTTCATGCGGGTTGCATAGGCGTGAATGGTTGGGATTCGGGTTGGGTTAATGATCCGAGAATGTCATAAAACACCGGCGGTCGTCGGCGAAGGGTTACATGTTCGGCGGCGTGGGCTACCTGCAGCAAGATGTGTTCCTGCCACGGTCGGGCCATAGCCTGCATGCTAATGGGCAAGCCATTCTTGTCATAGTCGATCGGAAAGGCGATGGCCGGCAGGCCGGTAAGATTGCCGGGCATGGCGAACCGCATCAGTTCTGTTACCGTGCTCAGGTCTGACCAACCATCATTTTCGCAATTGTCGGGAACTGTTGGCGCGGTGACAGCTGTGGCCGGCGATAAAATGACGTCGACTTCCCTGAACAATCGCCGGAAAGTGGCGATGGCCTGGGTTCTGACGCGCTGGGCTTGTAGATAATCGAAAGAGGTCATGGCCTTGCCCAGGGTGAGATTGACCCGGGTTGGCGGGCTTAGTTTAGCCCAATGTTCATTATATGCCTCCATGTTACTGGCCATCTCGGTCAGAATGGTGATCACTTGGGAAACACGCATCTCGTCCAAAGCGGGAATTTCGATCTCGCGCACAGTCGCTCCCATTTCAACCAGACGAGTGACAGCTTCCTGACATGACGCGACGATTGACGGCGCAGCATGCTCAAACCAGGGCTGGTAGATGCCTAGGGTGAGTCCCCGTAAATCCGTTTTGTTCCAATCCTGCAACGATACCGGTGGTTGGTGAAGGGTGTTGGAGTCGCGCTCATCCGGTCCGGCGATGCAGGCGTAGACCAAGGCAACATCACTCACTGTCGCGCCGATTGGGCCCAGGTGGCCCATGGTCCAGGTCAATGGCGCCGCGCCATCCTCGCTAATGCGGCCGAAAGTCGCCTTGAGACCGACTACACCGTTGAGAGCGGCCGGGATGCGTATGGATCCGCCACCGTCCGCGCCGATGGCCACAGGACAAAAACCGGCCGCCACCGCGACGGCCGAGCCGTTGGAACTGCCCCCGGCATGGCAACTAAGCCGGTATGGATTGCGCACAATGCCATAATGGCTGTTGAAGCCCTCCGGGTTGATGCCAATCTCATACATATTGGTTTTGCCGATTAGCATGGCCCCGGCGGCACGCAAACGGGCCACAATAGTTCCATCCATTGTTGCCGGTGTTCGCCCCAGGAAGCTGGTACCAACGGTCGTGCCGTAAGGTAGTTGATCGACCTCGTCCTTAACCGCCACGGGCACGCCATCGAGTAGGCTTAATGGCGCGCCATCGCTCAGGCGTTGGGCAGATGCGCGAGCCTGAGCCATCAGATCTTCCCGATTGGTGGCACGAAACGCATGCAAGGGACGCGGGTCATCATCGGCGTCGGCGATGGCTGCCAATATAGCCTCCGCCACTGATTCGGGTGAAACAGTCCCCACCCGAAAGGCGTGGGCATAATCGGCAATGTTGGCGAAAGGTTCCCGGTTCGCCTGTTCCAATTGCTGTTTTTCCAACCTGGGCCAATCAACTGCTGGCTGGTGGCGTTGGGCTAAAGCCTCTTCGTGCCAATAGGGATAGAAGGTAGGTGGGTCGGTAAAAACTCTATCGCGCAAGGTGGCAATCCCACCCTGACGCATTAGCGGCCCCAACAATACGTTGCGTAATGCAGCGTTATCGAGGGCCGATGCGAACAAGCGCATCGAGCGGCCATTCAACTTCGGTAGATCGAGGGAAGTCAGATTATAAGCATTAGTCATGGTTGAATTCCTTAGGGTTTCCTGTACCACCAAATTGCGAGACCGAGAGCAACCGCCCCCAATACGAACCAATTAAAAGGCCGTGGTACCAGGACGGCAACCAATAGACCTCCAAGCATACCCAGGCCTATGCCTAAAAATGCCCCGATAATGCGTCGTTGCAGAGGGTCGATTGAGTGCCCGCGCTCGAAAGTAGCGGCCGGCAGGGTCCAGACCGAAAGCCCCAAAATGAAGATCAATGAACCGACCATAATCGCGATTAATCCGCCGAAGGGTTCCGCCAGCCAGTACATAACGGCAATAGAAATGACGATCATAATGAGGGTGATAACTGTGCGAATCAGCATGTCCGAATAAAGGATTCTAAGTGAGTGGCAGAAGTAGGTTCAATACCAAACGATATTAAGACGAAGACTTATCAGCTGACAACCCGTCATCATGGCTGGGCACTTGGGAGCTACGAGCATCAATGAAAAACCACAAACCAACCAGCAAAATGAACCCGCCATAAAATCCGATTAGAACGCCGGCCCCCATAATGAGAGCTGGGACAATACTCCCGGACACGATGAAAGAAGTTACGATGGCCGCCAGGCCGGCCAGTACCAAACCGCCAACCGTATAGACGAGGCAGCCGGGTACGCCAAATCTTGGCTCTCGATTGCGCCGGAGATGCAAAAAGTACTCAACCAATCCTCCGATAGCCGCGACGCCCACGCCGAGGATTAGTCCAAGGATGAACAAGATAGCATTCATGTAGGTGAAAATCGGGACCTCGTAGTCAGGAAATATGGTTGTGCTCTCTGGAATAATCAGAATCTGTGTTGATTCTATTCTCCTGACTCCTTCACGGCAAATGAACCCGGGTTTCTATCCCGTCATTCGGCTGATATTGAAAGGGGTTCATCAATGGCAAGGGCCTGGCTATTTACCGGATCGCCCGTCACAAACAGATCGATAGAGGTCTGGGCGAATATAAGAGCCGCGGCCCGCGCTCGCCCATCTAATTCGTTATCCAGAGACCATTGCGCCTGATCGACCAACAAAGCCAGAGCCAGCGCCCGGCCGAGGGTCAGGGCAAAACGGCGGGCCCCCGCTTCTTGCAGAATCCGGTCACTGGTGTTCTGGCGAATCCAGGTCGTGGCATGTTGAACCGCCGCTGCGGCCACCTGGATCACCTTTACCAGTTCAGGGTCTCGTGCACTGCGGGAAATGCGGTTAATTTTGTTCTGGAGGGCCGACAATCCGGATTCACCATGGGCCAGCGCGCGCAAAGTATCCAATGCCAGGACGTTGGTCGTACCTTCCCAGATGGGCATGACCTGGGCATCGCGTAAAAGCAGGGGCAGGCCGGTGTCTTCCACGTAACCGGCGCCGCCGTGGGCTTCGAGTATTTCGCTGGTGACGGCCACCACCTGCCGGCCAGTCGTCAGCTTGGCGATGGAAGTCAACAGCCGCAACAGGTCGGCATCTTCGGCGGAAATATCATCGGCCTCATCGCGGCCGATGAGTTCGACCAAGAAGAAGCTCAGGTGGAAAGCCGCTTCGCTTTCGGCTTGCAAGCAGGCCAGCGTGTCGACATGCAGTGGCTGGTGGGCGAGAGGGGCGCCAAAAGCCTCGCGCTTCTTCGCGTAGTCCCGCGCCAAGGCCAGACCTCGACGCATGGTCGCCGCGGCCATGACGCTGTTCCATGTACGAGTCAGATGGAGCATGGGAATAATGTGGCGCACACCGTTGTCAAGTCCCATCAAGGGCACGGCCGGGGTTCCCTCGAGCGTTAACTCGGCCGTTGGCACCTTTCGGGTCCCGAGTTTGTCCTTGAGTCGGTTGACGGTGATGTGGTTGAGCCGGCCGTTTTCATCGCGTAATTCCAGGTAGAACAAAGCCAGGCCACGCCCTCCAAGCGGGTTGCTTTCGGGTCGAGCCAGCGTAAGTGCCATCTGCGAAGTGGTGGCTGAAGTGAACCACTTGCGGCCGTGGAGCCGCCAGCCTTCCGGCGTGTCACAGCAGGCGATGGTTTCTGAACGGCCGACGTCGGAACCGCCGGTCGATTCGGTCATCCATTGACCGCTGGTCCAGAACGTGGCCGGATCGCGACTGGTCAGCCGGGGCACGGCTCGATCGATAAGGTCCTGGTGCCCACTGTTCAAGAGCGTGCGCGCCGCGCCGTCAGTCATAGCCAAGGGACAGGTGTAGACATCGGTGGAAGGGTGGAACAGATAAGCCAGGGCAAACTGATATAGCCGGTCGAACCGTCCATAAGTTCCTTCATACGCCGCGGCCACGATGCCGAATTCGGCCGCCAGGCGTTCCGCTTTTTTCCAGACTTCCGTGACCTCGATCCGGTCAATTCGCTCGCCCCAGGCATCCCATTGGGTGAGAATCGGCTCGTTGAGGCGGTCGGCCAGTTGCAGCCGGTATAGCTCGCCACCGGCCAGCTCGCCCATTTCGCGTAAGGCGGGTTCAGTCTGAGTCAATATATCCGCAGGAAAATGGCGTGCAAGGTAAGACCGGAGTACCCGGTCGTCATCATACTGATTGCCCAATTGCGGGGCAGGCTGGTTAAAAGGTTGAACGATCATAATAGGCTTACTCTTGTTGCATGTGGCTGCGCCATTGATCCGGCAGTCCGCCAGATTAGCCGAACACGCGATTTGCCTTCAGCGATTCAATATTCTTCTTCGTGAAACCGGCTTCCTTTAACACTTCGCTTGTATTCGCCCCAAGATCGCGACCGACATGGCGGTATTCCGTTTGTCCTGCGGAAAAACGGATCGGAGTGCCAATCTGCTTCTGGGTGGAACCGTCGGGTTTGGGTACTTCGACGATTAACTCCCTGGCTAGCGTTTGTGGATGTTCCAACATTTCCGGTATGGATAACAATGGTTCGACACAAACATCAAGGGTGGAAAAAATCGCCACCCACTCGTCCAAAGAGCGCGCGCTGATCATCTTGGCTACTTCGACTTTGACCCATTTCAGGATTTGCGGATCGAAACTCAACCCTGAATCAACCAGATCAGCCCGTTCGATGGCCGCGCAAAAGCCTTCCCAGAATTTCGGCTCCAGGCTGCCGACGGACAGCCAGCGTCCATCGGCTGTTTGATAGAGATCATAGACCCGTCCTCCATTCAGTACCATAGCCTCGGCAGCCGGTGCCTCCCCGGCCACCAGGGCATGGCTGATTAGGTGAGACTGCCAGGCCACCATCAAATCGAACATGCTGATATCGACCACTTGACCTTCACCGGTTTGATGGCGGTGGATAACGGCCGCCAGCAATCCCACCAGCGCCCCAAACGATCCCCCACCGATATCGGCCACCTGGACGCCCAGCGGGGGCGGGCCGCTGTCACGACGCCCGCTGTAGCTGAGGATGCCGGATAGAGCCAGATAGTTGATATCATGTCCGGCCCGATCGCGATACGGACCGTTTTGACCATAGCCGGTAAGGGCGCAATAGATGAGAGCAGGAGTGGCGGACCGTAGCGCTTCATAGCCGATCCCCAAACGGTCCATGACGCCCGGCCGGAATTGCTCGATCACGATGTCGTAGCCGCCTTGTTTGACCAGTCGGCGGACCACATCGGCGGCTTGCGGGTGCTTGAGGTCAAGGTCTATCGAGCGCTTGTTGCGATTCAGGACGGCGTGCCAGGCCGATATGTGTTCATCGAACGGCGGCAGCTGGCGGACCAAATCCGGCCGGTGGGGCGACTCAACCCGCACGACATCGGCTCCCATGTCGGCCAGCATCATGGTCGCGAACGGACCAGGGAGCAGCGTCGTGAAATCCAGAATCTTGAGCGAGGTGAGCGGGCCGGGCATGGTTTCCAGCTAACTGATCAGGTCGGCAGTTCAGCCATATTACGACAATTAAGTTGAATAAGACGCCGTCCATGAATTTCCAGATCCTGGCGATTTAGCCTCATATGCCGATCCTATTGTGGTTCTCCGTTAATTCGATAGTGCCAGATGCCGCCGACCTCTTCCTGGCGTACCAGCTTGTCGGCGATGAGCAAATCGAGGTAACCCACCAGCATCCACAGCCCCACTGTCCGGCTGCCGGATGGCTGGTGGGCGTACATGCTGTCGAGCAACTCCGGTAAGGTAGCTTGGCCGTTGCCAACAAGGGTTAGGCATTCAGCCTTCCGGTCCATAATCCGCTGGCGCTGGCGGCGAATTACGCGCCGATGATCGCCAAACGGCCGGCCATGCCCCGGATAAACAACCTCGATATCCAACACCTCCAGCATTTCCAAAGAACGCAGAAACTGGGGGAGAGAGGGGATGCGCCTTTTCGATCCCGGCGGCGGTTGTTCGACCACGGGTGTCGGCGCCACGGCCAGAAGCATGTCGGCCGAGATCAACTGTCTGGTTTCAGTTTGGTAAAAGACAGTTTGCATACTGGCATGGCCGGGCGCGGGCAACACCTGCCAGGCAAGCCCACCCATCTGGAGGATGTCATCCGTTCGAAATGTGATGATACAATCGGCCGGTAAGGGATCAGCGCGCTTTTCGAGCGATTGAATCCCGGCCAGAGATGCGTCGATCATCTCCGCCGGCAAACCGATGTGGCTGAGAAAGTCATGGCGATAGTAATCGAGTCGTTCCTGCCACAAGTTGCCCGAATCCAGTAGCCAGGGCGCGCCAGGTTCGGCAATCCAAACGGTCGCATCGCTCTCAGCGACAATGCGGGCCGCTAAACCATAATGATCGACATGGGGGTGTGTAATGACAATCCGAGCGATATCAGCCGGATTCAGGCCATGACCGGCCAGCGCATCACTCAACGCTGTCCAACACTCCTCTGATTTAATGCCGGCATCCACCAAAATCACTTCCGGTTGGGTGAAGAGATAGGCGTTAACCGGTCCGACACCCAGTCCGGTCGGTAGCTCAATTCGAATCGGCTCCATGAGCCCTAATTATGGCCCATTTGGTTGTATGGCGCAGGTAACACTAGTAGTTCAGCAAACATTTATTGTCGGATAGAGTCGGTGTAACTTAATGCGAGCATCCTCAGTGGTGAATTGCCAACGAACCGAAGCACCCAGATCATTGCGCCGATTTTCATAGGCAGTCACCTTCTCTATTAAAGTGGCCCGG
>JAWOHK010000401.1:0-6552 GCA_046485205.1 Chloroflexota bacterium | reverse complement strand
GGGAGACGACCTTGTCCACATTGCTCCCTGATAATTTCGGACCACGGCATTTGGATCAGGATTAGTAATAAGTAACCAAAGAATTTATCGTTCCTAGTAGCGATTTGAGTCGCATTCTTCAGAGACGGCGCTGAAACGTCTACAAGGAACGAGTTATATTTATTTTTGGTACAAAGCACCTGGATTTTGTTGACAGTAAGAGCAACCGGATTAGCTTAGCCGCGACCTCAGGAAACCGAGGTGTCAAAAGCCTTCTGCTCGTATAGCTAGAAGGTGCGGCGATTCTGCACCTAGTACTTCTTTTCCTCCAACTCTTCCTGCTCCTCTCTTAACCGCAAATAGCTGTCATACCGCTCCGGGGATACGCGGCCGTCGAGGACGGCCGCCCGTACGGCACACCCCGGCTCATGCGTGTGGGTGCAATCGCTGAACTGGCATTGTGACACTAGCGGCGCTATCTCCCGATAGTAAGCATCTACTTCAGCCGGTTCCAGATCGAATAAAGCCAGGCTGCGAATGCCGGGAGTATCGCCCACATAGCCCCCGATATCGAGCGGAATCAACTCGATGTGGCGGGTTGTGTGCAGACCTTTGCCGGTGGTATCACTGACCTGCCTGACACGCAGACCCAGACCTTCCTGAACGGAATTGAGCAGGCTGGACTTGCCTACACCCGACGACCCGGCCAGGACGGATATTTTACCCTGTAACCCCTCGCGCAGTTTATCTAAGCCGACGCCTGATTTCACGCTGGTGTAGATCACTTGGTAGCCGATGTCCTCGTAGATTTTAAACATCTCCCGGGCTTCCTCGATATCAACCAGATCGATCTTGTTTGCGCAGATGATCGCCGGCAGATGGTTCATCTCAGCCACGACCAGAAAGCGATCCAGCTTACGCGGGCTGAAAGCCGGGTTGGTGACGGAGAAAACAAAAACGACCTGATCAGGATTGGCGACCACGATTTGTTCCTGATCGGACTGCAGGTTACGCTGCTTGTGGCCGAGAGCGCGGGTCCGAGAAAGGGCGGAATGACGCTCCTCAACCGCCTCGATCGATCCCGTTCCATCCTCATTCAGACTGATCGAGACCCGATCCCCGACGGCCACGATATCGGAGCGTTGCCGCTCCTGTTTCAGCCGGCCCCGAATACGGCTGATGACTGGCTCCCCGCCATCATCTGGTTGGACGGTGAAAAAGCCACTTTGCGCTTTGACGACGAGTCCGGTTTTTTGAGTCAAGTGCAGCTCAGTATCCAGTGTTTAGGGGGGCAGGTCCAGTATTCAGTGGTCAGACTGAATACTGAATACTGTTTCCTGAATAGCAGCCGGTTAATTCAGCCGTTTCCTGAACTCATTCGTCAGAGCCGGAACGACGGTGAAGAGATCGCCTACTATGGCGTAGCGAGCAAGTTTGAAGATCGGCGCGTCCGTATCCTTGTTGATGGCGACGATGATCTTCGAACTACGCATACCGGCCTGATGTTGAATAGCCCCGCTGATGCCGCAGGCGATGTAGAGATCGGGCGAGACGGTCTTGCCGGTCTGGCCGACCTGATGCTCATAAGGGATCCAGCCGGCGTCTACGGTAGCCCGAGACGCGCCTAACGCCGCGCCTAACACATCGGCCAACTCACGCAATGGGTCGAAGCCTTCCGGACCGCCTACACCGCGGCCGCCGCTGACGATTTTGCCCGCATCGCCCAGCCTAACTTGGCCGCCCTTGCTCTCGAACCCGACGATCTTGGTCGGGATGGCTTCTTCGGCCACCACGGCCGGGATCCATTCCGGCGTGCCGGTATTGCCGGTTGGCGTCGCCTGGGCAAATGCCCGGCCACGTAAAGTGACGATCTGCAAGCCGTCCTTGACGAAGGTGCGGCTTAGTAATTTACCGGCGTAGACCGGCCGTACTGCCTTGATCGTACCGTCTTCGACCTGAATCTCGATTGCCTCAGCGACCGCCCCGGCGTCCAGATCAGCTCCGAGCCAGGCGGCCAGGTCGCGGCCGCGTGTTGACGCGCCAAATATAATCACTGCTGGTTGCCGTTCCTGGGCCAGCTCGACGATTGAGGGAGCGATGGCCTCTAGTCGGCCACCTGCCAGGGTGGCATCGTCCGCGCCGACAACGGCATCTACACCGAGATTGAAGGCTTCGTCAGCCACCCCGGCTACATCCTGCCCGAAGACCAGGCCGGTTAACGGTTGGCCGAGATCATCGGCCACGACCCGCGCCGCACCGATGGCCTCGCGGCTTATGGGATTAATGGCCCCTTCGCGATTCTCAACGAAAACCCATACGCCGCTCATATCACTTTCTCCTCGAATAACTTATCGACCAGGTTCCGGACTTGTTCCTCAACCGAATCGCCGGAGATGAACTCCGTATCACCTACGCGGGGTGGAATCGGATACACATCGGACCATTCAGTCTTGGGAGTTCCGGGGCTGACACCTAAATCGGCCGCGGTCCAGGTGGGAATGGTCGCCTTGCTGGCTTTGCGAATGCCCATGAAAGACGGATATCGCGGCTCGTTGATTTCCTTCACGACACTGATAACCACGGGGAGGTTCGTTGTGACCGTTTCCTTGCCGTCGTCGGTCAAGCGCTCGACCGTGATGCAGCCGTCGCCGACTTCTGTGATGGCTGACACGTAGGTCAAGGGTGTCCAACCTAATTTGCGGGCGACCTGTACCGGTGTGTGGCCGGAATCGCCGTCAATGGCTTGTTTGCCGAACAGAGCGATCTCCACGCCCTCGATTTTTTCAATGGCCGCGGCCAGTACTGTAGCGGTCCCGAGCGTATCGGTATCGTTTAGGGCCGGATCGGACACCAGGATGGCTTCTGTACATCCCATTGCCAGGCAGGTTTTAAGAGATTCATCGCTGGACGGCTCCCCCATCGATAAAGCTATGGCGTCGGTGGCGCCATGATTTTCTTTGAGGCGGATGGCCTCTTCCACGGCGTATTCGTCCCAAGGGTTGACGACGTTAGGCTTGCCGCCCGGGTCATCCCAACTCACTGTGCCATTGGTCACTGTGAATACGGCCGTAGTGCTGGGTGTTTGTTTCACGCACACGACTGCTTTCATTCTTAAACCTCCAATGAATTACCTAAAGTTTGTTGTATTTTAACGAATAGTCAAACATCCACTGGTCGCGAATTGACATTAATTTCAGAATTCAACTCCCTGACTTCGTTGAAGATCGCCGGGTTTTCGAATACCAGGGTCATATCGCGCCAGGAAAAATCAGTGATTTGAACCGCTTCCAAGACCGCGCGCTTCTCCGGTAATTTCGCTTTAGATACCCAACGCATTCCCGAATGGTGGGCTAAAGCGGCAGCGATTGTCGCGCCGATAAACGCCACTGTCAGCCGTAACCATAAGGGTTCCAGACCCGTCAGCGTCAGAATGATCAGTACAAACAGTCCAGTGATGGCGCTTACAATCCGGACCACTCTCAGCCGCCGTTCTTCCTCGCCCGACCGACGACTAAGTTGCCGGGCACAATCGCCGCAGAGCGGTACCTCTACTTTTCTAGTTAATTGACCGTGTCGTTTTTTTAAAGTCAGGCGCTCCTGGGGCGGCCCCCCACAAGCGATACACCGGTTGGGAAACCGGACTGATTCACCGGGCCTTACCCGTAGGATGAGCCGTTGATCCATAATAGATGGTTGGCCGGGGCCTGTCACGTGTCATGTGTCGTGATTTTGCATGACCTTCGGCACTGTTTTTTAAGGGTTAAGATTACCTTTGCCCGCATTATAATGCCGCACCGCGTTATGAGCAAAGTGTGGCATATTTGTGTCATTTGGGTTACAATCCGGTAATCTTAAGCAACAGCCATTTGGCGACAGTCAAGTCGATGCTTATATCCGATAGAGAGTTAACTCGCAAAATTGGTGATTATCCTCATTGCTCCTTTTCTACGCTTCCGGTAGTCGCTATAAGTCAATTGGGCTTATTGGTCCATTGTATATAAAGCACTCGGTATCGGATCGTGGCAAGCGAGAAGAGATGTGATTCGGCTTATTATTCGCAAACTAATTTTGATGGTCATTATATTGGGGCTCCTAAATATCGTGGCCTTTAATTATGGCTTAAGACATCCCGCTCTATTCAGCCCGTCGAATTTCTTCGTCCCCCGTGGTATTTCTGATCCGGAATACATCAGAGAGCGACATGGGACTTACCTGCAAGGGTTGTTGCGGGGCAATCTTGGGAGGGTGTCCGGGACCGAAATCGCCACCGTTATCCGCGATCCCATCAAAAACAGCCTGATTCTGTTGGGAACGGCCATTGTGACCACGGTCGTTTTCGGATTGTTATTCGGCATGACGGCCATCTCCGGCAAAACCCGAAGAATACGACCCTGGGCGGTCGTATTTCTGGCTGCAGGATCTTCTTTGCCTGGTTTTGTTTTTGCGGCCGTTCTGATCGCCTTCCTTGTGTACCAGCTCTTCTACACCGAAGCCAGAACCCCTCTTTTACCGATCAGCGGCTTTGGTATTGACAGACACCTGATTATGCCGGTTTTGGTCCTGGCTGTGCAACCGACCTTTCACCTGGCCAAGGTGACGGCCGGGCTGCTCGAAAACGAGCTTCATCGCGATTACATCACTGTCGCCTATAGCAAGGGTCTCACCTGGTCCCAACTTGTATGGCGCCATGCCTGGCGCAACATGCTTTCCCCAGTACTGGTTACCCTGGGGGATTCGATGCGCCTGATGATCGGCGGATTGGTCATAGTCGAGGCGATTTTTCTGTGGCCGGGGATCGGCCGCATCTTTCTTTATACGCTGGGTCTGCGGCTGGACGCTCGGGCGCCAGGCCAGTTTTTCGGCAATCCGGAATTGACAGCTATCCTGGCCGTGATATTGGGCGGGTTGCTTTTACTGACCGATCTGGTGGTCAGCATCCTGGCTTATCAACTTGATCCGCGTCTCAGCCAGCCCGCCGAGGGTTCCCAGGTATCTCTGGCTTAAGTCCTTAAGTTAAATAAAATGGCTCAACGAAATTATCCCTTGATAGTTGGGGTGATTCTAGGATTGATCATCCTTTTCTTCGCGGTATTCGGCTCTCGACTGGCTCCCCATGACCCCATGGAAGTATTCAGCGATCTCATCAGAATTGATGATGAAATTTTCTCTCCGGCGCGTCAGCCGGTACCGCCTTTGAGGTTGGATGAATTCCTTTTGGGAACCGACAATGCCGGCCGAGATTTGTTTAGCCGGTTAATGTGGGCGATCCGGCCCACACTAATTCTGTGCTTGATTATCGCATCATCGCGAATCTTGCTGGGGGTGGGTCTGGGGATGATCGCCGGATGGTATGGCGGGACGACCCGGCGCGTGATCGATACACTGATCAGTGTGTGTCTAGCGGTGCCGATCCTGTTGTTTGCGCTGGCAACTATTTCTTTCATAGGCGAGCGGGAGTTGTCCACGTTCATGGTGGCCCTGGTAGCCACCGGCTGGGCCGGCACGGCCGTCTATGTCAAGAACAGCACCGAGATCATCAAGCAAGCGCCCTACATCGACGGCGCGCGGGCTATCGGCGTGCCTCCGTTGGGCATCCTGCGCAATTATGTGTTTCCGCAACTGTGGCCCGCACTACCAGCGCTGATTTCTTTTGAGCTGGCAGCCACCCTGCTGGTCATCGCCGAACTGGGCTTTCTGGGGATGTTCATTGGCGAAGCATTTATCATGACGATCGAGGATCCTAGTGGGGGTGGCGTGATCCCGGTAGGAATGACGGCCCACTTTCCCGAACTGGCCCAGATGGCTTCCGACTTCTGGAGCAAAATGATCCGCTCACCATGGGAGTTGGCGATTGTCGGCCTGGTCATCTTCCTCACCATCTTCACCTTCAATATTCTGGGGGAGGGGATGCGCCAGTACATGGATGTCACCCGCCCGAGATTGTTTCGCCGCCGCAAGCCCGAAGGTGATTTTCTCGAAATCGAATAATTCTTAACTGGAGCGATTCCAAATCGCTCCATTACTTTGGAAACAAGGGTTTTATGGTTCGAAGTAGCGACTTCAGTCGCGTTCTTCAGAGACGTCGCTGAAGCGCCTACTACGAACAAGTGATAGTTATTTGCGGTGACGTGCACTGTTTAGCGCAACAAAAAACCATCCCTTAAAGCATCAGAAGGATCGATCAAGAACTCGTTCCGTCCCACGACATGGGCTGTGCCGCTGATTCGCGGTATAACCGCCGGGTAGGGGCCGAATCGGGTCGTTTCGACAACTTCGCCGGTAAACGTTGTACCCAGGATGCTTTCAACGACAAAGGACTCCCCGGCCTTAATGTACCCGCGAGCATGATGAATAGCCGCACGAGCGCTGACGCCGGTACCTGTCGGGCAGCGGTCCACTTCCCCATCGGCAAAGACGCAGACATTGCGGCTGTGGTGCGCCGGATCTTCGGCCGGGCCGACGAAGATCGTGCCGTATAGCAGGCTCAGGTCCGGCTCGAACGGGTGTTGCGGTACACCTTTGGCGATGACGGCCTGCTTGATTCGCGTACCTTTGTCGATCAGATCGCGAAAC
>JAWOHK010000249.1:0-4979 GCA_046485205.1 Chloroflexota bacterium | reverse complement strand
TGCTGGCGAAGGCCAGGTAGCGGCCGTCCGGCGACCAGGCCGGGTCCATGTCGGAGCCCGGATCGGCGGTCAGGTTGAGTGGGTCGCTGCCGTCAGCGTTCATCAGGTAGATCTCGGGGTTGCCGTCGCGCCGGCTGACGAAGGCGATGGTTTGGCCGTCCGGCGACCAGGCCGGCATCTCATCGGCCGCGGAGTGATCGGTCAGGTTAACGGCCTCCTCTCCATACACGTTCATGAGATAAATCTCCAGGTTGCCGTCGCGGGCGCTGGTGAAGGCGATCTGCCGGCCATCCGGCGACCCGGCCGGGTCAGCCTCGAACGCCGGGCTGTCGGTCAGCCGGGTCGGCTCGCTGCCGTCGCTATTCATGATGTATATCTCAAAATTGCCGTCCCGGTCGGTTGCAAAGATGATCCGCTCGCCCGGATCCTCCGGATCGTCGGCCCGTGTAGGCAAACCGCCCGCGAAAACAACGAGCATGGCCAGGATTATCAATAGTAGTGGTAACCACCAGCCGGAGTGACGCACCATCTGCGATGATTTCATTGAATGGTTTCTCCTTCTGCCATCCGTACCCAAATTTATGAAGTTATGATGGCAACCTTATTGCAGTAATACAACAATACACGGCAATGGCTCAAATCATTATAAGTACGAATGGGGGGTCGTCAAGGGACTTAGGACCAGCCAATGTAAAAAAAAGCCGCCTCGGGATCACCAGCTGATTGGCGTCCGTTGCGGGCGACACCGGTGGGCATTACCCAGCCGGTGAATCGATTGCATGGGAGAGTAATTTTACTTGAAGGGGTCGGGTAAACACGGTGGAAGCACAGGATTCTCAGGATTGAGGCATCCGGTGACTTAATCTCTACCCGCCAGCAGCCGACAACGTCCGCGTGTTTCGACGAGTGATTCGTTCGATGGCGTCGGCCAGATGCTCGTCGGCGATGTTATAGTCGCCACGGCCAACCCGGATCTGGTGGGCTTCAAAGAGCACCTCGGCATGGGTTGACCCGGCCGGCGGGTCAAATTTATAGGCGGCCAGTTCGATCAAAAAGCCCAGCGGGTCGCGGAAGTAGATCGAATCCATAAAGCCCCGGTCGATCTCCCCGCTGTGCGAGATGCCGCGCTCGTCCAGCCGTTTGCCCACCTGGGTATAGGTGGCCCGCGAAACGGTGAAGGCGATGTGGTGGGCCGCGCCGATCACTTCCGGGGTTGGTTCGCCGGTCGGCCGGCGCTCCTCGTTGGTGAATACGGTCATCAGGCGGCCGTCACCAGGGTCGAAATACAGGTGGTTTTCCTCCGGCACGTCCAGATTGGGCTGCTCGAACAGGAAGGGCATGCCAAGCAAACCTTCCCAGAAATCGACCGAGGTCTGCTTATCGGCGCCGATCATGGTGATGTGGTGGACACCCTGGGTTTGAATCTTTTGCATGATATTCTCCCGATAAATTTGTTGATTTAATTATGCATCGCTGCGGCCGGTTACGACCCTGGCGAGCAAGGCTGTCGCTGCGTCCAGTTCATCCTGGTTGACGGTATGGCCCATGCGGGGGTAGATGCGTTTGTCGACTTCCGCGCCCAGGCGAGCCAGCACCTCGGCCGTTTCCTCCACCCGTTCGAGGGGAATGTGGGGGTCGATGTCGCTGCAGCCCAGGAAGACCGGCATGCCGTCGAACGAGCCGGAATAATCGCGCGGCGTGTCCGGGGGACCGATCAACCCGCCGCTGAAGGCGATCAGGCCGCCGAAGCGCCGGGCGTTGCGGGCGACGAATTCGCTGGCCAAGCACGCTCCTTGTGAAAAGCCGCCCAGGATAATGGCCTCGGCCGGGATGCCGGTGGACAGCACCTGGTCGACCGTCTCGCTCACCAGCGCCAACGCCGACGACAGATGTGGCTCGTTGCGCTCCATCGGCTCCAGGAAACTGTAAGGGTACCAGGTGTTGAAAGCCGCCTGGGGTGCCAGAAAGGCCATGCGCGGTTGTTCCAGGTAGGGGGTAAGTTCCAGAATACTCTCGGCCGTGGCTCCGCGACCGTGTAGCAGGATCATGACGGCTGACGCCCGGCCAAGGGTTTCGCCGGTGGCCACCACCGGTTGCCCGGCATGGGGGCCATTGATAGTAGAGGTAGTATGGTTTGTCATCGGTTAAAATTTTTCCTGTCAACGACCAGTATCGCGATAGACGTGAATCCGGTCTCTCAAATCTGTGAAGTCTGTGGATTTTCTGTTCTAGTCGACCGGCCGCACCGCCGGTAATGCCTCTTCGATCTCGGAGCGGCGATCTTCCAGCCAGGGCGGCAGAGTCAGGCTTTGGCCCAATTCGGCCACGTTCTCGTCATAGATAAAACTAGGTGAGTTGGTGGCGATCTCGAATAACACGCCGCCCGGCGAGCGGAAATAGATGGAGTGGAAATATTGCCGGTCGCGCACCGGGGTGACGTCCAGGCCGACCGCGCGTAGTGCCGCCTGGTATTGCAGTTGTTCGGTGTCGTCAACCGTGCGGAAGGCGATATGGTGGATGGAACCCGCGCCAAACCGGCCCGCCGCCGCCCCCGGCCGGTGATCGATGTCGATCAGCTGGCCGGCATCGTCCAACGCCCCGGCAAACCGGTAGGTCTCGCCATCTTGCCCGACAAAGGTATAGCCCATATGGGCGGTTAACAATTCAGCCGTAGGCTCCACCTCAGCCAGCTGGAGGGTGACGCTGTGGAAGCCGCGCAGGGCGTGGGTGGCCGGAACCGGCCCGCGGGCCCAATGAAGGACGGTCGCCGGGCTATCATCGATGACCAGTTCCACCCGCAGGCCGGCCGGGTCGCGGAACGGGATGACCTCGCGGCCGAAGCGAGTCAGGCTCTGGCCCACCACCACGCCCCGCCCCGCCAGCCGGTCGCGCCAGTAATCGACCGATTCCGGCCGGATGGTGTAGGCGACGGCCGTCGTTTCGCCGTTGCCGGGCACGCCGCGTTTGGCCATCGGCCAGGGAAAGAAGGTCAGGATCGTTCCCGGCGTCCCGATTTCGTCGGCGAAATAAAAGTGATAGGTACCGGGGTCGTCGAAGTTGACCGTCTTCTTGACCAGCCGCTGGCCCAGCAAGCCGTGGTAGAATTCCAGATTGGCTTGGGGGTCACCGGCCATGGCCGTCACGTGATGCAATCCCTGAATCGGTTTCATGTGTCACTCCGCTTGTGGCTATTGGCTTGGCCCAGCTTGCGGCACAATGCCGCCAGCGTGGCCTGCTCGCCGGTTGTCAGGCACTCAAACGCGGCCACGACCCCGGCCACATGGTCGGGCATCAACCCGGCGATCAAGGCCCGGCCCTCGTCGGTCAGATCGACGACGATGGCCCGCCGATCTTCCGGTGGTCGCGTGCGGGCCACCAGGCCGCGCCGCACCAGGTTTTCGATCACCAGGGTCATGTTGGCGCTGCTGCGCAGGATTTTTTCGCCTACGCGGCCTACGGGCATGGGTCCCAAGTGATAGAGCGCCTCGAGGACGCCGAACTGGCTGGTCGTCAGGTTGCGCTCGTGGAGATAATCGTTGATGCGCCGGCCGGTCGCCTCGGCCGCCCGCGAAAGCTTGATATAAGCGTCTAGCGCCAGCCGTTCCGATTCTGTCCCCTGATAATGAGTGCTCATGTTATTTTGACATCGAACTATTTGATATGAAAATATTAGTTGATGACGGTGCGTTTGTCAAGCGCCAACGCCTTCCAGCGACTGTCGCTCACTCACTGCAAACCGAACGACCCCGCACCCGCCGGTAGCCATAGAACCCGGTGCCGGCCAGCGCGTAACCGGCCAGCGCCATACTCGCGGCGATGATCAGATAACCGACGAGTACTTGCAGGATCACCGTCTCCGGCGCGACGACCGGCGTGTGGCCTTCCAACCATCGCAGAGCCACCCCGCCAACCCTGGGCGTCGTAGCATAAACCGGGGCCATCACCAGGTTGTTGGTCATGGCCATGGCCGCCACCAACGGCGCCCGCGGCAACCGTGAAAAGCGCCGCATGATGAAAGCGGCCAGGGCCATGTCGATGACCGGCACAGGGATGGTGCTGATCAGCAACCCGGCCGCGAAGGCTGTGGCCAGGAGGCCGGCCGGGGCTTCGGCCTGAACGATCTCCTGCCAGTGATAGCGCAATTCGCTCCGGGTGCGGTTCGCCAGGTTGGCGAAGATTCTATTTAATTGAGAAAAACTCTTTCTTTTCATCGTTTCACCTTTCCGACCTTCGCCCGGATTTCGCTATGGCGTGGTCTTCTATGGGGGAAACGAATTCAACCGGCGGCTGGTTCCCGCCCGGCGGGCATCGTCGTGGGAACGACGAACGGGCGTCGGGTTGGCGTAGGATTAGGCGGGTCAGCCCCGGCCGGGCAGGCGCTCCGGCCTGATTGAGAGGCCAGCCACCGGTGGCCCCGCATCGGCGGATAATCAGGGCGTGGGACAGCCAGGCAAGCGGGTCTGAGTTTGGCGGGTAAACCAGGATGCCATAACGGACACCTGATGCTCACCAACTGGCGGCCGAATAAATCTCGCCCAGGAAGCGGCTGGGGCGGCGACCGATCAGGCGGGTCTCGCTGAAACCCGCCCGCGCCGCCGCCCGCGCCCATGTCTTATACGAAAACGGGTGCGGTACCCACAGGTTGCCGCGGTCGGTGTTGTATTCAACGATGAGGAAACGGCCGCCAGGTTTCAGTAGGCCCCGCAATTGGCGAACAAGCGGCTCCCGGTCGCGAATGAAATGCAAGGCATTGGCCATCACCAGGCCGTCGAGCGGCGGCAGGTCAAGCGGCCGGGTGAAATCGCCAACAACAGGGCGGACTGCGACGCCGGGGAAGCGCCGGCCGGTCTGTTCCGCTCCCCGGGCCAGCGACCGGCCGTCGCGGTCGACTATGTAGAGAGTGGCTCCCGGCCCCAGCAGCTCAGCCAGGGCCAGCGTGAACGCGCCGTCCCCCGCGCCGATATCGGCCCAGACCGGCG
>JAWOHK010000178.1:0-5254 GCA_046485205.1 Chloroflexota bacterium | reverse complement strand
CTCCTGCGTGACGGTACCGAGTATATTGAACTTGGTGGAGATTACTTTGAAAAGCGAAACAAACAGCAGCTCGAACGCCGGCTTGTGAAGCGTCTGGAACAGCTCGGCCACAACGTAATTCTTGAGCCAGCCATGTCTGTATAGAAGTATTTTCTAGGGAGAATCCGATCGCTCTATTAAACTAAACCTGTAGAGCTTAGAGATGATCATCCAGTGTGGGAACGGGAGAGCGGTAACCCAGGGCGATCATCTCGGCCAAAAGCACATTCGCCTCAGATCGTATCAACCGCCCCTGGCACACATTCAGAGCCAGAATGCCGATGCTTCCTGTTATAGGCCAGCCATAGTGCTGTGCTTCGCGTCGGGCCTCGGCGTCATCACAGGCTAACATCCCTTTCGGTGAACGGCAATGGCAAGACACGCTCTTTCGCCACTTCCCAGCTTCGGCGGCAAGCGCTCCGCGAACTCTTTTTCAGCCGAATCAGGAGTCAATAGGAGCAGAGAATCCCACATATCAGCAGGTAAAGTCGACTGGTAACGCCTGCCTGGTACTCGGTCATTACCGCCGTCGTGGTGACGGGACCAGAACACCACAAATCGAGGACGAGATCCGGGCGACTAAGCAGAGCGAAGTTGGTCAGCACCATATTGTCCAGCAGGACCAACCCGGTTGGCATCAATACCATTCATTTTAGGGTTGACCATGCTCCAACCAGGTGGCCAGGTTGCCTACTTCCGCCCGCGCCTCATCCAGGTCAGCCGGCCCCACTCGCAAAAGGGCATCCAGGCGCAAGAAGCGGGTGCGCAAGTCGATCCTAACCAATGGAGTTACTCGGCTAGGTCCGCGTCACGTTTGCAATGGGGCAGCTTGCAATCGCCGCAAAGCGCTAATTGGCGCTGCTTTGACCCGAATGTCTTTCCCTCCACTGGGCGAAAGATGGCCCGTCGCCGTCATCGCTCTCTCGAAGCCGGGTGCCGTCAGGCATGGTCGCGCCTGCCAGAGTGGACGCGTCGGCCAGTTGCTCCGGTTCCCACCCCGTTACGTCCTGAAGATTCGCGCCACGCAAGCTCGCTTTTGTCAGATTCGCGCCAGTCAGATCGCCGCCTGTCAGGTTTACGTTGTTGAGTATGGCCCGACTGGCATTGACCTGTTTGAGTGATGCGTCCGTCAGATCCGCGTTGGTTAGATTGGCGTTTGTCAGTCGCGCCCGGTACATATCAGCACCTTTGAGATTAGCGCCGCGAAGATTAACCCCGGCCAGGCTTGCTTCGCTCAAATCGGCTCCCGCCATATGACTTTGCCCCAGATTGGCCCGATCGAGCGTGCCGTTGTAGAGCCAGCCCCGACGGGCCATTTCGCGCACGGACAGATCGGTCACGTCAGGGTGTTCGCTACCCATCTGCTGGAGGAGCTGTGACCGCTGCCCCTCTTCCTTAATCCGGAAGTCGAGCACCAGATAACCGATGACAATGTAGCCCAGATCGGGGCCGATGGTGGTCACGATATAGCCCAGCGCCTCGCCCCAGCCACAATCGCACAGCAGATACACTGATTGTCCCTCCTGGCTCCAATCGAGATACCAGCCCAACAGCGCGATAAGAAAGAACAGCGTCAGAACCACTGCCCGTGTAGAGCCGAAATCTTGCAGCCAGCGCTTCAATCGTTGGCTTAATGACTTGTTTTTGACCATAGTGCCTCTTGGAACCACGACCTGCAACCTGATTCTGACAACGCCGGAGGGTTGGCGACAAGGATACAGGCGAAAACGATCTGACCAACTATACCCACTCACTATCCTTTCCCAAAAATTCGCCCCGCGCCGTCTAGCGTATGCTTAACACCGTTTTCGCCAATAAAAAGGGGCCGCGCGAGAGGCCCCCTGGATGCAAGCGTGACCACAACAGCGGCCTGGCCGCGGCGCAGCAGCACCACGCCACGGATGGCCACCAGCACCAGCACACCGGTCGCGGCCGGCGGCGCGGCAGCTCCCGCATTTCACATGCAGGCTGTGGCCCTCCACATCACCAACAACAAAACGGCCAGTCGACATCTCTCTTGTTTCATCTATTGTCCTCCATCACAGTGGGCACGCAGCCGGAATTGCCGCATAGTCCCGGTCACGATGCCATCGCTAATACTCTTTTCATGGATTTCCCGGTTAGGATAGCAATTTAAACGTTTCCCAAGCGTTTGATGGGTCTGAAATTCCAGATGAGTTGCGACTCAGGCCGGTTGCCAATCGGCCGTTCCTTTGCTACCATTCTTGATTGCTTAATATAATGAAAAAAACGTGTCCGAAGTGGCCGATGTTGGAAAAAAACGGGCTCGGCCGCCTTGGAATTGACGATAAACACAAAGCAGGGGCTCAGGGATTGGGCCGCAGGAGCGATTATTCATGAAAGTGCTATTGAAAGAAGACGTTGACAACCTGGGCTATGCCGGAGAGGTTCACACCGTGGCCGACGGTTTCGGCCGCAATTTTCTGCTGCCCAAAGGCCTGGCCGTCAAGGCGACGCCGAATGTCATGAAGCAGGCCGATGCCTGGCGCAAGCAGGCCGAGAACCGCCGCGCCGAGATGCGAGCCGAGCACGATATGTTGTCGGAGAAAATCAGCGCCGTCAGCCTGACCTTCACTTCCCGCGCCGGCGACAGCGGCAAGCTGTATGGCTCGATTACCACGGCCCAGATGGCCGATAAACTCAATGAAAAGCTGGGGACAGATATCGACCGCCGCAAGGTCGGCACCGAACCGCTACGGCAGTTGGGCGAGCATGAGGTCCCGGTAAGGCTGGGCCCCGATCACCATCCGGTGTTTAAGGTAATTGTCGCACAGGAAGGCATCGCGCCGGCTCCGGTCGCCCCGGTAGTCAAAACAGTCGTTGTTGAGACCGAGACGGTCGAAACTCAGGTTGAAACGGCCGAAGAAGAATTCGAATTTGCCGATGAAGTTGAGGCGGAAGATTTCGCTGAGGAAGCCCAGGCCTAACAACAACCATTGACACCGATCGGCCGGCATGGCCGCGCAAATGGACGAAATCGGTCACCTTCTACGCGAGGCGCGCGAAAATAAAGGCTTAAGCCTCGAAGATGTCCAGGACGCCACCCGGATCAGTTCACGCTTCCTGGCGGCCCTTGAGAGCGGACAGTATGACAAATTGCCGACCCCGGTCCACGTGCGTGGCTTTCTACGTAACTACGCCCGTTACCTGGGATTGGACCCGCAGCCGCTTATCGACCGCTATCTAGCCGGACAGGGCAAATCGTTTACGGTGGCCGCTGCGGCGGCCGAGCGGGACATCTCGCCCGAAAATCCGTTGTTGGAACGCCAGGATCAGCCGTTTTTCGACCCGGTCAATCTGGAAGTGAACGGCAAAGGATTGGGCGCGGGAAGCTCCTCCGGGGGTGGTACGGGTGGTATGCTCCAGGTAGCTATCATCATCGCTCTGGTCATCGCCCTGGCGCTCATCGCCAATCGCTTCCTGCCCATGCTTGTCGGCAGCGGCAACGGCGACAGCGCCTTGCAAGAACTCGGGGCCGCCGTTCAAGAGGTGGTTGCCGATGTCACCGGGGCGACACCGACACCGACGAACGAACCAACAGTAGATGAAGAGCTCGGCGCTGGCCTGGTCATCGGCGGCACGCCGATGATCGATACCAGTCGCAATCCCGGAGCGGCCACGCCGTTGCCCACGCGACCGCCGTTGCCGGCCACGCTGGATGAAATCCGGCTGAAGCTGGAGATACTGGAGCGCACCTGGCTGGAAGTCACCGTCGACAACAACATCGTCTATAGCGGCATCGCCACAGCCAATGACGTCTTCGAGTGGACGGCCGAAGACGAAGCCCGGCTGGTCACCGGCAACGCCATCGGTGTCTTTGCCACCGTTAACGACATCCCGTTGGGCCGTCTCGGCGGGCGGGGCGAGCAGTACGAAGAAACCTGGCGCACGACACAGTAGCGATCTCTCGTTCGTAGGGGCGCTTCAGCGCAGTTCAGAACGATAAATCGCTTACCACAACCACAAGCCATTCATGAGTAAAGCCAAGCAAAAGAAACAGTTCTATCTCCTGAGCTTGGGCTGCAGCAAGAACACTGTTGATAGTAACAGCATGGCCGATCTTCTCCTGAAGGCCGGTTTTTCGGCCGCCGGCGACCCCGACGACGCCAGCGTCCTCATCGTCAACACCTGTGGCTTTATCGAGAGCGCCCGGCAGGAGTCCATCGGCGCGTTACAGGAGCTTGCCGGAGTCAAGGGGCCCAACCAGTTACTCATCGCCGCCGGGTGTATGGCCCAGCGTTATGGCAGCGAAGTGGTGGAATGGGTGCCGGGCATCGACGGCGTCATCGGCACGCGCCGCTGGATGGATATCGTGCCTTTCGTGCGCGAGTTGCGCCGCCGCAAGCATCCCCAGCCGCTCTATCACCTGCCCGACGAGGCCGAGACGGTCGGCCGCGACGAGCGGGGCGTGCTGCGGGCCGCGATCCAGGGCGCCAGCGCCTATTTGAAGATAGCCGACGGGTGCCGCCGCCCATGCGCTTTCTGCGCCATTCCCCAGATCAAGGGCACGCATGTCAGCCGCCCCCCGCAAGCCATCGTCGCCGAGGCGGTGCGCCTGCAAGCGGCCGGCTTGCGCGAGTTGATCATCATCGCCCAGGACACGACCGATTACGGCCACGATCTGGGCCTGAAGAACGGGCTGTCTTACCTGCTCAAGGAAATCACAGCCGCCGCCCCCGATATTCCCTGGATTCGCCTGATGTACGCCTATCCGGGTTACGTGACTGATGAATTGATCGAGACGATGGCTACCACGCCCCAAATTCTGCCCTATCTCGACATTCCCCTGCAACACGGCCATCGCGAGACGCTTAAGCGCATGCGCCGCCCGGCCAATATCGAATGGGTCTACGGCACGGTGGAAAAGCTGCGCCGGGCTATGCCCGACATCGCCATTCGCACGACCTTCATCGTCGGCTATCCCGGCGAGACGGATGAAGAATTCGAAGGGTTAAAGACTTTCGTCCGCGATTTGCAGTTCGATCGCGTTGGCGCGTTCACCTATTCCTATGAGGCTTCGACGCCGTCGGCCACAGTCTCCTGGCAGGTAGAGGAGGCGGTCAAGCAAGCACGTCAGGCCGAACTGATGGAATTGCAACAGACCATCTCGCTGGCCCGTAACCAAGCTCAGGTCGGCCGGGTGCTGCCGGTACTGGTCGAGGGCCACGACAACAATCTGAGCCTTGGCCGCACG
>JAWOHK010000292.1:0-19988 GCA_046485205.1 Chloroflexota bacterium | reverse complement strand
GCCGAACTACGGCACTATCTGGCGCGTTTGGGACGTAAGTCGCGCTGCTTTTCGCGCTGCATCCGCGCCTTGTGGCGGGCGGTCAAACTGTTTGTTTATGCCTGGAATCGCCGCCAACTCTATAAACGTCAACATCCCCACTACCCAGCCCATTTGGCCGATTTCGTCTACCCATGAATTTAGACACTCCCCTATGAGCTACCACCTGCCACCCTTCCCCTAAATCTGCTATAGTTAGCAGATGCACATCGGACTCGTCTACCCCCAGACCGAATACCCCGCTGACCCGGTGGCCATCCGGGATTATGCCCAGGCAGCCGAGGAGCTCAGCTATAGCCACGTTCTAGCTTATGATCATATCCTGGGCGCGAATCCCGACAGGCCCGGCGGCTGGAACGGCCCCTATACCTACCGCGACCCGTTCATCGAGCCATTCCTGCTGTTCACTTACATGGCCGCTATAACGACCAGGCTAGGTTTCACTACCGGCATCCTCATCTTGCCGCAGCGCGAAACGGCGCTGGTGGCCAAACAGGCGGCGACGTTGGATGTATTGTGCGGCGGCCGCTTCCGGCTGGGCATCGGAACCGGCTGGAACAAGGTCGAGTATGAAGCATTGAGCCAGGACTTCCACACCCGCGGCAAGCGGCAAGAAGAACAGATCGAGGTGCTGCGCCTGTTGTGGACCCAGGAACTGGTCACCTATCAGGGACGCTGGCACGACATCCCCGACGCCGGATTGAACCCGATGCCGGTCCAGCGACCGATCCCGCTGTGGTTCGGCGGCCACGCAGACGTCGTCCTACGGCGACTGGCCCGTCTCGGCGACGGCTGGATGCCCGGCTTCCGCACCGCCGAGGCCGCTCAAAACCATCTGGATACGCTTGACCGTTACCTGGCCGAGTACGGCCGCTTGAGGGCCGATTTCGGCCTGGAGCCGCGCCTGCACTGGGGCAACGGCGACCTGGACGCGCTCGGCCGCAACCTAGAAGATTGGCGCGAAGCTGGAGCGACGCATATCAGTCTAAACACGATGGGATCCGGCTTCGAGTCTCCGGAAGAACACCTGGCGGCTGTCAGGCGTTTCGCGGAAATCATTTAAGGCAACATGGAAATTCTCGGCGGCCCAATTTTCGCCGTGGCCGGAGCAGGAGAATCTCACGGCCCCGGCATCGTTACCATCGTCTTCGGCTGCCCGCCAGGACTGTGGGTCGAACGAGCCGCTATCCAAAAACAACTTGACCGGCGGCGACCCGGTGGCACCAAGCACGGTACGCCTCGCCGTGAGTTTGACCAGGCAGTCATTCTTTCCGGTCTTTACCAGAACGACCACGAACGCCTGACGGCCGGACCCGCTGTGGCTATTGCCCCAGGTCAAAGTGCGGAGACCACGACCTCCTATGAATCTGGTTACACCACCGGCGAGCCCATCGCCGCGCTGGTGCTTTCGACCGCGGGTAAGGCGGATCACTATGAGCAGTTTCGCGGCCCGGAAGGAGAGGTGCGTCCGGGTCACACCGACCTGGTGAAATATTATCAATCGCAGGGTTTCGTCGACATACGCGGCGGTGGCCGGGCCAGTTACCGGTCGACGATCTCCGATGTGATCGGTGGCACGATCGCCAGACTCTTTCTACAAGAAACCTTTGGCACCTTGTTTTTTTCGGCCGTCACTCAAGTTGGGCCTCTCAAATCAGAACAGACTTTGAGCCGGATCTTGGCCCAGGATAATCCCGACACCAAGGATGAAACCGTGTCCGCGCTTTCTCTGGCATTGAAAGATAGCTGGTCAAGTGTCGGTATTCCTACAGTTGACAAAGGATTCGCCACAGCCGCGGCCGAGTTAATCAAAAAGACTCGTGTAGCCGGGGACTCCCTCGGCGCCGCCGTCGAAGTGGTCGGCTTGAACGTTCCGGCGCTGGTCGGAGATCCTCTATACAACAGTCTCAAAGTACGGCTGATGGGCAACCTGGGAGGGCTTCACGCCGTTCAGGCCTGCGAGATCGGTGACGGGGTCGCCGTTACCGGCAGGTATGGGAGTCAGAACAACGACCCCATTCGTTCCGACGGTTATGCCACCAATACCCACGGCGGGTTGATTGGTGGAATAACCACCGGAAAACCGCTCATTGCCCGCGTCTCTTTCAAACCGACCAGTTCTATCGCCCGTCCTCAGCAGTCTGTGCGTAAAAACCTCGAAGAGATCGATTTCGAACTGCGTCGCGGCCGTCACGACCCCTGTGTTGGAGTCCGCGCCGGAGTTACCCTGGAATCACGAATGGCGATTGAGGTGATGAACGCCGTTCTGACCCACGCCTCACGAAATATTACCAAAGAAGCATTCAAGCTCTTCCCACCTGTCGATTAACCCTCCCTGTAATAGTTGACCGGATAAGTGGCGGGTAAGTTATACACTCTACCCGGATACATCGATATCCGGCCATGTTATACTTCTCGTCACGAGTTATGTGGCTCGCAGGCTTCCCTCCAACTGTCGAACATTCTTGCCTGCTCGGCCGATTCATCCGGGAAGCGCTCTGTCCCGTCGAACAAAGTATTAGGATCAATATGACAAACCTGATGATTTTTGCCGAGGCTCGGCGGACGTTGACCTCCTTAATGTATCCCAATGAGATCAAAGGGGAACCAAAGATTTCGCCTGTTGATTTGATTCCAATTTTCGAAATTGAGGAACTGGCCGCCCAGGATAAGGATTTTAACCCTTGCTCAGGACCGGGTGATTGGGATTGGGATCTGTTTTTAGAACGAAATGCCCCAACTTTGTTTCTTCCCTTTCCCTCTCGGTAGAGGATAGGGACTCACTGGCACATTCGAATCCACCCACACGACGTAGCCCTGCTAATGAATTCAAACCCATGTTTTGCCACAATGGGGCGGCTCATTTTCCCGACATCAATGGTCACATTAAGAGACCAAGGCAGAACAGAGCTGGAGTATGTTAGGTAATGCCTTAGGTGGCAATGTCGGCCGGGTTTTATCTCTGGAATTATTTTTCAGGCTCAGTTCAACGTTTCCAAGCTCTCTACAGTTGTCACCACTTTGCTCTGGTCTCACGTGCTATGCCTGTCTCCTGGCCCTGTCGGGGTTGATGTTGATCGCTGCGTGGACTGTGGGAGCCTAACGTCGTGGCCCGGTTGCGTGGTAGCTTTCACGCCTGAATTGTGGCTGATCCTCAACGCCGAAGAGCGGCCGGAATTGCTCGATCTACGTCCTCTATAGGGCCGAAGCACTATCCTCAGCCATCCTCTCAGTCTGGGGCACCATCGAATCCCCAGCTTTCGGCTCCACTATTCCACGACTTTTGATCCACCCCTCTCTCCTCATCTGAAACTAAGCCCGTTATCGATCAAGTTTCTTTTCTTGGATAACTCAATAATCTGGGCACCAAAATGCGAATAAAAATAGAAGATAACATCGCGTTACGTTCGAGCAGATCCCAGAGATCCGCCTGGCTAATACACAGGGCGGTGGTCTCACCGACGGCTGTGCAATTAGCGGTGCGTACTAGGTTGGCGAGTACGCCGATTTCACCGATAATTTCCCCTTCTTTCC
Organism: Chloroflexota bacterium; assembly: GCA_046485205.1. Lineage (GTDB taxonomy): Bacteria > Chloroflexota > Anaerolineae > Promineifilales > Promineifilaceae > Promineifilum. The sequence continues at coordinate 16,415 of JAWOHK010000292.1, read as the reverse complement.
GCCTATCAATAACCTCTAAATCGTCGGTGCTCACTTCAACTTCTCCGGCAACAAGGATGAACAGTCTGTCAGGTGCCTCACCCTGGGAGATTAAACGTTCTCCGGGGGCGAAATACTGGACGCTGCACAGGCGGGCAACCAATTCCAGCTGCTGGGCGGGGATCTCATTGAACAGTTGCACTCTCTTCAACAATAAGGTGCGTTCCATGGTGGTGATCGACATGACAGTAGCTCCTTCCGGCTCTATGGTCTGTGATTGCAAGTAGGGGTGGTCTGGGCTGGGTGGTTGGGAATGGTGTGCATGTTCAACGAACGCCGGCGAGGCGATTTGATGCTCTTCGGGCTGGAATAGCTGGGTCGAAGCCAGCTGGGCTGTCTCGTGCACCAGCGCATGTGGCGAATTTAATCCTTGCCGTATCAGGTCGGGAATTTCATCCACTTGGCGGCGGGACAGACTGAATAGTATACAGGCGGCAAGCCATGGATCATTACCTTCAACCGACGCAGCAAATTCTGCCTCTACCAGTGGCGGCTTTAGACGATATTCACTCTCCGCTATCTCCATTATTCGCTCGGGCGAGCTCTCCAGTAAAGGCAGGAACAATTCCTTGTGCGGGCGGGACAGCAACATGTCGAGTAGTTCGATTGCGTTGGCGCCACGGCGCTGGTCCCATCCAAACAGGTTGTTGTGCACCTGGACGATGTTGGCTTGCGGGTAAAGGATGGCAATCAAGTATAGCTGGCGATCCACAGCGTAGCGCCTTCTCCAGTAATAAGCATCATCCAGCAATTCTCTGTTAGAAGGCGACTCTGGTCGGGGACGGGACGCCCGAACTGCCCACTGGTATGCCAGGCGGGTTTCTCTCTCAAAGCGCTGGTTAATCGCTGCCAAGTCGCTATCAAGGAAGGGTATGTCGGCTTGGCGAAGGCGGCCGAGGGAAATATACAAGCGCGACCGGGCCAGGTCATCTGGCTCATCCAGATTTTTCATCAGGAACCGCACTGATTGGGGAGAATGGATGCGGGCTACTACTCCCGGAATGTGGCGGCGTATCGTCAGATTTGGCGCTAGTTTTACGTAGATGGTTTCCAGAACCGGGAAGATCTGTATGCCATAGCGAACAAGCGCTTCTTCTGCGACTGGGCCGACGATGGGGTCGCCTAACTGGGCGATGGCCTCCGGTAGATGAGTGGGATCGACGATTAGTCCGACCGATTGCATAGCCTCCCGGCGCACCTGTGGGTCGGAATCTTTGAGAAGGGTACTCAAGAAGATAACGCTGTCTTCAGATGGCATTTCGCCCAAGGCACGAGCGGCGGAAATCCGCACAACTGGCTGCGGGTCGATAACCATGGCGACAAATTCAGCACGGGCGGTTCGCTTGGTAGCCTCCTCACCATAGCGTAGGGCGCCACTAACGGCCATGGATTTTATCGTGAGGTCTGGATCTCGCATGAAAGGCCGCATTTCCTCCTGCGCTTCCTCACCCCGCAAAGTCCAATAGGTGGATATGGCTGAAGCTCGCACATCGCTTTCCGGGTCAGCGAAGCGCTTCCGTACCAAATCGGCGAACTTGGCTGCCTGCGTGTGGCCAAGCATACGTAACGCCTGGCGCCGTACGCGTGGGGAGTCGTGGTCGATCAGGCACAATAAGGCCGGCGTCCAATCCACATTGACGATTTCATCTGCCAGAGCCAGGGCGTGCAGCACCATAGCCTCATCCGGTTCATTAAGGCATTCCTTGATGATTTCCACAGTTGCCGGATTGTTTAGATCGAGGAGTTCACCGGCCGGATCAAAATAACGACGATGGATGCTGGCATGCAATGTTTTCATGTAGACCCTGCGCAAACGCAACAAGATCACACCGACTGCGACAACCACCAGGATGGCGACATAAGACCACGGAAGAATAGCGATTCCGGAAATTCGGCCAACCAGAAAGAAGAGCACGCCGGACAGGCCAATCGTAAGGGGCTTGAAGATGCCGTCAATTACGGCGCGAGCTTGCGAGCGCAATTTATTAGGGATGGGAACGTAGAGCAAGTTGAAGGAGGTGTCGTGAATGGTATAACGAAAGATGGTATCTGAGGAGCGCGTCAGGGTGACCGCCCATTGAGCCGCTCCGGAAATCAGAACCATGAACGAGCCAGTGAGGATACTGGCCGGCATGATCATCAAGGCGGCGGCGATGCCGAAGCGTCTCATCACGGGTCCTGACAAGAATATTTGCAGGACCAGTCCAGCAACGCCCGTCCAAAAGTAGAAGGAGCCCAGAAAGGCCGACAGTCCTTGCGTATTCGAGGCAAAACTGCTCTTCAGCGACAGGTCGAACTGATAATCCACGATATTGACCACCAGCGTTATCAACACAACGATGATGGTCATGATGACCAACAAGGGAGAATCGCGTAAAAAACCCAGTGGGTTCGACTGTTTACCTTTGCTCTTCTTCGTGACCAAAGCCGGCAGAATGCTTAGTTCGTATAAACCTTGGTTGGCGCGCCCAAGCTTGCGCACCAGTAGGACATTCACCGCTAGTAAAAATATGATGACATATATCAGGTCGAGGGTGCCCAACAAGGGCACGAGCACGGTGACGGCGGCACCGGCTAGCATGCTGCCCAAATTGCCGGCCCCGGTAATGATCGGAAACAGCCGCTTGGCGCGGCGGGTGTTGATGATCTCCGAGGCAAAGGTCCAGAACTGGACGAGGTTCAGCGCCATCACGATTTCCAGAAATACATAGAAACTGCCCAAAAACCAGAGGTTCCCGGCAACTGCCGTGCCAAGAAACACGCGAAATACAAATAAGCCGCCGAGCATGGCGAGCGTTGTAAACTGGATCAGGATCGGTGTGTGGGCCCGGCCGGTGAGGCGGGAGTTGAGCAAAGAAGTCAGGACTACGCCGACAGTGACCGCCAAGAAGCGAGCCGGAATGTATTGAGTTGGCAGCCCGCTGAGGAAAAGAGCTCGGCTGACAGTGCGCCCGATGACGGCCGTACTGCCGATGACCAGGAACAGGCTAAACGAGAGGAGAAATAAGGTGTTGGCTTCGCTTGGTTCAAGATGAAGGCGACGTGAGATGGAAGAATGATTAGGCAACATTTGGTATCCCTGCTGTTTAGTGCTACTGGCAGAGAGTTAGCGAAGGGCTGTCAGCAGTCAATAAAATATTGCTCGCTGCCACCTGTCAGTTGCTCACTGCTTATCTCACTCGTTTGCGCGGGCAAAAAAAGAACAATTTCTCCAGGCGGGCGAATAAAGCCCCACGTCCGTTTACCACTTCAAAAGTCGAGGCGCGTCACGGTTCCTGTAGGCCGTGGCGTCACAATAACACCAGGAACGCTTGCCTATACTTAGGATTCTTGCTCGTATGCTTTTCCACATACCACAAATAATGATTCTGGACCAGGTCAGCGATGGAGTAGAACCACTTTGGTTTCTAAGTCGTACTGTCCGAGCCTGAAACTATGGCATCAAACATAGCCCCACACAGTCTCCAAAACCTCTTCAAAAGGATAAAAAAGCCATTTGTGGATGTCAACAATATCCCTGCACAAATATACCCTAAAGATGGCAAAAAAGACCTATTCGAATTTATTTAGCTTAACATAAGATGTTGTTTGTGCAGATGCTGTGTGGAAAGACCTAATTTAGCTCGATTTTATTCTACACCAGGCAGGCACATAACCTGTGTTGCGATTGGAAGCGGTTTTTCGAATGGAATGTCCCCGATTTATTTATCCCCCCTTCCCGCTTGATAGAGACCAGGAGCTCACTGGCTCATGTGTATCCACTCGCATGCCGTGGCCCGAGTGATAATTTCAAATCCATGCTTGGCCACAATAGGCCCGCTCATTTTTCCGGCATCAATCGTTAAATAGCGTATCCCTCGTTCCTTTGCTTCCAGGATACGGGCCGTCAGGACGGCCGAGTATAAGCCGTGCCCGCGAAACCGCTCCAGCGTTGAGCCACCCCACAAGCTGCCAAATTGGCCCGGTGAGAAATAAACCCAACCCACACAAGCCGGTTGCTCCCCAAAATAAGCGACATAAACAGACAGATAACCGGGGATGGTCATATTCGTGCCTAATCGTTCATACACCCAATTGAAATCCTTCTCCCAGACAGGTTCCAAAACCCGGACGACATCGACCAACTCCTCAGGGTGGGATAATCGACGAACAGTAAAGCCTGGTCTGCCGGATATGACCGGGTTCGCCCGGTCTACATCGAGCACCATGATATCATCCGGTTCTTCGATCTGAAATCCGCGCGCGACCAGGCGGTCCACCAGATCAGGTGGCTGGTCATGGGCAAAAACTTTCCATTCAAAACTTAATTCTTTTCCATTGAAGTAGGCTAGCTGATCCTCAATGACCGCATCGGCCGTCGTCTCATCTAGGTCACTATAAAGAATAAAGCTCATACCCGGCGCGGGGCGAACAAACCGGACAAGCCCCGGGAGGACATCTTTTCTCATACCGGGAAATTCGATATCCCGCCGCTGTTCGCGATCGAATAGCGCTAAAATTTCGGCAAGGTCTGTCATTGAATTCAACCTATCTGTAACTTAGCTTCTCATCCTAAATGATCGAGTGTCGCGCGGTGGTCCAGAATGGACAGCTCAGTTATTCTGACCATTTTACAGTGTACATCCATTCCCTTGCCACCCACCTGTTCAAAGCCTATACTTCGGCCTTTCTAGTTACTCCAATCATAGGTTCAAGATTACATGTCACCAACAATCACGAGCCGGCACCGGCTGCTCTATGCATCAGGCTCACTCGGTGTGGCCCTTTCCTATCAGGCATTCTCGGCCTATATTCAATTTCTCTACATCGATATTTTAGGCGTGCGGGCGGCTTTGATTGGCTTTACCTGGGCGATTTACGGAATATGGAATGCGGTCAATGATCCGCTGGCCGGTTACTGGTCTGATCGCACGCGCACGCGCTGGGGGCGACGCGTGCCGTGGATAGCCGCCCTGTTTATCCCGCTGTCCATCACTTTCTTTCTCTTGTGGTTTCCGTTTGGCAATACGGCATCACTATCCGAAATTAGCCTCCTCATCTACTTTCTGATCGTCGTTCTAATCTTTGATCTGATCTGGACTCTGGTCGTAATGAACTGGTCGGCTTTATTTCCCGAAATCGCGACCACGGAAAAAGAGCGCTCAAGCGTCTCTGCCTGGCGGGAGGTATTTTCAATTTTTGGATTACTGATTGGAGTTGCGCTACCGCCAGTCCTGGCTGGGGCTGATTGGAGTAATCGGACTTACATGGCCTTTATATTGGCGGCCATCACGGCAATCTCGATAGGCGTTTCGCTATTGGGCAGCAAGGAACGACCGGAGTTTGCCGCAGAACCATCACCTCCTTTTAAAGAGGCAGTTCGTTTGACCTTACGCAATCGCGACTTCATTTATTTTCTTGGGGCCAACCTTATGATCCAATATGTGTTCCTGGCCATGGCCTCTTCGATTCCCTTCTATGCCAAATATGTACTGACAATTCAAGCTCCAACAACCCTGGCTGGTATTACCCTTGATCCGGAATTGCAGAATTCTCTCCTTTTGGCAGCGGCTTTCTTGACGGCATTACCGGCCATGGCCATCTGGTTGCGACTGGCCCGCCGTTATGGAGCCTGGCGGGCGCTTCGCGGTGCTTGCATGATGGCGGCCGCAACGGCCGTTTACTTCTTCTTTCCCAATACGTTTCAAGGCGGATTGCTGGGAACGAGCCTATTCGGCCTTAGCCTGGCCGGTTTGCTTATGTTGACGACTCCTTTGATCGCTGACATCACCGATGAGGACGAAGTGCTAACAGGGGCCCGGCGCGAAGGAATGTTCTTTGGCATGAATGGACTGATCATACGACTGGCATTTGTCATTCAGGGCATTCTTACTGCCATCATACTGACTGCAACTCGCTATGTGGCGCCTGCAGGTGAGATTCTTTATCCTCCCCAACCTGATTCAGCTATCTTCGGTTTTCGATTGTTAACCGGTGGCTTCCCGGCCGTCGCACTAGTCATCGCTTTCCTGTTACTGGGTGGCTATACGCTTCACGGCGCGCGAGCCGAACAGGTAAGAACTGAAGCGGCCTCCTTGCAAGCCCGGAAACGAGAATTACTGGCTGATTGAATCAAGAATCATCGCTTCCAGGATTTGCATCCCATTCCCACGCATTCAGCCGTTGTGCGGTTGGATAGCATGTGAGGTCCAGTTGCAACGGCGTGACAGCCACGTATCCCTCTGCCAACGCGCCAAAATCGGTGCCCTCGTCGGGCACGCCAGTCGGGTAGTCGCCGCCAATCCAATAATACGGCCGTCCTCGCGGGTCAATACGCTCATCGAGCCGATCGCGATAGACGCGCAATCCCTGGCGGGTGATGCGTATTCCCTTAATCTGATCAGCCGTTAAACATGGTATGTTGACGCTAAGTAAGAGAGCGCGCATCAATCCATTGTCGATAGCCGTTTTGACAATGTTCTGTGCATAAGCGGCTGCCGTGTCATAGTCCCATTCCATCGTTGTATCATCGGCCGCGATCGAAAATGCAATGCCGGGCACACCGGCTATTACCGCCTCCATTGCCGCCGTAACCGTTCCTGAATAGGTTACGTCGTGGCCCAGATTACCATAGGGATTGATACCGGAGACAACCAGGTCGATTTTGTCCGTCACCCGTCCTAGAAGCGCCAAGGCGACACAATCCGACGGCGCACCGTCACTGGCCAACGCTTCCGTGCCGTCCGGCAGAACGATTTCACGCACCCGCAGCGGGCGGTGGAGGGTCTTAACGTGCCCCGCCCCCGACCAGTTACGATCCGGTGCCAGAATGGTCGTTTGACCTAGTGGCTTCATGGCATCAGCCAAGGCTTTCAATCCGGGTGCATACACACCATCATCATTGGTTACAAGTATGTGCATCGTGGCCTTATCTCAGGGGAATCCTCATCAGATTGTATTTGTTCAGGCAGGACTATACCAAAGATTACGGGTCGTCCAACCCGCGAGGTATGCCCGAATCGCCAGCCTGAAATCAGCGTCTAAGTCACCGCCCCGACGTAGCTGATCGGTCAGTTCCATCATGATATATCCGTGAACCAGGGCGAATACTCCTCGGAGCGCGGCCAGTGACTCTCTTGTCCCGGCCAGGTGAGCAATGCTTGACTGCAACGGCAAGGCTATTTGAAGGAGAAATTCTTCATCAGGTCGAAGTTCAGCAGCCATTGAAGAAAAAGACATGAGGTAAATACGGGGATGGGAAAGGGCATAGGCCCGGTAGGCTTCCATAATTTTTAAGAATTGATCCAAATGATCTTCGGACGCGCCACCTGCCGCTTGTAAAGTCTTCACCAAACCTGACAAAAACGACTTGTTTAGTTGCCTTAATAAGTCATTCTTTCCTTCGACATAGCGGTATAACGAAGGTGGTTTAACATTCAATTCTTCGGCCAGCCTGGCCAGTGAAAAATGCTCGACTCCATCGACTTCGATGAGCCTCGCCGCCTCATTCAGGATCTGTTCAAGGGTGATCTGGGTCGGATATGGCATCGGATTCGTTCGAGTGGCCTACGCTTCACTTACACGCGCCCCAAGTGATTTTGCTTGAATGAATCGGGATATTTCAGTCCATATCCCACCATTCGGTCCATCCCGATGTGGGCCAGCCAGATCATGGCGATTGGTAATCCGACCGACCAACCGCTTAACCAGGCCACCAGCGCCAGGATCACCGGAAAAGCGAAGGTATGCACCAAGTTATAGGTAATGCTACCAACCTTCGCTCCGGCAAGATACCCAATAGCGCTGATATCGGGGGCCAGCAAAAATAACAGGAATACCCACCACGGATAACCCGATTGAAAGTAAATAACTGTGGCGACAATCAGCGTAACCGCTCCCTCCAAATGGAGCAATAACTTGGGCATGCTGAACGTCATTGTCCTTTTTCATCTTTTGTGAGATTTGTTTGAACCATTATTTTACCCTCAAAACTAATGTAATTAACTTTCATAACTAATTATATTAGTTTTGAGAGGCGTGTCAAATCGAATCGTTTGACCGGATCTTAAATTCTTATCCAAAGACTTAAAGGATCAGCTTGATTTCAATCGGGCCGTTTCTACCTCGACGTCGAATCTCGTTGGTGGGTATTGCGGGTCCATCTCCCTGAGTGTCTCAGTTACCAACTTAGAAAGCAGCCAATTGCGGTGCCATTTGTGATCGGCCGGAATGACATACCACGGAGCGTGTCGGGTCGAGCAACGATCTAGCATTGCCTGATAGGCATCCTGGTAATCATCCCACAACTTGCGCTCATCCACATCGCCAGGATCATACTTCCAGTGCTTGGTCGGGTCATCCAACCGGTCGAGCAAGCGTTGTTTCTGTTCGGCTTTGGATACGTGCAACATGCACTTCAGGAAAACAACTCCGTTTTCGGTCCACTTTTTCTCCCAGGCATTGATTTCGTCGTAACGTACCTCCCACTCATCCGGAGACACCAGATTGCGAACTCGGACAATGAGAACATCCTCGTAATGAGAACGATCGAAGATCCCGACTGTGCCCGGCGGCGGCAACCCCTTTTCGATTCGCCACAAAAAATGGTGGCCCAGTTCTTCTTTGGTGGGCGGTCCAAAAGAAGTAATGTGCCTGCCTAACGGCTCGGTAATCCGGTCGAAGGCCTTGACCGCACCGCCTTTGCCGGATGTGTCCATGCCCTGCAGTACAATCAAGAGGCGCTGCTTGCTCCCGCCTTTCGATGCAGCAAAGAGACGTTCTTGTAGGGCTGTGACTTGGGTTTCGAAGGCTAATGCTTCATCGCGAGCCTGCTCCTTATCTGATGGGCCGGCTAAAATTCGCTGCGTATCGAACTCGGCCAGCTTGAAGCCGGGACGCACACGCAATAAATCACGAATGGATAGGGAATCAGACTCATTCATAGGATAATGACTTCTCCGCCCGTCACTAATAATAAAGACACCCCGCAACTCAACTGACTTGAGTCGCGGGGTTTAACTAATAACAATGAATCTATTTACACAGAGTTTTGTCCAGGAGAAACATTCCGTGATTTATTGCCCCGGCGTTAATACTAGGCGTCCAGCCTCATACAGCATCTCGATCACCAGGTTACTGCCTTCCAGCCGGTAATTCATTGCGTTGGTTAGGCCACCGATAAAGACCTGATCTAGCGAACCTGGTGGGCAAAATGCTCTCGTGGACGCTCCGGGTACGATCATCAGGCTGCCAGCCTCTCCAGTCGTATAGCTCGCATTCACCTGATTGCAGTCTGCTTTGATATTCGCTGAACCGTCCGCATTAAACTGGATGGTATATTGGACCGGATTTGGAATCGTCGTGGTCTGTGTCGGCTGTACCAGTTCGATCCACTGCCATACCGGGCCGACCAGCCCGCCCGGCGCAACACCCGGCATCACGGCCGACTCCTCACCGGTATCGGGAGTTTCCGCCGATTCACCTGCTCGGAATTGCAAGGTAGTTTCATCCTCAGCGACTTCAATGGAAAGGTTGCCTTCTTCGATGAAGTAGAACCGGGCATTGGCCAAGTAACCCAGGAATTCAACGTCTTGTGAATCCGGCGGGCAGGCGGCCAGCGTGCTGGCACCTAACATGATTGACAGGCTGCCATCCTCACCGGCCACATAAGTGCCGAGCACGACATTGCAATCGGCCTGAATCGACAGTGAATTGTCTTCCATAAAGGTTAACGTATAGCGGGTCGGGTCGGTCACTTCCGCCATAGCTTCGGGACTCGTCACGGCAAACCACTGCCACTCTGCGCTGGTTAGCTCGTCGTCCTGGGCGATTTCCTCCTCACCGTTGTCAGCGATTGTTAGGGGGGCAAATTGCATCGTACCGCTATCGGCCACCAGATCGATAAAAAGATTGTCACCTTCAAAGAAATAGATCGCCGCGCCCGCGATGCCGGCCAGGAATTGTGTTGATTGAGAGTCGGGCGGGCAAGCGACCAAAGTGGATGGGCCGAGGGTGATCGACAAGGCCGATTCTGTCGCTTCATAGGTCGCTACGACCATGTTGCAATCCGCCTGGATGCTGGCCGTGCCGTCGTCCATAAACTGGATAGTATAGCGTTCGGGTTCGACCACGGTGATTACCTCGACCGGGGTGGTGGTTGAGGTCCATTGCCAGGTCAACCCAACCAGCCCAATTTCCTCCCCAGGCTCCTCAGGCACCTCCATTATCGGTCCACTGCCGGCCGGGCGGAAAATCAGTGTGCCCGTATCCCCTACCATCTCAATGAATAACTCCCCATCCTCGAGGGTATATGATGACGCGCGGCCGATACTGTTAAGGAATAACGAATCCTGTGAATCCGGAGGGCAGGCCACGAGCGTGGTCGCGCCTAATTCAATGCTGAGATTCGATTCATCGGCAAAATAGGTGGCGGTGACGGCGTTGCAATCCGCCTGAATGGCGGCGATATTTTCCGGGCCGAACGTGATCATGTAACGGGTCGGATCATTCACAATGGTCTGACCCATCGAGTCAATAACCGTGGCCCATTCCCACGATGTGCCGACAAGATTGGAAGTGTCCTGTTGCTCAGGCGGCACCGGCTCATCCACAGGTGGCACCTCCGTGACGGCTGGCTCAGCCACAACTGGTGTTTGCTCTTCTACCCCAACCACTTCTGTGGGGAGGACTTCCTGTTCCGAGCGCTGTAGCGCATCACACGCTGCCAATCCAAGCACCAGCAGCATAACCAACAGAGCGATAGCCGGACGTTTCATTTTTGCGTACTCCTTGCTCAAATACTACGAATTCGGGGACAGACAGATGACATAATACATCAAGCCTGACCATGTGGCAACGATTTCCGCCTAAAAAAATTCGGTCGAATCGGCCACATGTTTATGAATTTTTATTTTCCCGGAAATGTCAGGCTCCACAAAAGAATTTACCTCACGACGTTATCACAAAGACCCAAGCCTGGAGCACTTTGCTTGTTAAAGCAATTCTTCCAGCCTGGGGACTGAATCTGGCCACTCTCCGGTTTCTTCCAGGGTTTCGATAGCACGCCGCACCCACCGAAGGCCAGAGCGGTAATCTTCGCCCCATTTAGCCAAACGAGAGAGATGAGCATAGACGGTTGCCAATCCGGCGATAAAAAGATTGAACGGTTCAATCGCCAGGAGTCGCTGTTCGAAACCGGCATCATCCCGGTTCCATGCGGCTTGCCGGCGAGCGAGCAGCGCCATCAGAGTGGCAATAACAAAATCCTGCGGCGTGTCAGCCTCTTCATTTAATTCAAAAATAGGCGCTGAAGAATCTAACCGGCAAACTGAATAATCACCCAGATCTTCTATAGAGAACTTCCCGCCAAATGAAAATCCAAAGATGCGAGAATTTTTGCTGGTCACTAATTGAAAATTGCCGATTGCAACGTTTAATGTTTGGCTGAAAATATTTTTACGGCGCGAATCGTGGAAGGTTTGTCGCATCAGACGCGAGGCCGCCACGCAAAAAGTTACGCTATGGACTGCGTAACGGCTATGGATAGGCTGCTCACACAGCTCAATTTCCAATCCGCAGTGGCCGAGAGGTGGTATATAGTGGGACGGCTCAAATCGATAGCCCGAATGATCGATCACTTTCAGGCTCCTGTCGAAACGCCGGATGAACACAGGTCGGTCCATTCGCCGTCTCGACCTATGCCTGATTATAATCGAACCTACCGGCTAGCGTGACCTGATTGATCGGAGCTTAATGGATCGACCGACAAAAAAGGCCGGGTATGTCCCGGCCTCGCTAACTTTCATTCATGCCCCAGGAGGGCTTCAGGGCTAAAAACTTGGAGCGTCAGTATCCGCCAAGCCCATGATCGAATCAGCCTCTTCAATCGCTCTGGCGGCTTCGTTGATCGCCTCAGCCGGCACAGAATAGGCGCGCACAGCACCCCCGGCGTATTGCAGCCTGGAATCCACGGCCTTCATCTCATATTCATCGCAGGTAACCACTAGGGCAACTTTCCCCGCGTCAAGTTCAGGACCAAGGGAGGCGATCTCCTCAGGCGTCAGATGCAAGGATTTTTTGAAAAAAGCACCGGCAATACCGCCCAGCAAACCGCCACCAGCGGCGGCAGCGACAAAACCAATCCCGCCGGTGAGTATCCCGGCCATGATCCCCAAGACCGCGCCCAGGGCTATTCCCCCTTTAGTTTTCGCCGGCGTGCTGGTTTTGATCTCGCCATCTTTCTTGTATAGCGTGCCGATAGCTCCCAATTTGAAGTCGTCTCGAGAGCGATCCCAATATTCAAGGTCTGTGATTGCTTTCTCTGCTTCCTCATCCGAATTGAATAGGGCGATCATTACCTGGTCATTCTTATTCATTGACATATCTGATTTTCTCCCGGTAGCAGTCTGATGAAGTTAACAACCAACCTACATTGCTTTATTCACGTTATTGCTGGTCGGTCGGGAATCTTTCTCAGTCAGATAATCAACCGCCTCTTCGACGTACGCCTCTTCGATTCCCTTCTTTTGGGCCGCGATCTCCTCCGGGGTTCGCTCGAAGGCATCGACCAGGACTTGGCCACCATCTCGCTTGAGACTGTCGGCCACCATTTCCACTTCGAAGTCATCGGCCTTGACCACGACAGCCGCCTGTCCAGCCGCGAGCTCTTTTCCCAAGGCCTGAATCGCTTTTTTCGAGATTGGGAATTCGCGTTGAAGGAGACCGGATTGCACCAGCTCAGACTTGATCCGCCCATCTTGGTTCGTTACCTTGCCGATTTTCCCCAACTTAACCTCGCCGACACGCTCATCCCATTGGCGCAGATTTGAGATGGCAGCATCGGCGGCCGTTTCATCGGAAAATAGGGCAATCACTATATTCTCGTTCTTATTCATCGTGGCCCTCTAATTGAACCCAGTCTTGTTTATCGCACTGACATCCATCGAATGGTCGACTACTTTTTTATGGATGGCTTCCTGAGCCGCGTGTTCGCCGGCTTTTCTTTCCTCTTCCATCTCTTCGGCCGTCCGTTCAAATTCCGAGGCGATGATCCGGCCACCGGCCTGTTCCAGTTGGCGTTTGACCATTGAAACCTCGTAGTCATCACTTTCCACGACCACCGCCACTTTCCCGTCGCGCAACTCTTCGCCCAGAGCGGCCACTGCCTCTTTGGAAATTGGAAAGGACCGACCTAATGCACCGCCGAAAATCCCTCCGATCAGTTCGGTTTTGATGTCGCCGTCCTCATTGGTGACGTAGCCGATAGTCCCGAGTTTGACATCCTTGCTCTGCTTGTCCCAATCCCGAATCCGTTCTATAGCTGCTTCTGCTTCAGCCTTACCCGGATACAGGGCGACGATTTTATTCTCATTTTTGTTCATATCATTCAATTCTCCTCGGATCATTCACCACCTGGAAGTGTGGCATCTGCCTTTAATGATACCGCAGATGGCTAATATATTAAAGAGTGTATTGCGGTGTGTCCCGTACTGTGAATAAATAGTTCGATCTCCCCTGACGATTACGGTTATCTGGCTCATAGCTCGTTTCAAGAGAGGTCTCATTTCCCACATCAACCGGCTAGGAGATAGTATCCTACGCCCAAAGCCGCACTGGCGGCTAGAACCGGGATAAGACCGGCGCGAAAGCGGTAAAGCGCGACAAAAGCGCCGAGAGCGATGAAAACCGCCGGCCAGATCACCGTCCGCCAGACGGGCATATCCAGATGGATGGGGCCCACCGTAATGGGTATCACGACGGCGAATAGTGTGTAAATGGCAAACCAGACCGCCAAATTCAGGATGACGCCGACTACGGCCGCGGTAACGGCCGTCAGTGCCGCTGCCAATCGCCGGCTGCCGCGCAAATACTCGATATAGGGCGCGCCCAGAAATATCCACAAAAAGCAAGGCACGAAGGTGACCCACACCACCCAGAAACCACCGATCACACCGGCCAACAGGGGTGGCAATCCATCGGCCCACCGGTAAGCGCCCAGGAAACCGACGAATTGCAATACCATAATCAGCGGCCCTGGCGTCGTCTCGGCCATACCCAATCCATCGAGCATCTCGCCCGGCAGCAACCAGCCATAGGTACTGACCGCCTCCTGGGCCACATAGGTCAGCACCGCGTAAGCCCCACCAAAGGTGACGACCGCGGCGCGGCTGAAGAACTGGCCCAGTTGGGTGTAGACGTTCTCCGGTCCCAACGTCACCGAAATCAGCAACAACGGCCCTAGCCACAAACTCAGAAACACGGCCGCGATGATGAGCGTCCAGCGCAGGTTAGGCCGGGTGTGCGGGCCGTAATCGATGTCATCATCCTTTTCGCCTGCGCTTCCGGCGTGAAGGGGGGCATTGCGTCCGAATCCGGGGAAGAAAAAGTCCACCACCAGACCCAGCAGGGCCGCGCCAAGAATAATCAGCGGAAAGGGAACATCGAAGAAAAAGATGGCGACGAACGCTAAGGCGGCAATGGCGATCAGAAAAGCGCTGCGCAATGCTCGCTGTGAAATTCGAGTGACGGCATTGACCACCACGGCGATGACGGCCGCCTTCAGGCCGAAGAACAAAGCCTCCACTAGGCCAATATCGCGGTAGAGTGCATAGAGGATACTCAGCGCCATGATGGCCACAAGACCGGGCAGGATGAACAGTGTCCCGGCGATCAAACCACCTGCTGTCCGGTTCAGCAACCAGCCCAGGTAGGTGGCCAATTGCTGGGCTTCGGGGCCGGGCAGGAGCATGGTGTAATTCAACGCGTGCAGGAAGCGTTGTTCGCTGACCCAGCCTTTTTCCTCGACGACGATATCGTGCATGACGGCAATCTGTCCGGCGGGGCCGCCGAAACTGAGCAGGGCGACGCGCAACCACACGCGAAAAGCCTCGAATAATGAGACCTCCGGCCTCGTGTTATTCGTGTTGGGTTCAGCTTTCAACCGGGATCACGTTCCCTCAAGCTGGTCGATATAGGTGCGAATTAGCGCCGCGCTGTGATGGAGGGCCGCTTCCTCGGCCGGACTGAGCAACAGATGGAAGGTCTCCAGCACGCCGTCGCCGCCCACCAGGCGCGGCAGCGATACGGTCACATCCTTTACCCCGGCGATGTCGGCCGTCGGCGTGCAGACAGTCATGATCGACCGGCGGTCGCCCAGGATGTTGCGAGTTATGCGGGCCAGCGCGCTGCCCACGCCGTAATAAGTCGCCCCCTTACCGCCGATAATCAGGTCGGCTGCGCGGCGCACCCTTTCATCTATTTCGGCTCGCTTGGCATCATCCAACACCAGACCGCGCAAGCCCAGGAAATCGACCAGCGCCATGTTGCCGATGTTGGCCAGCGACCAGGTCAGGACCTCTGAGTCGCCGTGCTCGCCGATGACGTAGGCGTGGACGTGGGTTGTGTCAACGCCGACATACTGGCCCAGCAGCGCCCGGAAGCGGGCTGTGTCCAGCGTCGTGCCCGATCCGACCACCCGCTGCGAGGGGATGCCATATTCACCGGCTATCCCGGCCGTGACATGGGTCATGATGTCGACCGGGTTGGTAGCCACGATGATAATGGCTTCCGGCGCGTGGTCGAATATCCGGGGGATGACTTGCCGGAATATGGCGCTGTTGCGTTCCAGCAATTCCAGGCGGGTCTCACCCGGTTTCTGATTGACTCCCGCGGCCATGATGACCACGCGCGCGCCTCGCAAATCGGCGTATTCGCCGGCGCGGACCTTCAGATTATGAGCAAATGGCACGGCGTGGAGAATGTCAGCCGCTTCGGCCTCGGCCCGCTTGTGGTTGACATCGATCAGCACCAGCTCCCGGCCAACGCCGCTCATCACCATCGCGTAGCCCGCCGTCGCCCCGACAAACCCGCATCCCACGATCCCGATTTTCATAGTACATCCTTACGACCCTTGGCGTATTTAAACGATCATTCTATCCGCGAAAATCAGGGTTGAAATCCGCATCATCGCGTTCCATCTATCCCTCATCCCTATCCCTCATCCGCGCTCCATTTATCCTTGATTGCCCATGGGGGTGAAATTGAGTAGACTCTGCGCAGGAAGATTTTAGCCAATGAAGCCGGCCGCTCCAAGCAAACCGCCAGGCCGACCACCATCGCCGCCCCATTATACGCGAGTGACCCTTCTTGTCCGGGTGGCCTTGGTGGTGCTGATGGCGCTGGCCGCCTGGCTCATTCTATGGCTAACGATTAACGTCTTCTTCCTCCTTTCCACGGCCAACGGCACTGATAAGGATCTGACTGAGCAATTCAATGTGTGGCCTCTGCCGACCCTCGCCGCGGTCGTAGCAGAGAAATTACAACCTGGAATAATCGACAGCGAGGTCTGGACATCGTGAAACACTTGCTCTGGATTGCACTCACCATCTCGATTATTACGA
>JAWOHK010000025.1:0-12972 GCA_046485205.1 Chloroflexota bacterium | reverse complement strand
GTTCACCATCTTCTTTAACAAGCCATTCTATCAGTTGCCGATCATCCTGATCCTCATCTTGGGCACAATCGGTTATGTGGCGGCTGGGGTACTCATCACCTCGATGACCATCCAGACACGCACGAGAGAAGTGTTGCTCCCCGTCTTACTGCTGCCCGTTTCGCTGCCGCTGGTGTTGCCGGCAGCGGCAGCGACGGCCACCTACATCTCGACCGCTGACATCGGTGGTCCGGCCTGGAGCGATGTTCAAGGCGCTATCCTGCTTGTATTAGCCTATGATTTGCTCATGCTTGGGGCCGGTTTTCTGACTTACCGGTTCGTGGTAGAATCATGATCGTTGTGATGTTGTTCAATTATTAATCGACTTTTTTGAGTGTAATCTCGACCTCAGCGGTTAAGAGGCGAGTCTTCATATAAGGAAAAAGCCTGATGAATCAATCTGCCGTCATCAATCCCCGTCTTGATCGATCGATTCGGGTTATGAATATAGCCGCCGTCGTTGCCATGGCGGCTGCCGTTGGCATGATTTTTCTCTATGCTCCGGTTGAGAATACCATGGGCAATGTCCAACGGTTATTTTATTTCCACGTTGGGTCCGCCTGGGTGGGAGCGGTAGCGTTTTTTGTTGCTCTAATCGGCGGGCTGCTCTACTTGCGAAGTTCAAAACGGAAATACGATACGATGGCTGTTTCGGCGGTTGAAGTCGGGTTGGTCTTCCTGACCATGGCTATTGTTGGCGGTTCCTTCTGGGGCAAGCCGGCCTGGAATACCTGGTGGATCTGGAGCCCGCGTCTAACCCTGGTCACCGTCGCCTGGCTGGTCTACGCCGCGTACTTCATGTTGCGGGGGGCCATCGAAGACGATGACAAGCGCGCCCGTTACGCGGCCGTCTATGCGATCATGGCCTTTTTCACCATCATCCTGAGCTACGTCAGCATTCGCATCTTCCGCGACATTCACCCCGTGGTCATCGGCGGTACAACGGAAGCAGCGGCCGGCGCGGCCGAGGGCTTGCAGGAATTCAGCGGCCTCGACTCGGCCCGCATGGGAATCACGCTATTAGCCAACGTCACCGCTTTCACGGTTCTCGGCGTGGCCTGGATGCTGGTTCGCATCCGTCTGCAGATGTTGATGGACTATACCAACGGCCTCAAAACCCGCGTCGCCACCCAATTGAACGCGCGCGTCAAGAGCCGTCCCGCGCTGGTATCCGGCCTGGCCCTCGTCCTGGCCCAGGTGCAGATCGGCAACCCCAATCATTTCAACATCTACCTGGCCGGGGGCTATGCTGTCATGTCGGGCATCGCCCTCATCTACGTCTTGACTCTCTATCTGCGCCAGCGCAACCTGCTCCAGGACATCGCCCTCATGCAACGATTATTGGCGGAAGATAAATAAACGCGCCGTTTGGCCGGAGAATTGCGTAAGAATCAGGGGAACGGCGTTGTCAGGACCAGTGAATATCAGGCGACGGCCGCCATCTAGTGGAGTCAATTTATGTCGGATTTGAAAGCCCCTAACCCGGTCACGACCGATTCAGGGACCAGAATTTTTCGCAAATTTACCCCGGTCCAGCTCCTTATCATCGGGTTGGCGGTGCTGGTCGTTGTGTTTCTGGTTCTGGGCACCCTCAACCAGTCATCCGCACCCCCGAACCAGTTTCCGTTAGGTGTGCAACCCCAGCCGTTCACAACGCTGGCGCTTCTGGCCTTCATGGGCGGTCTCCTCAGTTTTGTTTCCCCCTGCACTCTGCCGGTCCTGACGGCCTATTTCGCCTTCGCCTTTCAAAGCGATCGGCAGAAAATCGCGGCCAACACAATGGCCTTCATGCTCGGCCTGGCCACGACCTTCAGTATATTGGGAGCCGTCGGTTTCGTGCTCGGCCGGGTCCTACTCCAGAACCAGAGCCTGATCATGCTGGTCGGTGGCTCGGCCATCGTCATCTTCGGCGTGATGAGCTTGCTTGGTCGCGGGTTTTCCGGCGCGACCAGTCTGGCCACCCAGGAGCGAAGCACGGGCATGGGCGGGTCCTATCTTTTTGGGCTGACCTTCGCCGTAGGCTGGTCGGCCTGTGTCGGACCCATCCTGGGCGTCATCCTCACCCTGGCTTTCCAAACATCCACCGTGTGGCAAGGGATGATGCTGTTATTCATCTATACTCTGGGACTCGGCCTGCCCTTGATCATCATCTCCACTTTCTTCGGCCGCATGAGCCGCCAGAGCGCTTTCTGGCGGATGTTACGCGGCAAGGGCTGGGATTGGGACACGAGCGTGTTTATCGTTGCCCTGATCTGGGCGCTGGCCCTGTGGCGAATTATCGCCGCCTTCGCCGAGTATGCCATCGATAACTTCGCCTTCCTCAGCGGTATGGAGTATTCCCTGGCCCTGGAAATCGGCATCCTGGTATTGCTGGTGTTGGGGGCGGCGTTGTGGACCTATACCAGCTCCGAGGCGCGCCGCGTCACCGTCCATCTTCACACAACCCAGTTGATCAGCGGGGCTTTGTTCATCTTCCTGGGCCTGTTGATGCTGGAATCTCAGATGGGTCTGATCAACGGCTTGCTGGCCAACTGGTCGGCTGTTGTCGATGAGCGAACACTCAATTTCCAGGATTGGCTCCTGACCGCCTTTAATCGCTAGCGAAAGGCTCGCCGCTACCATGACACCAACCAATCCACAAGATGAAACGCCCGGCGGCGGCCGCGGCTTCCTCCTCATCGTTGCCGGCCTGGCCGTCTTTAGCCTGGCGCTGACCCTGCTCATCTTCGGTGATAGCTGGTTTGGCAACGACTCGACCGATACCCCGCTGCTGCAATCCATTCCCGCCTTCAGCGGCACACCGGAAAGCGCCGTCGCGCCCCTGGAGAGCGAGTTGGCCGAATTACCAACCGCGGGCAGCGTCGCGCCAGACTTTGCCTTGCTCGATCTGGACGGCAACACCGTTCGCCTGGGCGAGCTGCGCGATCGACCAGTCATTATCAATTTCTGGGCCAGCTGGTGCGCGCCCTGCCGGTTGGAAATGCCGGAACTGGAGCAGGTGCAACAAGACCTGGCCGATTCCGGCCTGGTGGTGTTGTTGATCAATCAGGAAGAATCGCCGGATCGCGTGCGGGCTTTCAGCGACGAATTGGGTCTGACCTCGCCCACGCTGCTGGACGGCGAAGGACAGGTGGGCAAGGCCTACGGCGCGTTCTTCCTGCCGTCGACCGTCTTTGTCGGACCGGATGGCCTGGTGACGGCTGTTCATCGAGGCATTATCTCCCGCAGCCAGATCGACGGCTATTTAGGCAGTATGCAGGTGGAGACCGGCGGATGATTGTCGAGCGATTCATTTACACCCTCGCCCGGCGCTGGTTGCTGTTCCTGAACCTGGCAGTGGCTCTCTACGTGGGTCTGCCGATGCTGGCTCCGATGTTGATGCAGGCCGGCCTGGCCGGCCCGGCGCGCCTCATCTATACCGTCTACAGTCCGATGTGCCACCAGTTGGCGTCGCGCTCTTTCTTTGTGTTCGGTGACCAGGTCGCCTACCCGCGAGAGATCGCCGGCAGCAGTCTGGTGCCGATTGAAGCCTACATGCCATCCCTTCCCGAATTCGCGGAGGCTTCGGCCGACCCGACTCGTTGGTCAAGCTTCCTGATGCCCGCTCGCCAATTTGTCGGCAACCAGCAGATGGGCTACAAAATGGCCCTCTGCCAGCGTGACATCACCCTTTATCTGGGCATTCTCATCGGTGGGTTGGTATATGGGCTGCTAAGTCGCCGGATGGACATCCGGCCCATGCCTTTCTGGCTCTTTATCCTCATTGGATTAATGCCCATCGCCCTCGACGGCTTCAGCCAGCTGTTCAGCCAGTTCTTTGTCGGCACTGATATCGACGCATTGATCCGCCTTTTTCCGCTACGCGAAAGCTCGCCCTTCCTTCGCAGCGCGACCGGCCTGTTGTTTGGCCTGAGCATCGTCTGGCTAGTCTACCCGCGGCTCGATGTCCAGTTTGCCGAGATGGCTGAGAGCCAGGCGAGGAAGCTGTTTATCGAAGCGACTCCGGCCGATTGACCCGGCCTGTCTCCTCTCTGCTTCTCCGCCTGGCCCGCTAGCGGAAGCCGGCCTAACCCATCTGGTCGGCCGCCATATCCATCATGCGGCCGCCGGCATCCTGAAAAACGCTCCGCAAGTGGTCATCGACGAATAACTGGCCGGCGTTGTGAAACGCTACCCCTATGACTAACATTTCAACCGGGCTCAGAGGATCGCCGGGAATGCTATCCCGTGGTGGCCAGGGAAAAGGCCATCGGGGGATCCGGCCGTTACCACAATCATCCATAAATGCGTGAATGCGGCTGACAGCAACCTCTTGCAGCTGGCCTTGCGTTTCGCTCGGCATCCCCTCGGCTATGTCGAAAAAGCTGTGGACACTGCCGATGACCTCGTCAGCGAGAGCGATGGCATAGGCCAGGCGCGGCGGGAGTGGTTGCGGGTTCAACAAAACCCAGTCGAGCGAATTCAGCGGCCCGCTGGCCGGCCCAACACGCCACGGCTCAGGACGTGGCCAAAGCCCGTAGCGCATCTTATCCAGGACTTGTCGAATGACCGGGTCCCAGGGCCCCGGCGGTTGCGGGTCAACGGGATTCGGGTAGCCGTTGATAAACTCGCTGACGATAGAGATTAAAGCCGCTTTCGAAATGTTAAGGTGATCGTTCATTTTTTGTTCTCTGCTATCTGATTTGTGTTTCACCGGAACGTACAGTTCCGGCATTGACCACAATAAGCGCTCCGGCCATCGGGAGTTCACACGACACTCGCGACCTGGATCAGGTTTGCCAATCAGTCCATCGCATCCTCCTCAGGATCGACCGCCCACTCGACAGTCGACCTTCGCTCAATCAGTGTGTAAGTTCTTGAATGGGTACGCCGTCCCAACTCGTACCTTTATTATTCATTTCATCGTCAAAAGATCGTCAACATCTGATCAAAAACTGCCGGATGAGACAAGGTCGGCTAATTTTTCCATAAACAAGGTTGCAATAGCTCATGAAACCACGTGAAAAATGGCATTGAACGGGGCATAATCAGAGGGAGAGGGAGACATTCATTTGAGTAAAAGTCTGAATCAGCTAGCGGTAAAAGACACCCCATCCCAACAAGCCAGCCGCCTGCACGCCGAGTTGCAAACCGCCCAACAAGAACTGGTGGAGGCCGAGGCGACCTTGGCCCGCGAGCAGGCGGCCGTCAACGCCTTTCGCATGCACGCCCGGTTGATGCTGGATGACCTGGCCGACACCATCCAGGAATTGCGGTCCGAAAAGCAAAGTCTGTTGACGCGGCTGGCTCTCTTGCGGCAGGAAGCGCTGAGTGAAGCGGAAGCGGAGGACACGTTTAGCCCCAACGATGATGACTCTCCGGCAAGCGAGCCGGACCCCATCGAGGAAGCCATCCCTACGCCAACGCCCCATGACAAAGCGGCCGAGAAGCGCCTCTATCGCGAGCTGGCCCGCCGCTTCCACCCCGATCTGGCTGAGACGGCCGTGGAACTGGCCTACCGGACGTCGGTCATGACGGCCGTCAACGCCGCCTATTCGAACGGCGATACCCAGACGCTCTATGATTTGGCCGGCAAGTTGGAACCGAATGAGATTCGTGAGTTGTCGTTGATTCCCACACGCGAGATCCGCCAATTGCGCGAGCGGCTTTTACAGTGTCACCGCCGCCGGCGCAAGGTACAGCGACAGCTGGAAACACTGCGGCAGGACAACACCGCCCGTCTGTGGCGGCGGGCGCAGGCGATGAACACGGCTGACGAAGATTGGTGGACAGCCCTTCGTCGCGACCTGGAGGCGGCCAGGAGTCGATTGGAGAACGAGGTAGCGGGGCTTAGAGACCAACTGGCAATGCTTGAACCGTCAGGAGATTAGCCTGCATCCAATCGTCTTTCTAACACCATAATCGGAATCTCTCGACCGGTGCGAACCGCGTACTGGCGATAGCCGGG
This sequence comes from Chloroflexota bacterium, assembly GCA_046485205.1. Taxonomy (GTDB): domain Bacteria; phylum Chloroflexota; class Anaerolineae; order Promineifilales; family Promineifilaceae; genus Promineifilum. The sequence goes on along the minus strand of JAWOHK010000025.1, from coordinate 6,986 downwards.
ATAGAGTGTCGTGGCCCGTTTCCAATAAGCCTCCCGTTCCTCACCACTAACTTCCCGCGCCGTATACTCAGCCTCTTGCCCGTCATATCTGACCGTTACCTGCGGATTGGCCCGGATATTATGGTACCAACCCGGATGCCTTTCCTGGCCCCAGTTCGAGGCGATCAGGATCAGCCGCTCGTCGTCGGGGATGCCGACCAGGGGCACGGTTCGCGGCCGCCCGCTTCGGGCTCCGGTCGTCGTCAGGGCAATGATAGGCAGGCCGGTGAAGAGGGCCGCGGCGGATGTGCGGCCGTCGCTCAGGCGGATGACGGCCCGATCGAGGTGATGAATGGTATGCGACAACCCCCAACCCACCAGCCGGGTCGCGATAATCTTGCGCAAGCTTCGTTGCAACCTATTAGGCGAATCAACCCATTCGTCCATTACCCGCGAGTCCCTCCCTAGATCCCGCCCAATCTGCGGGTTACTTCTTCCTGATCTCGCCGATGATCTGCGGGTTGACGAGGCTCGACGTGTCGCCAGGGTCGTCGCCCAAGAAGGCGCTGCGGATGATGCGGCGCATGACCTTGGCGTTACGGGTCTTGGGCAGGTCGCTGACGAAGACGATGGATTGCGGCCGCAGCGGTTTGCCCAGTTCAGCGGCGACGTGATCCTGTATAGCCGTCGCCAGGGTTTCGGTAGCCTCATAACCCGGGGCAATGACGCAGAAGCACACCAGCGCGCTGCCCTTGACCGGGTCGGGCACGCCGATGGCCGCCGCCTCGCCTACCGCCGCGTGGCTGACCAGCACCGATTCGACTTCGGCCGGGCCGAGGCGCTTGCCGGCGATCTTGATCGTGTCGTCGGAGCGGCCGAGGATATACCACATACCGTCATCGTCGATGGCCGCCCAATCGCCGTGCACCCAGACGTTCTCGATTTGCGACCAGTAGGTGTCGAGATAGCGCTGACGATCACCCCAAAAACCGCGGGTCATGCCGATCCACGGCGCGCGGATGACCAGCTCGCCCACCTGCTCGCGCACGGGGTTACCGGCCGCGTCAACCACGTCAGCGGCCATGCCGGGACAGGGCGCAGCGAAGGCGGTCGGTTTGAGCGGCAGCAAGGGGTTGCCCATGACGATGCCGCCGCTGATCTCTGTGCCGCCGGAGTAGTTGATGATCGGCCGCTTGCCCTCGCCGGCTACGTTGAACAGCCATAACCATGGGTCGGGATTCCACGGCTCACCAGTGCTGGCAAAGAAACGCACGGCCGCTAAATCGTGCCGCCGCACCGGTTCTTCGCCGTGCGGCACCAGGGCGCGGATGAGGGTCGGCGATACGCCGAGGTGGGTGATGCGATGACGCGCGGCCAGCGCCCACAGCCGGTCGATATCAGGGTAGTCAGGCGCGCCGTCATAAAAGCAGAAGGTCGCCCCCAGCAGCGTGGCTCCGAAAACCAGCCACGGCCCCATCATCCAGCCCATATCGGTGATCCAGTACATCACGTCGCCGGGATGGACATCGGTGCCAAAGGCCATATCCTGGGCAGCCTTGACCGGAAAGCCGCAGTGGGTGTGGACGGCGCCTTTGGGTTGGCCGGTCGTGCCGCTGGTGTAAATGATCATCAGCAGATCCTCGGCGGCCGTTTCTTCCACATTGGCCGTGTCCGGTTGCGTCTCGACCAGTTCGTGCCACCAGTGATCGCGCCCGGGTTGCATTTCCACGTCGTGGCCGGTTCGTCGCAGGGCGATCTGGTGGGCCAGTGTGGGTACCTGCGCCGCCGCTTCATCGGCCACTGGCTTCATGGGCACGATCCGGCCGCGGCGATAGGCTCCGTCAGCGGTGAAGAGCGCTTTGGCCCCGGCGTCGGCCAATCGGGAGGCGATAGCCCCCGCACCATAGCCAGAGAAGAGCGGCAGGATGATGCCGCCGATCTGGGCGATAGCCAGCAAGGCAACGGCGATCTCCGGCGTCATGGGCATGTAAAGACCGATGGCGTCGCCCTTGCCCAGGCCCAATGACCGTAGGCCGTTGGCGCAGCGATTGACGCCGGCCGCCAGTTCGCCGTAAGTCAGCGTGCGGGTCACGCCTTCTTCACCTTCCCAGATCAATGCCGGTCGGTCGCGGGTGGCCGGGCCGGCGGCCCACTTGTGGACGCAGTTATTGACGATATTCAGCCGCCCGCCGACACACCAGCGCGGCCACTGGATACCGTCCGGCAGCTCGACTACCTGCGTATAGGGTACTGAAAATCGAATATCGAGATATTGCAAGACGGCGTCGGTGAACCAGGCGATGTCGGCTGTCGACCGCACCATCAACTCCTCATACGATGCAATCCCGTGTTGCTGCATGAACCGCATGAGGTGGCTGCGCTGGATATACTCCTCTGTCGGTCGCCACACCACCTCCCCGCCAAATGAAAAGCGATCGCTCACTTCATTCACCGGTGGGTAGAACGCTGATGATGTTGATCGGGACGCTCATTTTTGCGGATTTACTTTGGTGCTTGATGTTCAAGACTTCTGGTCTCCTTTTCGTGCCGGCTGGTAGATCTTGCGGCGAACCTCGGACTTGGGACCGAAGTTTAGGAGCAAGCCGACTTCGGTTCCGGACCGCGGAGATAATCAATAATCGATATACGTGGACTTGATCAAGGTGCTCAACTGACTTGGCTGCGATAATGATAACCTGATTGACTACGATATCAGATAGTAAGCACTAACCCTAATCCCATCATACCATATTGTAATTGGGGCTTGCTTCCCTACCGCAAACCCTCGCTTGCGCCAATCGGGGACAAGTGCATTATCATAAGCCTTTTCCACAAAGTTATATCCTAGAATGTTGAAGACGTGATAAAAAGCGTTAATAATATCGCTTATCAGATTGCTGGGGATACCTGCTATTCTCCATCATCTCTTTATAGCTCAGCGTCAATCATCTTCAAATCAACGTCATTAGCGTTTTATCTCTTCGCGGACTGACTCAACATCGGCCCGGATTTGGGCCTTGAGGGCGTCGAGGCCGGGGAATTTCATCTCCGGGCGGATGCGGGCGACGAACTCCAGCCGCACTTCCTCGCCATAGATGTCTTCGTCGAAGTCGAGCAGGTGGGCCTCGACCGTGACACCGCTGCCGTTGACCGTCGGCCGCACGCCGACATTGGTCGCTGCCGGCAATCGCCGGTCGCCGACCCAGGCATAGGTGGCATAAACACCGTAGGCCGGCAGTAACAACTCATCCCACAGGGCCAGGTTGGCCGTCGGGAAGCCGATCATCCGGCCGCGCTGATCACCTTTGATCACCCGGCCGCGCAGGCAATAGAGCCGGCCCAGGCAGCCGTTGACGGTCGCCATGTCGCCGTCCTCCATCGCCTGCCGGATGCGGCGGCTGCTGACGACATCGCCGCCCCACAAGACCAGCTTGTCCAGCGTCTCGACGGTGAAGCCTTTCATTTCCCCCTGCCGCCGCAGGAACGGCACATCTCCTTCCCGTTGGAATCCCAGCGCGAAGTTGCCGCCCCAGAGCTGTTTCATATCCAGGGCTTCGATCAACTGGTCGACGAAGTCGGCCGCCCGAATGCGCCGTACCTCGTCGTCAAACGGGTGGGTGATGATCAGGTCAATGCCCTGTTCGGCCAGCAGCCGGACGCGATCTTCCAGCGTGTAGATGTAGAAGCGCGGCGGCAATGTCTGCATGACCCGGCGGGGGTGGGGGAAGAAGGTTAGCGCGGCGGTGCGCAGGCCGGCGGCGCGGGCCTGCTGGACCATGGCCTGGAGCAATGCCTGGTGGCCCAAATGGACACCGTCGAACGAGCCGATGGCGACATAGGTCGGTTGTTTGTGATCAACTTCGGTCAGATGGGTGATGCGAACAAATGAATGATTCATAGGTAGGCCGGATTGTATCAAATCAGGCCCTGTAGGGGCAGACCGGCGTGTCTGCCCGAGATACGAGATACGAAATACGAGATACGAATTCAGAAGGGTTCGCTCCTACCACTCCCCATCCAGAATCTCCTGAACGACCGCATCGAAATCCAGCGCCGCTCCGGTCGCCAGCCCGGTCTCGACTTCGGCCAAAGGTAGATCGACCGACTCCAGCGCTGTTGCAATCCATTGCACATGTTGATGATCGGCCGCCGGGTGGGCGCGTATCAACCCGAACAGCGCCAGCGCCCGCGACACGTCGCCCTCGGCAATCGCCAGCTCACCGAGAACCTCGATACCCCAGAGGACTAGCGGCATTGTACCCAGCCTTCGCGCCAGGATGATCCCCTCTATTGCCTGCCGGCGCGCCGACTCCCTGTTATCCAACTTCAAGTCAGCCAGAGCGATATTGACCAGGCTCATCGCGGTCGTGCTGTGTTGCTCCAACTCCCGGGACTGCTCGAAGGCGGCCAAGCCATAGGCTTTGGCCTCCCGGTAGTCGCCGCGGCGGTAGGCATCGTCGCCCAGGTTTTGTAAGGCTATGGTGGCACGAGCCATTTCTCCATTTGCTTGCGCGAGATTCAGGACCTCCTGGAACCTTGAACGTGCCTCCTCCAGACGGCCAATATGACCGGCGACGATTCCCAATAGATTCAGTGAGTTTAACTCGGATCTCAGGGCGTCAGCGGCACGTGCAACCTCAAGCGCTTCATAGGCGAACCGTTGAGCGGCATCCGGATCGCCCATCATCCATGCATCCCGACCTGCCTGCCCCAGGGCGTCGGCCAGGATGGTTCCGCCGGCAGCGCGCGCCAGAGGGAGCGCCTCCTTCAATAATGCCTGGCTGCGCACATGGTCACCAACATAGTGCGCACTTCGTGTCAGCCAGACCAGCGCTCTGGACTGATCGTCTACATCTCCGTCCCGGCGGGCATCGGCCAAGGCATGTTCCAGCGCCTTCTCCGCAGCCGGGAAATCGCTTACCCATAGACAGGCCTCGCCGAGCAAGATTTTCGCCCGGCGCACAGCCGGTCCTGCCGTCTCCCCGTTCGCCTCGCGCAAGGCCAAGGCGCGTTCCAGGGCTTGCCGGACGGCGAAATAGGTGCCGACCTGTCGCGCCTCGTGGGCCGCCAACTCCAGCAATTCGGCGGCTTTCAGCCTCTCTCCCGCATGGATGTAGTGCTCGGCGATGAGACCCAGGTATTCGTCACGCCGCTCCCCGGCGTGGTCTTCCAGCCAGCGGGCCACCTTACCGTGGAACGCGGCGCGGTGCTTCAGCAGCACCGTCTCGTAAGCCACGTCGCGCAGCAGGGCGTGCTTGAAGATGTACTCCCCGGCGTGGGCAAAGGCTGAATGCTCGCGGCGGAAGATGAGCTCCCGCCCCCGCACTGCCTGCAGCGTCGGCTCGACGGCCTCGCGCTCCGTCTCCATCAACTCGGCCACGCAGTCATCCCAGAACAGCCGCCCGACGACTGACGCCCGCTGCAGCACCTCGCGCTCCGGCCGCGGCAGGCCGTCGAGCCGGGCCTGCAACAACCCCGTCAGCGTCGGCGGCACCTTCAAGCCCTCAAGCCTGTCCGCCCGCACCAACCAGGTCTCCAGTGACGAGTGACGAGTGACGAGTGACGAGTTCGGAGAGTCTTCACTCGTCATCTCGTCGGACCACAAAAGTCGTCGTTCGCCACTCGTCACTCTCTCAATGACTCCCTGGTCGATCAACATCTTGACCATCTCTTCAACATAGTAAGGGTTGCCCTCGGCGGCGTCGACGATCAGGTCGCGCAACGCATCGGGAAGGTCGTCCACCCGCTGCAAAATCTCCTCCACCAGCATCCGGCTGGCTCGCCTGGAGAGTGGCGCCAGAGTGATTTTCCGAAACGCCGTCTCACCTTCTCCCCAACCCGGTCGCCGCTCGAAGAAGACCGGCCGGGCCACGGCCACGACCAATAGCGGCGCGGCGGGCAAGGTCGCGGCGAGATGCAGCACCAGGTCCAGCGAGATATCGTCGGCCCAGTGGATGTCCTCCAGCAGGACGACCACCGGTCCTTCGGCTACGACCCCGCGGAAGTAGCGCATCAGATAGGCGCGCGCCGTCTCGGCGAAGCCCTCCGCGTCCAGCAGGCGGATGACGGCTTCGCTGGCCGAGAAGTCGAAGCCCAGCCACTGCCCGGCGACGGCCGCCTGGTCAGGATGGATGTACGGTGCCATGCCGGCCTGGAATTTATCCAAAGCCAGAGCGGCGCTGTCGCTGTCGCGGATGTCGAAGCGGAAGGCGAACAGGTCGTGGAAGAGGCTGTACGGGACGTTTTGGGTGTTGGGCGTGCCCCGACCCTTGAAGTAGGTGACCAGCTCCGGCCGCAACTCAATCCAATTGTCGAACTCGTAGAGCAGGCGTGATTTACCCACGCCCCCCTCGCCGATGACGGTCACCACGCGGGTCTCGGCCGATTCGACCGCGTCGGCATAGGCTTCCTGCAACATCCCCAGATCGTGATCGCGGCCGACCATCCGCGTCTCGATGCCCTCGACCCCGCGCGTGGCCATCCGGAAGGATCGCGGCTTGGCCCGCTGAACCAGATACGTCTGCACCGGCTCGGCCTTGCCCTTGACCGTGAGGGGTTCTTGCACAGCGACGTCGAAGATACCGCGCACGTGGCGATAGGTGTCGTGACTGACCAGCACGCCGCCAACCGGGGCGGCATGTTCCAGCCGGCTGGCCAGGTTGACCGCGTCGCCCATGGCCGTGAACTCGGCCGTGCTGCCGACCTGCCCCAGCAACACCGGCCCGGTGTTGACGCCGATGCGCATCGCCAATTGCACGGGCGTACCTCCGAGTGCGCCCGATGAAATCGCGCAAAATTCTTCAATCGCCGCCTGCATGGCCAGCGCGCCGCGCACGGCCATCTCCGGGTCGTCCTCGCGAGCTGTGTCCGCCCCCCATAGGGCCATGACCGCGTCGCCGATGTGCTTGTCGATGCGGCCGCCATTATCGGTGATGGCCTGGTCGACGGCCGCCCACAGGTCATTCATGATCCCGGCCACGACCTCAGCGTCCATCGTCTCCGAGAGG
>JAWOHK010000001.1:0-19279 GCA_046485205.1 Chloroflexota bacterium | reverse complement strand
CCGTTTGAATCACCGCAAGCGGTCACCATTGCCTGCCGGACATGTCATGAAACCTCGGCCCACGAGGTCATGCAAACAACCCACTGGACATGGGAAAGCGAACCGGTCATGCTGGAAGGGCGAACGGAACCGGTGACCGTCGGCAAGAAAAATCAGATCAACAATTTTTGTATCGGCATCCAGGGCAATTGGGTCGGCTGCACCAGTTGCCACGCCGGATATGGCTGGTCGGACATGACCTTTGACTTCGAGGAATCGAGTAACGTCGATTGCCTGGCCTGCCACGCCGACGCCAACATCTATGCCAAAGGGCGCTCCGGCCTGCCCGTCGAAGGGGTTGACCTGGCCGTCGCCGCCCAAAGCGTGGCCCGGCCGGACCGGCAGAATTGCGGCAGTTGCCATTTCAACGGCGGCGGCGGCAACGCCGTCAAGCACGGCGACCTGGACGAGAGCCTCTATTTCCCCAATGAGAGCATTGACGTCCATATGGGCCGCCACGATTTCGTCTGTGTCGATTGCCACGGCGGCGACAATCACCAGATCAAGGGCGGTGCCATTTCCGTCAGCCCGCAGGGCAACGACACGCTGGCTTGCACCGATTGCCACACGGCCGACCTGCACGCCGACCAGCGCATCAACGCCCACACCGATGCCGTGGCCTGCCAGACCTGTCATATTCCGGAGGGCGCGTTGCGGCACGAGACGAAGATGGATTGGGACTGGTCGACAGCCGGGCAGGATTTGCCCGAGGACCCGCATGTCTATCTGAAGATCAAAGGCAATTTCGTCTATGACCATGAAATCCAGCCGGCCTACGCCTGGTTCGATGGAACGGCTACCCGCTACATTCTCGGTGACGTGATCGATCCGGCCGGGATCACAAATATCAGTAAGCCGGTCGGGAGTATTACGGATTCGAACTCAAAGATCCATCCCTTCAAGATCCACAACGCTCGCCAGCCATATGATGTGCTGAACCAATATTTGCTGGTGCCGATGACAGCCGGGGAGGGCGGTTTCTGGCAGACCTTCGACTGGGACTCGGCCTTCCGGCTGAACGAGGAGAACACCGGGCTGGCTTTTAGCGGCGAGTATGACTTCGCCCGGACCGATATGTACTGGACGATGGACCACCTCGTGCAACCGAAGGCTGACGCGCTGCAATGCTATGATTGCCACGGCGAGAACGGCCGCATGGATTGGTCAGCGCTGGGTTATTTCGGAGACCCACTGACGTGGGGTGGTCGCGCGCGGCAGATTGGCGAATAAGGCGATATGCTCCAATGAAACAAAGACCTCTCAACCACTGGCTGTTGCCGGGAATCTTATTCGCGCTGGCGGCCATGTTATTGGTTTTAGGTGGCGCGGCCGCTCAGGAAAATGAGCCACAAGCCTCGACCGGCCCGGGTTCACCCATTCACCCGGTCTTCCCCCTGCTGGATGCGGACGGGAACAACGTCCTGGAGTCGGGCCAACCCCTGTCGACGATGACTACGTGCGGTGGATGCCACGACACGGCCTTCATCGCCGCCAACAACTTCCACGCCGACGTCGGCCTGGGTTCCTTCACGACGGCGGGCAGCGTGCCCGGTGGGCGGCCCTGGGATACCAGCCCCGGCCTGTTTGGCAAGTGGAGCCCCATCTTCTATCGATATCTCTCACCGGCCGGTGACCCGGTCGTCGACCTGACCACCCCGGAGTGGGTCAAAATCTTCGGCGTGCGGCACGTGGGTGGCGGCCCGGCCGAGACCGGCCGCGACGGCACGCCTCTCGCCGCCCTGCCGGCGGGCGCGGTGAGCCCGGAAATGACCCTTATCGACCCGGACACGGGCGAAGCCCAACCATGGGACTGGGGCGATTCGGGGACGGTCGAACTGAACTGTTTTATCTGCCACTGGCCCGACCCCGACAACGAGGCCCGGCTGGCCGCGCTGGCCGAGGGGCGATTCGATGAGGCCTCGACCGCTACGCTTCTGGGCAGTGGCCTGGTCGAGCGCGATGGCGACGGCTGGCTGTGGAACCCGGCCGCCTTCGACGACCAGGGCGATCTCAAACAGGCATTCGTCCATGTACAGGACCCGGCCACGGCCAACTGCGGCACCTGCCACGGCGTGACCCACACCGACCTCAATACGCCCTTGACCTTGGACGACCTGACCGCCGGCGACTGGCACACCCTCACGACGGGCCAGGTGATGTCGCCGCAACGGCTGGACGCCAGCGGGCTGAACCTGGCCGGCAAGGCGTCGCTCAGCCGCTCGTGGGATATTCACATGGAGCGCGTGGTCGGCTGCACCGACTGCCATTATTCGCTCAACAACCCCATTTATTACCAGGAGACCGGCGCGGACAAGCCGGAGCACCTGACATTCGACCCGCGCCGGATCGACATCGGCGAGTACATTTACCGGCCGCTGCACCAATTCGCCAAAGGCCAGAGCGCCCAGGGAACGCTGGCCCCGGGCTACGACGAGACCCTGCGCCGCTGCGAATCCTGCCACAGCGTGGAGACAACCCACAACTGGTTGCCCTACAAGGAACGGCATACGACCGCCGTCAGTTGTGAGACCTGCCATGTGCCCCAGCTTTACGGCCCGGCTTTACAATACATCGACTGGACGGTTTTGGACGACGGCGGCGAGCCGGTGACAGCCTTCCGCGGAATGGATGGCGACCAACTGGACGCCACGACGCTCCTGTCCGGCTACGAGCCGGTGATTTTGCCGCGAACCAACCGCGACGGTACGACGACGCTGGCCCCGTTTAATCTCATCAGCGCCTGGTATTGGGTCTATGGCGACCCGCCGCGACCGGTACCGGAGCGCCATTTGCAAGCGGCTTTCTTCGACGGTGATGATTACGCGCCGGCGATCCTGAACGCTTTCGACGGCGACGGCGACGGCATGTTGTCGGCCGCCGAACTCAACATCACCACCGAGGGCCAGTTAGGGGCCGTACGCGAGCGGCTGGCGGCGCGCGGCCTTGACAACCCGCGTATCGAGGGCGAGGTCCAGCCATTCGGCATCAACCACAATGTAGCGCGCGGTGAGTGGGCGACCAAGGATTGTCGCGCCTGCCACGGCTCGGACTCACGACTGGCGGCCGGCCTGGATCTGGCTGACCGGACGCCGGGTGGTGTCCAACCGGTATTGTATGAGGGCGGGCCGGTGAGCTGGCCGGGCGCGATTGAAGCCGGGGAAAGCGGGGTATTGCAGTTCGTTCCCAGCACCAGCGAGGCCGGTTTTTACATCCTTGGCCACAACGCCAACAGTATCGTCAACTGGCTGGGCGTGCTGATGATCGCAGGCGTAACCCTGGGTGTGATCGTCCATGGTGGGTTACGCTTTTTCAAAGCCCGCGCGCGTAGCAAGGCCATGGTGCCGGACACGCCGGTCGAGACCCGGCAAGTCTACATGTACGATGTGTATGAACGGCTCTGGCACTGGCTGCAAACGGCGGCCATTCTGCTGTTGCTCTTCACCGGCCTGATCATCCACAAACCGGACATGTTCGGTATGTTCAGCTTCAGCTATGTCGTCCAGGTGCATAACATCCTGGCCCTGCTCCTGATCATCAACGCCGCCCTGTCGCTTTTCTATCACCTGGCCAGCGGCGAGATTAAGCAGTTCATTCCCCGGCCGCGCGGCTTCTTCGACCAGGCCTTCCAGCAGGCAACCTTTTACCTGCGTGGCATCTTCAATAAGGAAGCGCACCCCTTCGAGAAAACCCGCGACCGGAAGATGAATCCCTTGCAGCAGATGACTTACCTGATGATTTTGAATGTGCTGTTGCCGCTGCAAATCATCACCGGGGCCTTGATGTGGGGGGCGCAGCGCTGGCCGTCCATCGTCAACTGGTTCGGTGGGTTGCCGGTTCTGGGACCGGTGCACACGCTGATCGCCTGGACGTTCGCGGCTTTTATCATTCTGCATGTTTACCTGACTACAACCGGTCCGGAGCCGCTGACCGGAATGAAAGCGATGGTGATCGGCTACGAAGATGTTGAGGTGCATGAAGGCGAGCATCCTGCCGCGGAGCAGCAGCCGGCGCTCGGCACGACTGATTGATCATGACGAATTACTACTGAGGAATTAGGAATTATGACTACGATTTCTACACCCCAACTTGAGGAACCGGTCGTTGAGAAAACCGCCACCCGGCGCGCGGCCAAACCCTACGTTCACCCTTATGCCGGTGGCATCTTCCTGGGTCTGGTGCTGTTCGCCACCTTTTTCCTGACCGGCAACGGCCTGGGCGCGTCAGGCGGCATGAACCGTATCATCGTCTGGTTTCAGGACTTTCTGGCTCCCGGCCACGTCGACCGGACGCCCTACCTGGCGGCGATGGCCGCCGGCGAAACCAACCCGCTCGACAGCTGGGTGGTCGTCCTTACGATCGGCCTGTTCATCGGCGGGGCGATGTCGGGCTGGCTCTTCGGCCGGACGAAATTGGAAACACAGAGCGGCCCGCACACGCCGGTCAAGGTGCGCTGGCTATTCGCGTTCCTCGGCGGATCGTTCATGGGCTTCGGCGCTCGCATGGCCCGCGGTTGCACCAGCGGCCAGGCGCTTTCCGGCGGGGCGGTGTTGTCCGTCGGGAGTTGGGCTTTCATGTTCGCCGTTTTCGCCGGGGCTTATGCCCTGGCCTACTTTGTCCGGAAATTATGGAATTAAGGAATCATCATGGCACCATTTCCATTGCCACTCGCTGATATTCTGGGCCATTGGGGCCAGTACGTCGTCTATCTGCTGATCGGCATCGGCTTCGGGTTCGCACTCGAGATGTCGGGCTTCGCCAACGCGCCCAAGCTGGCCGCTCAGTTCTACTTCAAGGACATGACCGTCCTTAAGGTCATGTTCGGGGCCATCGTCACCGCCATGGTGCTGGTCTTTCTTGCCTCTGCGGTGGGGTTGCTCGATTACTATATGGTGTATGTGAACCCGACGTTCCTGTGGCCGGGCATCGTTGGCGGTCTGATCATGGGCGTCGGGTTCATCCTCGGTGGTTTCTGCCCCGGCACCTCTTTGGTGTCCGCTGCGGTCGGCAAGATCGACGGCATCATTTTCGTCTTGGGCGTTCTGTTTGGCATTTTCGCCTTCGGAGAGACCGTCCAATACTTCGAATCGTTCTGGTATTCGTCCTTCATGGGTCGCTTTACCATTCCGGAATGGCTGGGACTGCCCATCGGCATCGTAGTCGTGGGCGTAGTCCTAATGGCTCTGTTTATGTTCTGGGGATCAGAACAACTGGAGCGCATTTTCGGCGGCCGTGATTTGAGCAAGGAACCGAAATGGCGCTACGGGGCGGCCGGCGTTCTTGTGTCCGGCGCGTTGTTGGTCGCTTTCATCGGCCAGCCGACAACCGCCGATCGCTGGTCGCGAATGGAAGCCACCGAAGGCCCGCGATTGGCTGAAAGACAGGTGCAGATTCACCCGGCCGAGCTACTTCAAACCATGCATGACGATACGCTTAAGCTGACGATTCTCGATGTTCGCTCGGAGGCCGACTACAACCAGTTCCATATCCGCGACGCCGTCCACGCCCCCATGAGCGCTTTGCCGGCCATGCTGGATGACCTGCACGAGACGCCGGACAACGAGGTCATCGTCCTGGTCGGCAACGACGAAGCGACGGCCACCGAGGCCTGGAAATTCCTGCGGGCCGAAAGTGTGCGCAACCTCTATTTACTGGAAGGGGGCGTCAACAACTGGGTGCGCACATTTGGGGATGAAGAATTCCTGGCGGCCAGCAGCCGGCAAGGCGCGGCCGAAGACGAACTGGCCTTTACTTTCGCGACCGCTTTAGGATCGAAACAGGTCATGGCCTCCCCGGCTTCCGGTCTGGTCCGGCAGTTCGATTTCCTCCCCAAGATCGTGCTGGAACTGAAACGCGGGCCGGGTGGGGGCGGCTGCGGTTAAGTGTGAATCCCAGCCGCGGATTTCGCCGAATAATCTATTGACATCACATCACTCGTAGCGAAAGCGCCACAATCCGACTACAAAGAACAGCGCGGCAAAGCCGAGCAGGATGGCCGCTTCCGGCAGGATGTCGACCAACCCCTGGCCGCGCATGGTAATGTCGGTCAGGGCGCTCATGGCCCAGGTGGTCGGCAACACCTTCACGATCTGTTGCAGGGTGGGCGGGAATAGCTCCAGCGGCCACCAGCAGCCGCCCAGCAGGGCCATCGACATGCCGATTATGATGCTCAGGTTGCTGGCCTGGCTATCGGTCCTGACGAACGTGCCCATCATCGTGCCCAGAGCGACTCCAGCCAGCCCGAAGGTGACCAGGATGACGGCCAGCGCCGCTGGTTCCCGGCCCCAGGCGACGCGCATGACCAGGGTGCCAAAGACCACCAGGATGATCATCTGCACCAGGGCAATCAAAAATTGGCTGCTGACGGCTCCGAACAGGAAGGTCGATTTGCGGGTCGTCGACGTCAGCAGGCGTCGCAGGGTGCCCATCAGCCGCTCGTAGGCAAAGAGGGCCGACGCACCCAGCAGGGGAATGAAGACCCAGGTGATGAGCTGCCCGGCCGAGGCCTGGGCGCGCTGGTCATAGGTGCTGCCGCCGCCGGCGACGGTCAGCTTGACGCGGGCGGGCGAATCGACCTGGATTTCTTGCGCGTTGGCCAGCGCCGCTTCATAAAATGCGGCCCGATCGGCTTCCCCGCTGAAAGGCGAGGCGACGGCCGCGGCGGCGGTGGCGTTGCGGGCCACCAGTTGCGGCCGAGCGAGGGCGGTGGTCGCGCGTTGCACCGCTTGCTCGGCGGCCACACCGACATTGCTGCTGGGCGAGACGCGCAGGATAAGCTCGCTGCGTTCGCCGCCGGTGACGGCCCCGGCCGACAGGCCCGCGCCGAACCCGGACGGGATGATCAAGATAGCGGCTACACCATCATCTTTGAGCAGTTTTTCCGCCTCGTCGCGACCCATGGACTCCGGCCGGAAGGTCTCCGACGCCGCCAGGCCGGCCAGGAAGGCGGCCGATTCGGTGCTGGTGTCCTCATCGGCGACCGGAATCATGATCCGGCTGTCAGCCGGGGCACCGGCGCTCGGAATCCCGCCAAGGATCAACGTGAAGATGACCGGCAAGATCAGGAAGAAAAGTAGTTCCGTACGCCCCTCGAAGCGCAGGATGATATCTTTGCGGATGATGGCACTGAGTTTGGTTAGCATCGTTTCACCTTGATAGAAGTAAAGCTGCAGTTGGTCCCGCCTAAGAAGTCAGGAGAGAGGACTGGCGGCGGCGAAAGAAGACGGCCGCCAGGATGAACAACACCACGGCCATGACGGTCAGGGCCACTAGCGGCCCTACCAGGCCGGCCCAGCCTTCGCCCAACGCCAGGCTGGTGAAACCATCCAGGGCCCAGCGATTGGGCGTGATACGACTGAGCCATTGGATGGCCGTCGCCGACCCTTGCAGGGGCACAAAGCTGCCGCCCAGGATGCCGAAGATAAGCGTCAGGGCCATGCCCAGGCTGGAGATCTGGCTGGGGGTGGTGGCAATGGAAGCAACCAGCAGGCCCCAGCCCGTGGCCGCGGCCGCCGCCGCCGCCACCAGCACCGCCACGCCCAGAGGGTTGCCCCAGCGTAACTGGAACAACAGCGAGGTCAGGAGGATGAGCACGCCCAGTTGCAACACGCCCCCCAGGAAAATCCCGGCGACCTTGCCGCTGAGAACCTGGGCCGATGTGACCGGGGCGGTCAGCATGCGGGCCAACGTGCCCTCTCGCCTTTCGGTCAGCAATGTGCGCGCGCCCAGCGTCACGGCATACATCAGAAAGAGCAGGGCCATGGCCGGGGCAAAGTAGGCCAGCGGGTTGAAATCGGCGCTACCTTCGATCGCGGCGCTCTCCCGGTGGACGGCGATGAGCGATGAGGTAGCCAGAGCGCTGTTCCCGGCTCCGGCGAAAAGATGATCGCCCATGACCTGCCCGGCGGTCGGCAATTGAGCCGGCGAGACGGCCCCGCTGGTCGCCAATTGCGACAGCCCGATCTGGATTGTGGTCACACCGGATTGCACCCGGATCGCAAATTCCTCGACAATGCTGGTGACGATGCCGGAGCTGATGGGCGAGCCGGGGTCGACGTAGACCTCGACCGCCACAGGAGCGGGCAACGCGCCAGTGGCCGGGTCCGGCAGAAACGAATCACTGAATCCGGCCGGGATGATGATTGCCGCGACCGCATCGCCACCTTCAACAGCCGATCGGGCCGCTATTTCGTCGTCCATCGATCGTGGGTTGACCAGACCGGCCAGGTCTTCACCGGAGAACAGGTCCACCAAGGCCGTTGCAAATTGGCCGCCATCCTGGTCGACGATGGCGACGGGAATCAGGCTGATGGTTGCGGCGCTATCGCTGCGGTTGAAGCTGCCGGTGACCAGTCCCATTCCCAGGGTGAGCACCAACGGCCCGGCGATGATCAGGATGACGGCCGCCGTGTCGCGAAACAGGACGTTGACGTCTTTCCACATAATATTGAGTATCTTGCGCATTGTCTTATTTAGTCCCTCAAACCTCGTCCGGTCAGATGCAGGAAGACCGCTTCCAGGTTCGGCTCTTCGATTTCCACCGATTTTATGTGTAGCCCGGCATCATTGGCCTGGCTGACGACACCCGGCAAGGCTTCACCGGCATCGATTACATTGACAATGATTTGATGGTCAAGGGCCGTCGCCTGGATGACGCCCGAAATACCGGCGAAAAGATCCACAGACCCTTCGCCGCCATTGCAACCGGCCAGGGCAACAGTCGCTTCCTGGTGCAAGTGCAGCCGCAGCGTCTCTTGTTCGCCGACGACCTGTGTTAATTCCTGTTGGGTGCCCAGGGCAATGAGCCGCCCCTGATCGATGATGCCGACCCGGTCGGACAGTTGTTCAGCTTCTTCCATGTAGTGGGTTGTATAGAGAATGGTCATCCCCTCGTCGCGCAGTTCGCGGACCATGTCCAGGATGCGGTGGCGGCTTTGCGGGTCAATGCCTACCGTCGGTTCGTCCAGGAACAACAATTGCGGCTTGTGGAGCAGGCCCGCCGCGATATTAATACGCCGTTTCATGCCGCCGGAGAAGGTGCGGACCTTGTCCTTAGACCGGTCGGTCAGGCCAACCCTTTCCAGCACCTCATCGATGCGGACGGCCAGTTCCTTGCCACGCATGCCGTAGAGGCGGCCCCAAAATTCCAAATTTTGCCGGGCGGTAAGGGCGTCGTAGAGGGCGATCTCCTGTGGCACAACGCCAATGGCCCGCCGGACTTGGAGCGAGTCCCCCGGAACCTGGAACCCGGTGATCTCCGCGCTGCCGCTAGTGGGTTCGATGAGGCAGCTGAGCATGTTGATGGTGGTGGTTTTGCCCGCGCCGTTCGGTCCCAGGATGCTGAAGATTTCACCGCACAGGATAGTGAACGATACGCCCCTGACAGCTTCCAGCCGGTCGAATTGCTTGCGCAGGTCCCTGGCGATCAGGATAGATTCCGACATGGTTTTTCTCCTTCGACGATAACTTTTCATGAAATGTGACTTTCTCCTGACAGGGTACCGCCAAAGGGGCGGCGGTGGATGTGCCGCTAGTCATGTGAGAGTCACGGTGAGGTCATGATCCCAAAAATTACCGGCGCATTGTGTCCGCCAACCATAGTAAAAATCGGCCACGGGAATCCTTGTTAATCTGCTGTTAACCTATTGACATGACCTACAGCCTATGGTATTCTGTTCGCTAATGGGAGCGCTCCCAATAAGTGATGGGTTAAGAACCAGCAGTTACTATGAATAAGGACAATACTTGTCCAATTATCGCGTAATGTCGGTCACTTCAGGGAGTTGTCTGAGAGCGCTCTCAACCATTTGATGTTGCATCAATGAGTACGCTCACCCTTGAAAAAGTCGCCGAACTTGCCGGGGTATCCCGTTCAACCGTTTCTCGGGTTATTAATGGGCAATCTGGAGTGAGGCCGACCGTTCGCGAGCGGGTGTGGGGAATTATCAGTGAAACCGGCTACCAACCCAACATGGCCGCTCGCGCCCTGGCTTCCAATCGCTCCGGCATCATCGGCCTCGTCATCCCCCATGCCGCGTCTATGCTCTTCGCTGATCCGTACTTTCCGCGCCTCATCCAGGGTATTACCCAGGCCTGTAACGATAACGACCTGACCCTCACATTGTTTCTGTTTCATAACGAAGATGAGGAAGGTAATCTTTCCGGTCGCATGCTCTCGGCCGGCTTTCTTGAAGGGGTAATCATCGCCTCCTCGCACTTCAACGATCCGCTCATCCCGCACCTCGTCGAGTATGAAATGCCGCTGGTCGTGATCGGCCGGCAGGATCGCTACCCTCAAATAAGCTTTATCGACGTAGACAACCACAACGGGGCGTATGCCGCCACCAGCCACCTGTTGCGCCTGGGTTACACACGTGTGGCCCACATCAGCGGCCCGCAAAGCATGGTTCCGGGTGTCGACCGACTGGCCGGCTACAAGGCCGCCCTGGCCGATCGCGGCCGCGCTTTCGAATCGGAACTGGTGGTCGAAGGAGACTTCACCGAACCAGGCGGCTACATCGCCATGAAACGACTGCTGGCCTTCCAGCCTGATGCCGTCTTCGCCGCCTCGGATCTTCTGGCGATGGGGGCCTGGCGGGCAGTGAACGAGGCCGGGCGCAATGTTCCGCGCGACGTAGCCCTGGTCGGTTTCGACGATCTGGTGCCGTTGCCCGGTGGGCGGGCTCGCCTGACAACCATCCGCCAGCCGGTGGTTCGATCGGGCATCGAGGCGGTCAACGTTTTGCTCGACCTAATGGTCAACGCCTTGCTTCCGCCACGGCGTATCATTCTGGATACCCAACTCGTCATTCGCGAATCCTGTGGCGCAAGCTCATATTAATACCGTAATTATCGCTGAACCGGGAGATTGTGTAAGAGGAGAATTGCCTATCGAGATGAACCGCAGAAGAAACCCATATTCACCCATTGCAAGGAGCATGGCGGCGTAACCCGGTGTTGATGATGCGAACCGCTACCCGCTATTAGTCTAATTGTTGGCAAATGAGGCATCCCGGCAAGGCCAAGGAAAGACTATCCGGAACGTCTCAGGGGAACGCACACTCGGTGCTTCCTCTTTATAGCAAATCTTTTTGAGGAGAAGACATGAGAAAGTTAATGTTGATCGTACTTTTGTTTGTGGCCTCGATGACGCTGGTCGCCTGTGGCCAGGAAGCTGTTGTTGAGCAAGCTGTCGAACAGGCGGCCGAAGCTGTCGGTGAAGAAGCTGTCGCCACAGCGCAGGCGGTTGTCGAAGAAGTTGCGCCGACCGTTCAGGCGGCCGTTGAGGAAGCCGCCCCGACTGTCGAGGCGGCCGTTGAGGAAGCACAGGCCGACGACAAGGTTGTCGTGAAGTGGTTCGTTGGTTTGGGCACCGGCGGCAACGAGCAGCAGATCGAGACCCAAAATCAGGTCGTTGAGGATTTTAATAACTCGCAGGACCGCATCGAAGTCCGTGTTGAGTACGTCCAGAATGAAGTCGCCTACGATACCCTGGCCACGCTCATCGCCTCCGGCGATGCCCCCGACGTGGTCGGCCCGGTAGGGACCAACGGCGCTAACTCCTTCCCGACCAACTGGCTGGACATTCTGCCGCTGGTTGAGTCCACCGGCTATGACCTGAGCCAGTACCCGGAAGCGGCCGTCGATTTTTATCGCACGGCGGACGGCGGCCTAGAGGGTCTGCCCTTCGCTGTGTTCCCGGCGATGATTTTCTACAATCGTGACCTGTTCGACGAGGCCGGGTTGAACTATCCTCCGCACACCGTCGGCGAGCTATATGTCATGCCTGACGGCTCGGAAGTTGAGTGGAACTATGACACGCTGCGTGAGTTGGCCATGATGTTGACGGTCGATGCTGACGGGAACGAAGCCGGTAGCGCCGACTTCGATCCGAACAACATCGTCCAGTTTGGTTATTACAACCAGTGGATCCAAGAAATCCGGGCGTTATGCAACCCGTTCGGCGCGGCCAGCCTGATGGATGACAGCGGCCAGGCCGTTTGGCCCGACAGCTACCAGGAGTGCCTGGAGTGGACCTATAACGCCATTTGGAACGATCACTTCTACCCGTCGCAGGCCTATGCCGATAGCGAATTGCTGTCGACGCCGAACGCCATGGGATCGGGCAACGTGGCCATGGGCCAAACTCACCTGTGGTTTACCTGTTGCATCGTCGGCGCGCCGATGGACAATTGGGACCTGGCGGTTATTCCGGCGAACAGCGAAGGGGTTACCACATCGAAGTTACACGCCGATACCTTCCGAATCATGAACACAACCGAGAACCCGGAAGCGGCCTTTGAATTCCTGACCTATCTGGTCGGTGAAGCAGCGCCCGCCCTGACAACGGTCTACGGCGCGTTGCCCATCCGTGAGGGAGAACAGGCTGATTTCTTCGCGGCCAAGGATGCCGATTACCCGCAAGGTGTGGATTGGTCGGTGGTCAACGAGATGTTGGCTTACCCCGACATCCCCAGCCACGAGAATTTCTTGCCCAACTATCAGGAAGCTGTAGTGCGTATGCAGGCAATTTATAACCTGCTGAACACCGACAGCTCGTTCGACATTGAGACGGAAGTGCCGCAGTTCCTGGCGGACATGCAGACGATTTATGAACAATAGGTAGGGATATGATTGAGGGGCGGATCGAAAGGCCCGCCCCTCAGTTTCACACTTGCAAAACGCGGGAGATCGCGCAGGCACAGAACCGCGAGAGGAGGAGAGACATGACTGTTTTCGATGAGGCCCGCAGTCTTACCATACGCGGCGCGAAAAAGGAGAAACAAGGTCCCCTGGCCCGGAAACAGGCCTGGTGGGGTATCATGTTCATCTCGCCCTGGTTGATAGGCTTTGTCCTGTTTACCCTGATCCCCATGGTCGCCTCATTGTTGATGACCTTTACCAATTTCAACATCACGCAACCGGGGGAGATCGATTTCATTGGACTGGATAATTATCGGCGGTTGTTCGTCGATGCCGACCTGCGCGACGCTATTCGGGCAACGACCAAGTTTTTTATCCTGGCCATCCCCATCGCCATCGTCCAGCCGATTATTATGGCCTCGATCATCGTGGCCAAACCGCTGGCTTTTAAACGATATTTCACGACCCTTTTTTACATGACTTTTATGGTTCCGCTCGTCTCGGCCATCCTCATCTGGGGCGGCATGCTCAATCCCCAGACAGGCTGGATCAATCGCTCACTGGGCGCAATCGGCATCCAGGGACCGGACTGGCTGAACTCGACCACCTGGGTCTATCCGGCACTCATCCTCATCGGCCTGTGGGGAGTGGGCAACGCCATGCTCTTCACCGCCATCGGTATGCGCAACGTGCCGTCGGAGATGTATGAAGCGGCTGAGGTGGACGGCGCGGGTTATCTACGCAAGCAATGGAGCATTACCCTGCCGCTGGTGACACCGATCATCTTTTATAATCTCGTCCTGGCCGTCATCGGCCTGTTCCAGTATTTCACCGTTCCCTACATCTTGACCCGTGGCACAGGGGCGCCTGGTAATGCGACCCTGTTTTACAACATGCATTTTTATCGGACCGCGTTTCGTTTCCAGGATATGGGCTATGGCGCGACGTTGGCTTGGCTACTGTTCGCAATTGCGATGGCTATTACCGTGATCATCTTCTGGTCGGCCAAGTATTGGGTGTACACCCCGGGAGGTACGGAAAAATGACGACGAAATCTGTCGAGTCGCTGCCCACCGTGCGGCGCACCAATGAAGTGTCTGGTTCGGGGATGAGCAAAAAAACACGTGATCGAATTGCGACGATACTGGTCACCTCGCTAGCCCTGCTCATGTTGGCTTTCTGGCTGGCCCCTTTCGTGTATATGCTCACGACCTCGCTCAAAACATTGGAGCAAATGCAAAATCCGCGCATTTTGCCCGAGTCGCCGGCGAAGTTCGAGTATGAAGGTAAGGCCTACGATGTTTATAATGTGCCGATGCCTGACGGCGCCACTCGTGAGATGGCCCTCTTGAAGCCCGGTCGCGAATCATCCGAGTTTATCGATCTTAGTAACCCGGAGGCCGGGCCGATAGTATGGGAGGGCCGGTGGCGGCAATTGACCCCGGCTTATCAATTGGATTTGAAGTGGGAGAATTATGCAGAAGCGTTCCGGCAAGTGGAGTTTCCGCGCCTGTTTCGCAATACGGCCCTCATCGCCTTTTTCGGCATCATCGGTACGGTCATCTCCTGCACCCTGGTCGCCTATGGTTTTGCCCGCTTCCCCATTCCCTATAAAAATATCCTGTTTCTCATCCTGATCGCGACGATCGTCCTGCCACGCCAGGTGACGCTGATTCCGACCTACATCATTTTTCAGCGACTGGGGTGGGTGGGTACCTGGCTGCCGCTCATTGTGCCCCACTTCTTCGCCAATGCCTTTAACGTTTTCCTGCTGCGACAGTATTTCCTGACGATTCCCAAGGAGATGGATGAGGCAGCTTATATAGACGGGGCCAATCCGATGCGGGTATTATGGTCGATTATTCTGCCGCAGTCGTGGGCGGTTATTATCGCCGTGTCGGTGTCGCATATGATCTTTGCCTGGAACGATTACTTCGAGCCGTTGATCTATCTACGTTCGCGGCCGGATCTGCAGCCCATCTCGGTCGGCGTTCAGGAGTTTAACTTTCTCTACGGAACCCGGCCCGACCTGTTACAAGGTGTCTCCTTGTTGGCTCTGATCGTACCCGTGGTCGTTTTCTTCCTGGCCCAGCGATATTTCATGACCGGCATAGTCCTTTCCGGTGTCGATAAATAGCCGGGAATAACTGAACACGAATGGCAGGACGATAGGGTTCCGGAAGGCGGTCTTTCGTCACCTGCCGGTCGTTTATTTCTTCTATTTTTCTCTCCTCACTCAGCTGGGCCGCAGCGTGGGAATCCGTACCCACGCTGCGGCAACCGGCCAATATCGGGGAATCGGGGTAGCTTATCCGGTTGATCGCTACTCATAAAGCTTAGGCGGATGCAGCACTAGACCAGGATGCGAGAAGGCCTCGGCCCGGTCTTTCGAGAAGCACCAAAATCAAAGTGAGCAGTTGCTTGTCCATGAATTTTCCTCGTCGGTGTCTGACGCTCGTTATCATCGGTTTCATTCTGCTGGTGGCCGGCGGGTGCAACCAATCGACGACAGTTGCTCCGGCGGCGATACGGTCTGAAGGCCCCGGCCAAGCGTCCGAAATGGCGCCTCCCACGACTGAAACGGAACCGGTTCGCGATCCGGATCCGATCCTGGATACCGTCGCTCAAAACCCGGCGAGCTGGCCCGCGGCCGAACCGGGCACCATCACTGTCGATGCCGGTCAGCACTTCGGCCCCGTCAGCCCGTGGGTCTACGGCACGAACTACGATCCGGGCATGGTTGTGCCGGTTGCTCTCACCGATGCGGCCACAACCGATATGGGTATCCGCTTCCTTCGCTTTCCCGGCGGCAGCTACGGCGACCTCAACCTCATCCGGCCCGAGCAATACGATGCTTTCTTCCGACTGGCCGGGCAATTGGGCGCGGAACCACACATTCATGTCCGCTACCTGGACCATACCCCGGCCGACGCGGCCGAAACAGTGCGGCGGATCAATATCGAAGGCGGCCGTGACGTGCGCTGGTGGGCTATCGGCAACGAAGCCCCCTACTTTTATCCCGAGGAAACGGCCGAATCCTACGCCCTCCGTTGGCGCGAATTTGCCGAGGCCATGCTGGCGGTCGATCCGACCATTCGCCTGGCCGGCCCGGATTACAGCCAGTTCGGCCCGGCGTCTTTGGCCGAGACCCGCAGCGATGTGGCCGAGGCTCGCGAGTGGATGCGCATTTTTTTGGAAGCCAACGGCGACCTGCTCGATCTGGTGACATTTCACCGCTATCCTTATCCCATTGATTTCGGCTTCACCCCGGCCACTATCGCTGAATTGCGGCCCGTCGCCGCCGAATTCGACGAGAGCATTCCCGAACTGCGCGCGATGATCCGCGAGACGACCGGCCGGGACATCCCCATCGGTCTCCTGGAGCTCAACGTTGACAGCAGCCGGGGCATCAGCGGTGAGGCAACGGCCGATTCCCCTTTCGCCGCCGTTTGGCTGGCCGATGTGCTGGGCCGTCTTATCCGGCAAGGCGTACCGGTCGTGGCCCACTACGCCTTCCAGACGCCTGTTTCACGCGGTGGTTGGGGCCTGTTGGAACGGTTCGGCGTCCGGCCTCAATATTATGTCTACCAACTCTACAAACACTTCGGCGATGAGTTGGTCTATGCAGCCGCCGACGCCCCTGATCTCGGCATGTATGCCGCTGTTCGGGAGGACGGCGCGTTGACGGTCATGCTGGTCAATCTGGCTGATGAACCGGTCGAACAGCGGCTGCGCCTGACCGGACATCCGGGTGGGCTGGCCGAAGTCTATCGCATCGACGACACCAACCTCACCAATTTGCCCGCTGCACCGGATGGCCGCGAGTTGCTGGAACCGGTGGAACTGGCCGACGGATCGAACCTGGTGCTACCGCCACGCTCGGCGACGTTGCTGGTGTGGCCGTGAGTGTTGGGTTGTTTACCAGCCACCTGGATACAGGAGTACTCGAAACGCACCCGGATAACCAAACGAAAAATGATCACACGACCACATCACTTAATCAAACCAACGATCTGGCTCATCCTGCTTTTCTTCCTGGCCGCCTGCCGCCAACCGGAAACAGCATCTGTCGCTCCACCGGCCGCCCCGACAATGGTTGCCGTCGACCAGCCTTCAGCCGAACCCACAGCTTTGCCCTTCATCGACCCGGCCGACTGGCCACCGGCTGAGCCGGGTACAATCAGCGTTGACGCTTCTGTACGCCATGGCCCTATCAGCCCGTTGATCTTCGGCACCAACCACGGGCCGTGGACGGCCGTGCCGGTCAATTATTTGGAAGAGGCCAATAACGTCGGCGTCACCTTGTTGCGTTGGCCCGGCGGCGAATTCGGCGATGAAAACAACGTCACCGAGACCGATATCGACCGTTTCATGGCTCTGGCCCGGCAAATAGGCGCTGAACCCCACATCCAGGCCCGGCTGCGCAACGGCACGCCGGAACAGGCTGCCGAATTGGTGCGCTATATCAATATTGAAAAGGAGTATGGGGTGCGTTACTGGGCGGTCGGCAACGAGCCGAACCTTTTCCCCGAAGCGGAGTATGATCTGGAGCGTTTTTTGGCGGACTGGCGGGCTATCGGCGAAGCCATGCTGGCTGTTGATCCGACCATTCAACTTGTCGGGCCGGAAATCACCGGCTATCTGGCACCCCCGGCGACCGATCCGTTCACTATGGAGGCGCGCGAATGGATGGAAGCCTTTCTGCGGGCCAATGGCGATCTGGTGGATGTCGTCAGCATTCATCGTTACCCGCTCCCGGTCTCCATGATGGCCGATTCAACGACCATCGAGCAATTGGGTCGCACTAGCGAAGAGTATGATACGATGCTGCCCGATCTGCGGGTGATGGTGCGCGAGACGACCGGTCGTGATATTCCCCTGGCCGTGACGGAGTTCAATTCCGACTGGACCAAGGCCGCCCAGGGTGAAGCGACGCCCGATTCGTTGGCAAACGCCGTCTGGTTGGCCGACGTACTAGGCCGGCTGATGGAGCAGGATGTCCTGATCGGCGGTCATTTTGTGCTGGCCAGCCGCGGTTCACTGGGCAGTTGGGGTTTGTTGGGGCCGGAAGGCCCGCGGCCGTCTTACTACGTCTATCCGCTCCTCAGACATTTCGGCACGGAACTCATCTATGCCGCCGCCGGCCATCCCTGGGTGTCAGCCTACGCGGGCCTGAACGGTAATGGCGGCCTGACGATACTGATCCCCAACCGGGGCACAGATGCGGCTCAGCTGTCCTTGTCGCTGGCCGGTCACCCCGGCGGGACGGCTTCGATATACCGCCTGTCAGCCGAGCGGGTCGAAACGGGGACAGTGAACGAGCCGGCTGAGACAGCGGAGATAACGGATGGGACGATTCTCGATATTCCGGCCCAATCAGTCACGTTGATCGTCATTGGCCAGTGAGCGGCGAAAACGGGGTAGTCGTCAGGCCGGCCGGAAAAATATTGACTGGCCGGCCTCAATGTTTCAATTCTTCTACAACTTCAGGAGATCAAGATGATTTATAAGAATGCGGACGCGCCGATTGAGGCACGAGTGGAGGATTTGCTCAGTCGAATGAGCCTGGCCGAAAAAATTGGCCAGGTGACGCAGGTCGAAAAGAATAGCATAGACCCGGCTGATATCGCCGGGCTAGCCATTGGCAGCCTGCTGAGCGGCGGCGGCGGCAACCCGGAGCCCAATTCACCCGAATCGTGGTCGGCCATGGTCGCCGGTTTTAAGGCCGAAGCGCAGCAATCCCGCCTGGGAATTCCTCTCATTTACGGTGTCGATGCGGTTCACGGCCATAACAATGTGCGTGGCGCGACTATGTTTCCCCACAGCATCGGTCTGGGCGCGGCCAACGACCTTGATTTGACGCGGCGAGTAGCCCGAGCCACGGCCGTCGAATGCGCCGCCACCGGCGTGCGCTGGAATTTCGCTCCCTGTGTGGCCGTGGTCCAAGACGTGCGTTGGGGCCGGACATTTGAATCGTTCAGCAATGACACAGATCTGGTGAGCGCTCATGGCTCGGCCTACCAGGCCGGCTTACAAGATGCCGGGGATTCGGCGGCCGGCTTGCGCCAGCCCACATCCGTTCTGGCAACCCCCAAGCACTTTTTAGGCGACGGGGCGACGATTTGGGGAACATCCAACATGGAGATGATGGGCGTCAATTTCCAAATCGATCAAGGGGATATGCGGATCGATGAGGCCGGGCTGCGGGCTAAATATTTAGCGCCTTATACCCAGCTGGTTAAGGAAGGCGCGCTCAGCATCATGGCCTCGTTCAGCAGCTGGAATGGACAGAAGATGCATAGTAATCGTTACCTGTTGACCGACGTGCTGAAGGGCGAACTGGGCTTCCAGGGTTTCATCGTTTCCGATTGGATGGCCATCGACCAATTGGACCCCGATTTCTACACGGCCGTTGTGCTGGCCTTTAATGCCGGTCTGGACATGAACATGGTTCCTCACTATTACCGGCCTTTTATCACGACGCTGACCGCGGCCGTGGAGAAAGGGGATGTAGCGCTGGCGCGTATCGACGACGCCGTCCGGCGCATTTTGCGGGTCAAATTCCTGTTGGGCTTATTCGAAGAGAATCAAGCCGATCCGC
>JAWOHK010000367.1:0-16376 GCA_046485205.1 Chloroflexota bacterium | reverse complement strand
CTCGACGGCTACACCAGGGCTGAGATCAACCGGGCCACGGTGCTGCAAGACCTGGGCACCACGCCGACACTCGACGGCTACACCAGGGCTGAGATCAACCGGCGATCTCGAACAGCTCCTTAACCGGCTCGACGTCGGCCCCGCCCACTGGCTGGGCTATTCGATGGGCGGCCGCCTGGCGCTCTTTGCGGCGCTGCGGAAGCCTCATCTGATGCGGTCGCTGATCCTGGAGAGCGCTTCCCCCGGGTTAGCGTCGGCCAACGAAAGGCTCAGCCGGCGAGAGCAAGACGAGGAACTGGCCGGCCGGATCGCACGAGACGGCCTAGAGGCCTTTGTCGCCGAATGGGAAGCTCTGCCCCTTTTCGCCACCCAGCGCCACTTGCCGGACTCCGTTCAGGCCGACCTGCGCCGGCAGCGCCTGTCAAATTCAACAAAGGGGTTAGCCGGCAGTCTGCGCGGCACGGGCACCGGCGTTCAACCCTCACTGTGGCCGGAACTGGACCGGGTTCAGGCCGAGACGTTACTTCTGGCCGGCGAGCTGGACACCAAATTTGTGGCCATCAACCGCCGCATGGCCGAGCGCATGCCGGGAGCGAGGTTGACGATCGTACCCGGCAGCGGCCATACCATTCACCTGGAAAAACCGGAACGCTTCACCAGTGAGGTGAGCGCGTTTTTAAATAGACAGTCACCAGGCGGCGACCACCTGGCCGAGGCTGAACAAAAGGACGAAAACGAGGGTCGCCAGCGACATTTGCTTGAGCCACGGGTTGAGCGAGGCCAGGGCCTGGGTCCGGCTGACGGCCAGCCCGTTGCGGACAAGCATCGGCACGGCCAGGAGAAACAGGAACTGCCACAGGGACACGAACGTTAAGAAGACATAAACCGCGGCACATATCGTCGCCGAAATGAGCAAAATCCAATGGTAGAGACGGGCGCGTGACAGGCCCAGCCTCACCGGGATGGAGAATTTACCGGCCATGCGGTCAGACTCCATATCGCGGATGTTATTGACATTGAGGACGGCGACGGCGAGCAAGCCGCAGGCGGTGGCCGGCCACAAAATAAGCCAATCGATGGTCGTGGTCTGGACGAAGTAGCTGCCGGCCACGCCCACCCAGCCGAAAAATGCCAGCACGGCCAGATCGCCCAGCCCGGCGTAGCCGTAAGGCATTTTACCGGCTGTATACGTAATCGCCGCCCCGATGGCGGCCGCACCTAACAAAATGAATAGGACGGCTAGGGACAATCCATCCCGGCCGAAGGCCACCCACAGCAGCCCCAGGCCGGAGGCAACGGTCAGCATCACGGTGATGGCGATGGCCCGTCGCATTTCCAGTTGCGAGACCAGACCGCTTTGCACCGCTCGTTGCGGGCCCTGGCGCTCTCCGTGGTCGGCGCCGTGCAATGAGTCGCCGTAGTCGTTGGCCAGATTGGAGAGAATCTGCAACAGCACGGCGGTCAGGATGCATAGGAACGCAACCGGCCAGCTGAAAAAGCCCTGCGCGGCGGCCAGCGCGGTGCCCATGATGATGCTGGCCAAGGCCAGCGGCAACGTGCGCGGTCGCGCGGCGTTGACCCACACGCTCAGGCGCGACGGGGCCGGTGGTTTTTCAATCATAATCAGGGTTATAGCAAAGAGTTTAATGATCAGGAAATTGATCGATGAAATATAACACTATATCGGAGACCGTTCCGATTCAAACACAAACAAATAAAGAAACGACATTGACCGATCCGGTGTCCATCGGGCGCGATCTGATGATCGGCGGCCGGGATATCGTCTTTATCGGCGGCCCTTGCTCGGTCGAGAGTTACCAACAAACCCGGGAGATCGCCGCGGCGGTGGCCGGGGTAGGCGGCCGCGTGCTGCGCGGCGGCGCTTTCAAGCCGCGCACATCCCCCTACTCCTTCCAGGGATTGGGTGAGGAAGGGCTGGAAATAATCCATGCCGTGGCCCGCGAGTTCGGCCTGCTGGTGATCACCGAAGCCCTGGCCGTCGAGCACGTCCCGCTCGTGGCGAATTACGCCGACATCATCCAGATCGGTAGCCGCAACATGCAACATTACCCGCTGCTCTGGGCGGCGGGCGAAACCGACAAACCGGTGATGTTGAAACGGGGCTTCATGTCGACCGTCGACGAGTGGCTTAAAGCCGCCGACCATATCATGAGCCGGGGCAATGAGCGGATCATCCTCTGCGAGCGCGGCATCCGCACCTTCGACAGTTTCGCCCGCAATACGCTCGACACCAACGCCATCGCCTACGTGAAGCGCGTGACGTCATTGCCGGTGATCGCCGATCCCAGCCACGCGACCGGCCGGGCCGACCTGGTCCTTCCGGCGGCTCGGGCCGCCGTGGCCGCCGGCGCGGACGGCTTGCTGGTTGAATTCCATCCCAACCCCGCCGAAGCGCTCTCCGACGGCGAGCAGGCCGTGCTCTTGTCCGAGTTGCCCGGCTTCCATTATGAGATCGGGCAAATCGCGCGGGCGATGGGCCGCCAACTGTGCTAAAAACCGTTGGTATTGAATCGACTTAGACGAGGAGCAAGCATTGGAAAACAAGGTATGCATGGTCACCGGCGCCAACGCCGGCATCGGCAAAGAGACCGCGGCTGAGTTAGCCCGCCGGGGAGCCCACGTCGTCATGGTCAGCCGCAGTCGCGAGCGGGGCGAAATTGCCCGCGCCGACATTATCTCTTCGACCGGCAACCACCGGGTTGACCTGTTGCTGGCCGATTTATCGTCCCAGGCATCGATCCGGGCGATGGCGGCCCAGTTCAAGGAGACCCACGATCGCCTGGACGTGCTGGTCAACAACGCCGGCGCTTTTTTACAGCAGCGGCAAGAGTCAGTCGACGGCATCGAAATGACCTTCGCTCTGAATCATCTCGGTTATTTCATGACAACCCTACTGCTGTGGGACAGGCTGGTCGCCGGCGAGCCCGCCCGGGTGATCAATGTTTCGTCGGACGCCCACCGGATGGCCAAGATCAACTTCAACGATCTCCAGAGAAAACGATGGTATCAGGGATTCCAGGCCTATGGCCAATCTAAACTGGCCAATGTGCTCTTCACTTACGAACTGGACCGGCGGCGTGGCGGCGCGGCCGTGACGATCAATGCCGCCCACCCCGGGTTTGTTGCCAGCAATTTTGGTCAAAACAATTCCGGATTGGTCGGGCTAATCATGAAACCGATGACGCGCCTGTTCGGCCACTCCTTGGAGGAAGGCGCGGCCACGTCGGTCTATCTCGCCACCTCCCCGGAAGTCGAAGGCCTCAGTGGTGGTTACTTCGTAGACAATCAAGCCGTCAAATCCTCCCCCCTCAGCTACGATCAGGATGTGGCTCAAAAACTGTGGGTGATCAGCGAGGAACTCACCAACACCTGGCTGCCGGAGCTTGCCATGCCCGCCTGATCGCGGCACAATAGAATGCAAGCACCACAATCCCACAGGCAGGAGGTAAGCCATGAAACTAAGTGTTTTATCGTTCGATGATGGCCAGGCCATCCCGGCCGAGTTCGCCATGGGAATGCCGGCCGAAGACGGCCCGGCCACCTTTGGCCCTAACCGCAACCCCCATCTCCAATGGTCAGACGTGCCGGAAGGTACCCAATCCTTTACGCTCATCTGCCATGATCCCGACGCCCCGGCCGTCGGCGATGATGTGAACCAGGAAGGCCGGACAGTACCTTTCGATTTGCCGCGCGCCGATTTCTA
Source organism: Chloroflexota bacterium (assembly GCA_046485205.1). Classification (GTDB taxonomy): domain Bacteria; phylum Chloroflexota; class Anaerolineae; order Promineifilales; family Promineifilaceae; genus Promineifilum. Next base: position 12,652 of record JAWOHK010000367.1, on the reverse strand, counting down.
TCACTGGGTCCTGGTCGATATTCCGGCCGATGTGGACGAACTGCCCGCCGGCTGTGACTGCGAAGGCGTCACTCCCCGCGGAAAAGAAGCTGGTCTTACCCCCTACGGCCGGCGCGGGATCAACAGTTACACCAGCTGGTTTGCCGGCGATGCCGAAATGGAAGGGGAATATGGCGGCTATGACGGGCCTTTTCCGCCCTGGAACGACGAACGCGCCCACCGCTATTACTTCACCCTATACGCGCTGGACGTTCCAACCCTGGGGCTGACCGGATCATTCGACGCCGGCGACGCCATGCGGGCCATGGAAGGCCATATTCTGGCGACGGCCGAATGGGTCGGCACCTATGCCATCTACCCGGCCGCCCGGCTACCGTGACCAACCCGGCGATTAACCTTAAGCTCCTGAGACATTTGGATGGACCTGGTCGTTGACCGACACACTGATATCGACGATTTTCTGGCGGCGGCCGAGCCGTTTCTGCTGGCCGACGAAGCGATGAACAGCCTGCTCCTGGGGGTTGCCCGGAGCCTCAAGCGCCAGACGCAACCCCGCCGCCGCCGGCCGCCGGTGTTGGCCACCGTGCGCCGCGGGAAGCAGGTAACCCTGGCGGCCGTCTTGCCTGCCCAACGAAAACTCTTGCTCGCCGGGCAACAAGATGACGAGGAATCGCCGGCTGCCCTGGCCGATCACCTGGCCCGCACCCCGGTCGCGATTCCCTGGGTTTTGGGCCCGGTCGACGTGGCCTTGCCTTTCGCCCGGCGCTGGTCGGCCACCACCGGGGCTGATTTTCAGCCCGGGCTGAGGCAGCAGTTATACAAGGCCGTCAGGGCTCGCATTCCGCCGGACTCGCCACCCGGCCATCTACAGCCGGCCGGGTTCGATGAGCGAGATTTGCTGAGCCGGTGGGTGCTGGCCTTTCAACAGGAGGCATTACCCAAGGAGGAAGGCGATCTGGAGGCGTCCCAAATGATCGCCGATCGCCTCTTGAGCAACAGCGACCTGTTTGTCTGGCGGACCGGCGAGGGCGACACGCCCCGGACAGTGTCCATGGCCGCCCGCGCCCGGCCGACGGTGCGCGGGATCGCCGTCAACCTGGTCTATACGCCACCGGAGTTACGCCGTCACGGTTACGCGTCGGCCTGCGTGGCCCACCTGACCGGGCTACTCCTGGAAAGCGGCTGGGAATTCTGCACCTTGTTTACCGACCGGACCAATGTCACCTCCAACCATATCTACCGTCACATCGGCTACGAGCCAATCGCCGACTTTGACGAGTATCGTTTCTCGCTGCCACGGCCGGGTAGAACTGGATGATCAGAGTAAAAATTTGCGGGCTCACCAACGCGGCCGACGCCGGCGTCGCCGTCGCCGCCGGGGCTGATTACCTGGGTTTTATTTTTTACCCGCCCAGCCCTCGCGCGGTCGATCAAGCCTCATTTCTCTCACTGCGGCAAGCGCTTGGCGAGCATCCGCTGGCCGGCCGCCTGATGGACAGTCCCCAACGGCCGCTGCTGGTCGGCGTCTTTGTCAATTCATCGCCGCCGGAGATAGCCGAAATCCTGGATAGCTGCGGGCTGGACCTGGCCCAATTGAGCGGCGACGAACCCCCGGAGGCTGTCGTCGATCCGGCTTCGCCGATCTTCGGCCGGGCGTATAAAGCTCTGCGGCCGGGGACGTACCCGGAGGGATTGGCGGCACTGGAGCGCTATAGACCCGACCGGTCCGCCGGCGGCCAACCGGCCGTCCCCCAAATCCTGGTTGACACCCCGCACGGGACGCTCTACGGCGGCACCGGCCAGACCGGCGATTGGGCTCTCAGCGCCGCCTTGGCCGGCCGCATGCCCGGCTTGATGCTGGCCGGTGGTCTGAATCCGGCTAATGTGGCCGAGGCCGTGCGCCGGGTAAAGCCTTTCGCGGTGGACGTCGCCGGGGGGGTGGAAGCAAGCCCGGGCCGCAAAGACCCGGACAAAGTGCGCTTGTTTATCGACAACGCCCGTAATGCCTGAGGCCATGACAGACCGACCCCGCCCCTTTCAAATCCTCACTACCGAGATCGCCTGGTCATGCCCCTGGTACCGGGTACGACGGGATCACATCAACATGGCCGATGGCCGGCCGGGGATCTACCACGTCATCGAGAAAGCGGACGCGATCTGGATCATCCCGGTCACCGCCGGCGGCCATATCGTCATGGTCTATCAATACCGCCACACCGTCGATGATTGGTGCTGGGAGATACCAGCCGGGAGCGTCAAGTCCGGCCAATCACTAGAAGAAGCCGCCCGGGAAGAATTAGGCGAAGAAGTGGGAGGTGACGCCGCCAACCTGGAATATATCAGCCGCTTCTATGCGGCTAACGGCATCTGCAACGAGGCCGGCCACATCTTCCTGGCCACCGGCGTGGTCCTCGGCCGGCCGCGCCACGAACCGGCCGAAGTCATGTCGGTCCATCTGAAATCGATACCGGACGCGCTGGCCATGGCCCGCGCGCACCAGATCACCGATGGCCCGTCGGCCCTGGCTTTGCTGCTATGCGCCGAACGCCTGGCTGAAATTCAGGCCTCGCTCGGTAGACAACGATAGCCCCATCAGTCCAGATTGGCCTTGATCGACTCCGCCACATCAAGGGGAATGCCGGGCACGGCCGCTATCTCCTCGACCGATGCCTCGCGCAAGGCTTCCAGCGAACCGAATCGTTTCAACAACACCTTCCGTCGCGTCGGACCCACGCCGGGCACGCTATCCAATATTGACGCCACACCCACTTTGGAGCGGCGCTTGCGATGGCCCTGATTGGCAAAACGATGGGCCTCGTCGCGCACTCGTTGCACCAGGAATAGCGCTTCCGAGCGGCGTGGAAGAATCACCGAGCGGATCATACCCGGCCGGAATATTTCTTCTTCCTGTTTGGCCAGCGCCGCCAGCGGGACTTCCTGCTCCAGGTCGAAGGCCTTCAGCACTTCCAGCGCCACCGATAATTGCCCTTTGCCGCCGTCAACGATGAGCAAGTCGGGCAGGATGGCCCAGGCCGTCGGCCGTTCCGACCGGGGCCTGATCTGGCCGGGATCGTGCAGTTCACCGGCGAGCGTGTCTGTATAGCGCTGGAACCGGCGTGTCAGGACTTCGCGCATCGAGCCGTAATCGTCGTTATGAGTCGTTTGAATATTGAAGCGCCGGTAATCGCTCTTTTGCGGGGCGCCCTGGACGAAGACGACCATCGAGCCCACTGTTTGCGTGCCCTGGGTATGGCTGATGTCATAACACTCGATGCGGGCCGGCGGGCCGGGCAACCGCAACGCTTCCTGAAGCTCGCTGATGGCCTGGACGTGCTTCGACTTGTCGGCCGCCCACTGCTGGCGCAGGGTAGCCAGTGTGTCGTGGGCGTTCTCGGTGGCCATGGCCACCAGGTCCCGTTTCTTGCCGCGCTGCGGCACCTGGATCGTCACCTTGGTGTTCCGTTTGCGGCGCAGCCATTCCTCGATGATCTTGACTTCTTCGACCTCGGACGGCAGCAACACCTCGCGCGGAATATGGGCCGCGTCGTCGTAGAATTGGGTGATGAACTCGCGCAACACTTCCGGGTCGCTCTCGCCCTCGGTGTTATCGAGCATGAAGTACTCCCGGCCAATTAATTTGCCGTGGCGGATGAAGAAGACCTGGACGCAGGCTTCATTGTTATCACGGGCGAAGGCGATCACATCCTGGTCGGTATCGTCCGGGCCGATCACCTTTTGGCGGGAAACGATCCGATCGATCGCTCTTAACTGGTCGCGTAGGTCGGCCGCCTTCTCAAAATCCAGATTTTCGGCCGCCGCATCCATTCGCCGGTTAATATCCTTGACGATAGGGTCTGACTTACCGTTGAGGAAGTCCATCAACTGCTTGATGGTCGCGCGATACTGGGCCTGGTTGACCACGCCGATGCAGGGCGCGTTGCATAGTTTAATATCGTAATAGAGGCAGGCACGTTCGTCCAGGCCGGTGATGATCCGATCGCACGTCAAATAAGGGAATATCTTACGCAGCAGATCCAGGGTTTGCTGGACGGCCCAGACCGAGGTGTAGGGGCCAAAATAGCGCGCGCCGTCGCGTATCATGCGCCGGGTGACGGTTACCTTGGGAAACGGGTCCGCCCAATGCACCTTGATATAGGGATATCGTTTGTCATCCTTGAGGCGGACGTTGAACGGCGGCTGGTACTGCTTGATGAGATTCATCTCCAGAAGCAGCGCTTCCAGTTCTGAATCAGTCGTGATGACCTCGATTTCCTGAATTTGCCGGCGCAGACGGAGCGTTTTGTTGGAATCGACCGAGGAGTGGAAATAGGATCGAACCCGGCTGCGCAGATTATTAGCTTTGCCGACATAGAGCACATTCCCGTCGCCATCCTTGTGGATGTACACGCCGGTCTTGGTCGGCAATTTGCCCAGCAACTCGCTAATATGATCCGGGGGCGAATAGATCATCATACGCTCTGTCCGCGCCACTTGCCCAGCAAGTATATGGCGCGCCAGGATGATATTAGCACAAATTATCGAAATTACCTGACAACCAGGATGTGCTGGGCGGCTTCCTCCAGGATTCTCTGGAATACTTCCTGGGGCAGCCGCGCATCGGTCGTGCCGATGACCAGCAGGCCCACATTTTGCCGTTTCATCAATGCCAGCACTTCAACCGGATTACGGCTTTTGAAATGTTGGTACTCGGCTTCGATGCCGCCCGGTTCCAGCAGGGTACTGATTCGCTGTCGCGCGTCGTAGGCGGCCTCATCATCGATGCCCCAGATGAGGACGCGCAAATCTCCCGATTTTCCCGCCAGGCTCGCGGCCACCGCCAGCGCCCGGGCGGAGACTTCCGAACCGTCGTAGAGGACCAGGACCGGCCGGGATATATCGTAGCCGGGTCTGACCAGCAACACGGCCGAAGAAGCCCGGGTGATGGCCGTGCGGGCCGTGGAACCCAGGCGCGTCCGCCGCGATACCGAGTGACCCATTTGTCCGACCGCCAGCAGATCGGTTTGCAGGGCCGCCGCTAACAATTCGGAATCAACAGACCCGCGCACCACGCGAAAATGGAACTGGATCTGGTAGCGATCGGCGGTTTCTTCGAGTTCATGTCGCACCAAAGCGGCACGAGCGCGCAGCTTGCGTTGCATTTCACCGGTCTCAAACTGCCGGGCGATGGGCTGCTGAAAGCGAACTTCCCGCGCGAACGGCAAATCTTCCAGACGTAACAAGTTGATATCTTCGACAAACAGGCCCTCAATTTCCGAATGAAGCCTGGCCGCCAGCCCGGCTGCGGTTTCCAGCACAGCCTGGCTGTACTGGGACGCATCCAGCGCGACCAGGATACGACGGATCGAGTGGCCGTATGGTTCGGGAACCGGTTCCGGCGTACCCGGATCCGGTTGCTCGCTATCCGGCGTCATCGTCCTGGTTGTCCTCCTCGCCGAATACCTCGACGCCCTCGCCTTTCATTTCAGCGGCGAATTCGCGCTGTTTTTCGGCGAAATCGACCAAGCGGGCGACCACGCGGCCGTTGAGGCTATCCGGCGGATATTCACCTGTTTCATCCAGCTCGCCGGCCGGAACACCGGTGAGGAGAGTGATGCCCTCATCGACTGTGCTCATCGGGATCACCCTAAATTGACCTGAACGAGCGGCCTCGACGACATCATGCCGCAGCATGAGATGGGGGATATTGGCGGCCGGGATCAAGACCCCCTGGTCGCCTGTCAATCCCCGGGCCTGGCAGACATCGAAGAAACCTTCGATCTTTTCGTTGACCCCGCCAATGGCCTGGATCTGACCCCGCTGGTTGACGGAACCGGTGACGGCCAGGGCCTGATTAATGGGCGCGCCGGCCAGGGCCGAGAGCAAAGCAAAGAGTTCGGCCGACGAAGCGCTATCGCCTTCGATTCCCCCATAGGACTGCTCGAATACCAGCGTGGCCGAGAGCGACAACGGCCGGTCGGCCGCAAATCGTGACCCCAGGAACGCTTCCAGGATCAACACCCCCTTGGAGTGGATCGGTCCGCCCATTTCGACCTGCCGTTCGATATCGATCACTTCGCCTTTGCCCATCCTTATCCGGGCCGTTATCCGGGTGGGGCGGCCGAAGCTGTGGCCGCCCAAGGAATAGACTGAGAGGCCGTTTACCTGGCCGGCCACCTCGCCCTCGGTGTCGATGAATACCTGATTGCGAATGATGGATTCGTGGATTCGTTCCTGAACCCGCCCGGCGCGATATATCTGCATATCCAGAGAATGCTGCACATCGGCTTCGGTCACGACATCACGACCGGCCTGGCCGGCCCAATAATCGGCCTCGGTCAGCAGATCGGTGATGTGGCCCATGTGGGTCGAAAGCTTTTCCGAATCATCGACCATGCGCGACCCGTGTTCGATGACGCGGGCCACAGCGGACCGATCAAACGGCCGAAGCTCTTCCTTGCGAGCGAATCCGGCGATAAGCCCGGCATAGGCCAGCGCGTTTATGCCGTCCCGCGCCATCTCATCTGCAAAATCAGCCGCTACCTTGAAGAGTTCGCTGAACTCCGGGTCATGGGTGCTCAGCAGGTAATACATTGACCGTTCGCCGATCAGGACAACCTTTACATCCAGAGGAATCGGCTCCGGCTCCAGCGAGACGGTGCTAACCAGACTATAGACCTGCCCCATCGACTCGATTTTGATTTCCTTTGACTTAAGGGCCTGCTTCAAGGATTCCCAGGCGTGCGGCTCAGACAGTAGTTTAACTGCCTCGATGACCAGGTAACCGCCATTGGCCTTGTGCAAGGCGCCGGCCTTTATGAGGGTGAAGTCAGTCACCAATGCGCCCATCTGGGCGATGTGCTCGATGCGGCCGATGAGATTCTGATAGCGGGGTTGTTCCAGAAATTCCACCGGCGCGCCTTCGGCCGGAGCATTACCGGCAATAACATTCACGTTATAACGGGACGAAACAGCGCGGTAGTCGGCCGAGGCGATCCCCAAAGCGGCGCCAACCGTGCGGCGCCCGTCGGCGTCGGCTTCTTCCACAAACGCCTCGAAATTCTCGATGATATCCTTTCTCACCTCGTCCAGGTAAGTCAAAATATGGGGCAAGTCTTCATATTTGGCGCGCACTTCGTCGATGAGCGGCACCACGGCGAACTCGGCCACTTCCTGGTTCAATTGCCGGATCCGGCCTTGCATGTCGCGCTGTAGATTGGGCATTTGTTGCATGATCTTCTGCAACGCTTCCTGCAAACTCTGGACTTCATCTTCAATCTGTTTTTGGTCCTCGGCCGGAAGGCGCATGAAATCATCGGGACTGATGACCTCGCCGCCCTCGTTTAAGGGGGCGAAGGCAAATCCGCTCGGTGTTTGAATCAGGGCGATATTGCGCCCTTTGGCTTCTTCCCGTAGTTTGTCCAGGGCCTCGGTGTGCTGGCCGCGAAATTCTTCTTCGATCGCCTGTTTTTGGAGCTGGTATTCCTCGCTGGTGAACGACCCCGGAATCACGGACGATAGTTCTTCCACCAGTTTTTTCATGTCATCGTGGAAAACCACCGCCCGACCGGCCGGCAATCGTAACGCGGACGGGGTATAAGGCCGGCCGAAATTGTAGACATAACACCAATCGTCCGGCTTAGGCTCGGATGCGGCCCGGGGCTCCAGGTATCGTTTGACCATTGTTTGCCGGCCGACTCCATTCGGCCCGAGCACAAACAGATTATAGCCCTGATGCTGGATGCCGATGCCGAATTGAATGGCATCGACCGCTCGATCCTGCCCGACGATCGTCTCGCTTTCCGGCAACTCCCGAGTTGTTTCAAACGGCAGGTCGGCCGGGTCAAAGTTTCGATAGAGTTCGTCAGCGGGAAGGGGAGACGGAAGATTCATTTGTCGGATCACTCCTTTGCCGGCAATCGGTAGGGTTCTCCGTTGCGCTCCGGGAACAAACAATAAGAAAGGTTTTGCAACCTCAAAATTGGTCCTTGCGAATGATCATCGTCGCGCAGTTGGCGCCCCGCAATACTTTCTCGGCCACACTGCCGTGAATCCACCGGCCGATGCCGGAACGCCCGTGGCTGGACATGACAATCAAGTCGATCTGGTGAGTGTCGGCATAAGAGACAATGGTATCGGCCACATCACCTTCCGAGCTTTGCACGTCAAAAAAGAGGTGGCCGTTTGGCGTGTGGGCATAGATCTTCTGCAGATAGCCTTCGGCTTCCGATCGCTCACTGGCCCCGGCTGTGGGCACATCCTTACTAAGTTCTACGCCGTCCGGCGTGAGGGATTCCGGCATCGCCTCGCGCTCGGAAATGATCCGGAGCATGACCACATCGGAGTCCACCGCCCCGGCGATGGAGAGCGCCGGCTCCAAAGCCCGTTCGGCCAATTCAGAGCCGTCGAGCGGAACCAGGATCTTGCGGTTCTGGAACATATCAACCGAGACATGCGAGCGGATGATACAGGTCGCGCAGGGGGCGTGATGCAGCACTTTCTCGGCCACGCTTCCGTATACCCAGCGACTGCTCCCGGTTCGTCCGTGGCTGGACATCAAAATCAGATCAACGTCTTTTTCCTCGGCATAGAGAACGATAGCGTCGGCCGGCGGGCCGGGTATCACTTCGGTTTTGACATTTGCCTTGCCGACCGGCAAAGAGACCTTTACCGTATTAAGATAGGCCTGGGCTTCATCAAAACCCAACCGGCTCATTTCATCATAGAGCATCGGGTCGGCGGCGACGAGCATGACCGGCGATACAACCCGTAACAGCACCAACAGAACCTCGTCTCCACCTACACCGGCAAGTCGGTCGGCCATCGATGCGGCGATGCGTATGGCCGGCGAAAGAGCTTTTTCAGCGAGTTCCGAGCCGTCCAATGGGACCACGATATGTTTATAAAGCGTCATCGACCTACCTCCGAACCCGATTTAATCCTTGTGATCTACAATTTCCGGTCTTTGCATCGCAAAATAATTGAGAAAGTCCGTCACCGTGATGATACCGACTAGCGTTTCGTTATCCACCACCGGCAATGCTCCGAATTTGTAAATGGCCAGCATGTTGGCCGCCTGATAGGCCGGTGTATCTGGCGACACCGTCATCGGATTAGGGGTCATACAACTTTCGGCCGTCATCTTATCCAAAATTTCCTCATCTTGCCAACGACCATGCAATACGAGTGGCGAATTCATCACCAGACGGACATCCCGATCCGTTACGATTCCGACCAGTTTACTATTTTCCAGCACCGGCATTTGCCGGCACGATTGGGCTTTCATCAACTCAATCACTTGTCGCAGCGTTGTTCCGGGAGTTACGGTGTCGGGGATGATTGTCATCAAATCATTCACGGTTAGCATTGGCTTTTCCTTGGGCCAACAACCGGCAACAACTACGCGGCGAGGCCTATTTAAGTGTAACTCATAAATCGCCGCAGGGGTTGTGGCGAATGTCACCTTTGCCGGATGACATTCTTCCCAATTTTCAACCTTGCGCAGCTGGGGCTCTTGCCTCTTGGTCAAAGATGGCTATGCTACTAGCGACCACTTTGCGGAGGCACTCTATTTTTTGAACGACCAGATTCTGATTTTTGCCATCCTGTCGACAACATTGGCCCTGTTCATCTGGGGCCGTTTTCGATATGATGTCATCGCCCTTCTGGCCTTGCTGGCTGTCGCCCTCGCCGGCCTGCTGCCGGTCGAAGCCGTTTTCAGTGGCTTCGGCCACCCGGCGGTCATCACCGTGGCCGCCATCCTGGTCATCAGCCAGGCGCTGACGAACGCCGGCATCGCCGATGTGATCAGCCGCTGGCTGGGGGCAGCCGGCAATAACCCGTTCGTCCACCTCGTCCTGCTGATGATCACGGTCGTCATCGCCTCGGCCTTCATGAACAATGTCGGCGCGCTGGCCTTGCTCATCCCGGTCGCCGTGCGTCTGGCCCGGCAATCGAACTACGCTCCCTCACGCCTGCTGATGCCGCTGGCTTTCGGCTCGCTGTTAGGCGGCATGACGACCCTCATTGGCACGCCGCCCAACATCATCGTCAGCACCTTCCGTGCCGAAGCTCTGGGCCAGCCTTATAATTTTTTCGACTACACGCCCGTCGGGATCGGTATCGCCGTAGCCTGCTCAGCGCTGATCATCCTCGGCGCGCGCTGGCTCTTGCCGGAGCGCAAGACCGCTTCTTCGGCCGAGGACTTATTCCAGATCGAGCAATACCTGCTGGAAGTCCGCGTGCCGGAAGAGTCCAAACTCGCAGGCCAGCCGCTGAGCGCTGTCTCGGCCAGCGGGGTTGATGTCCTGGTGGTGGGCTTGCTGCGAAACAAAAAGCGCATCGCCGCACCCTCGAGCTATGAAACCCTGCGGGCCGGGGACCTGCTGCTGGTGGAAACCAACTCGGCCAACCTGGAAAAATTTCTGGAGGCCACTGGGGTTGAGGTTGAAGCCAACCCTGAATTAGGCCAGGAACTGTTGACCTCCGAAGACGTCAGCCTGCACGAGGTCGTGGTCGGCACCACGTCACCGCTGGTTGGCTCGACAGCCAGCGAGTTGAACATTCGCTGGCGCTATGGCGTGAACTTGCTGGCCGTCGCCCGCCAGGGAGAGCGGATCGAAGAGCGACTCGGCAATGTGGTCTTCCGGCCCGGCGATGTGCTGCTGCTGCAGATCAAAGGCCGGAGCGCGGCTGAAACCATTCGGTCGATGGGCGTCCTGCCCCTGGCCCAACGGCAATTACGCCTGGGCGTGCCGCGCCGCCTCGTCGTCACCATTCTGATCTTCGCTGCGGCCATTCTGGCCACCGCCCTGCAATTGCTGCCGGTGCAGGTGGCATTCACCGCCGCGGCCGTCATCATGGTCATGACCGGACTGATCAACCTGCGCGAAGCGTACAACGCCGTCGAATGGCCGATCATCGTCCTGTTAGGCGCCATGATCCCGGTCGGATTGGCCCTCGAAGCGACCGGCGGCGCGGCGACCATCGCTAACCTCATCGTCGTGCTCGGCGACCGCCTGCCGCTATGGGGGACGCTAGCCGTGTTATTGATCATCACCATGACTCTCTCCGACATCGTCAACAACGCGGCCACGGCCGTGCTCATGGCCCCCATTGCCGTCGGTGTAGCCCAGGGCATCGGCGGGCCGGTCGACGCCTTTCTGATGGCCGTGGCCATCGGCTCGTCCTGCGCCTTCCTGACACCTATCGGCCACCAGTCCAACACCCTGGTCATGGGACCGGGCGGCTACCACTTCGGCGATTACTGGAAACTGGGCCTGCCGGTGCAGATTTTGCTCATTATCGTGGCCGTGCCGTTGTTGTTGATCGTGTGGGGCTGAGGCTGGTGATGAGTGACGAATGACGCAGGCTAAACCGCTCATTATCTACCCAATCGACTAAATTGTCGGATAATTCCCTAACTTAACTTTCGGAGAAGAATAAATCCGTGGTTGATCAGATTCTCATCTTCGCTATTTTACTGGCGGCCCTGGCTCTTTTTGTCTGGGGTCGCTTTCGTTATGACGTTGTGGCCGTACTGGCCCTGATGGCGGTGGCTTTTACCGGCCTGCTACCCATTGATATGGTTTTCAGCGGTTTCAGCCATCCGGCGGTCATTACCGTCGCCGCCATTCTGGTTGTCAGCCAGGCCCTGACCAACGCGGGCATCGCCGACGTCCTGAGTCGCTGGCTGAATACAGCCGGGCCCAATCCCCTGATTCAACTGGCTCTCCTGATGCTCGTTGTCACGTTTGCGTCGGCCTTCATGAACAACGTCGGCGCGCTGGCCCTGATGATGCCCGTCGCCATTCGTCTGGCCCGCCAGTCGAACTACTCGCCTTCGCGGTTACTGATGCCGCTGGCCTTTGGGTCGCTCCTGGGCGGCATGACGACGCTGATCGGCACGCCGCCCAACATCATCATCAGCACCTACCGCGCCGAGGCACTGGGCGCGCCGTACAACATGTTTTCATTTTCACCCGTCGGCATCGCCATCGCCGTCGCCTGCGGCGCGTTGATCGTACTGAGCGCGCGGCGATTGTTGCCTGACCGCACCGCCCAGGATGACGGCGCGGATCTCTTTCACATCGAAGATTATTTGCTGGAAGTGCGCGTGCCGGAGGGTTCGAAGCTGGTCGAACAGCCACTCAGCGCCGTGTCGGCCGCCGGGGTGGATGTGCTGGTCGTCGGTCTGTTGCGTAACAAGCAGCGAGTGGCCGCCCCGTCCAGTTATGAGACCTTGACGGCCGGCGATCTGCTGCTGGTGGAAATCAATTCGAGCGCCCTGGAGCAATTTCTGGAAGCGACGGGGCTGGTGCCGGAAGCTTCACCGGATCTGGGCCAGGAAATGCTGCGCTCGGAAGATGTGACTCTCCAGGAAGTCGTTGTCGGGGCCAATTCACCGCTGGTCGGTTCGACCGCGCGGGAGTTAAATATCCGTTGGCGCTACGGCGTCAACCTGCTGGCCGTCGCTCGCGAAGGCGGCCGGGCCAACGAGCGCCTGGGCAATATCGCGTTCCGACCTGGTGATGTTTTGTTATTACAAATGAAAGGCTCGGGCGTGGCCGAGACACTGCGCCAAATGAGGTGCTTGCCGCTGGCCCAACGACCGTTACGCATTGGCGTGCCCCGCCGTCTTTTGCTGGCCGGTGGT
>JAWOHK010000279.1:0-28514 GCA_046485205.1 Chloroflexota bacterium | reverse complement strand
CTGAAACGACTATTTCAGGTAATGTGACTTCGGCATTTGATATAGGCTATGTGTTTGGGGGAGGTATGTATATCGGCCCTAGAGGTTCTTTAACCATTAGTAATAGTACTGTCAGCAATAACGAAGCTTTTAATAGTTATGATGATGATACTTTTGGCGGGGGAATCGCTAACCACGGTCGTTTAGAGATCGTTTCCAGTTCAATTTCAAGAAATACGGCCGATAATGGGGGTGGTACTGCCGGTCTATCAAACGATATATTCATTGGGCCTAATTGTTCTACTACGGTCGTCGAGCAAAGTATTGTTACAGGTAATTTTGGCGTAAAAGGTCGTGAGGTAATCCTGGAGCAAGGAGAGTCCGGGTGCACCTCGCTTTTTGATTTGAATGCTTATAATGTCATCGGTTTTAGTTCCAACGCCGGACTGCTAGGTCTTTCTCCCGGCCAGACCGATACCGTCCCGTCGGTCGGCGTCCGCAGCGTCCTGCTGCCACTGGCTGATAACGGCGGGCCGACCTTCACCCATGCCCTGCCGCCCGGTAGCCCAGCGATCGACTTCGTGCCCAATACGCTCTGCCAGAGCGCGCCGGTCGGCGGCGTGGACCAGCGCGGCTATCCCCGCAACGTGAACGGCAACGGGCAATCGTCGAACCGGGAATGTGACGCCGGTTCGTTCGAATACTTGTCCGCGCCAGAGGCGACGGCGACCAACACGCCACCGCCCACGGCCACCGGGACGCCGACGCCCACACCCACCCAGACGCCTACGGCCACCCATACACCCACACCCACCCAGACGCCCACAACCGTCGCCTCGCCGACAGCCCAGCCGACAATGACCGGCACGCCGCTAACGCCGTCGCCAACCGCCACCAGCGCGCCCGACCAGCCCACGGCGACGGCGACAGCCACGGCTACCCTGCCGCCCAACCTGGATTATTCGCTCCTGCTGCCGGTGGTGCTGGTCGACCAGGTCTACGCGCCGTGAAGCGCCCAAGCGCTACTATGCCCAATCCTGCCAGCGGATGCCGGAGCAGGAATTGGTGGCCATCCAGCCGGTCGGCCTGACCCCGCCCGCTCGCGCCCTCATCAGCCGGGCCGGAGCGCGGGTCACGTGCGTTGCTGTTACAATTCACCAACGCTGCCGGCGCTCTGATAGCAGGTCGCAGCGACGACCCATGTGATGGCCTGGGTGTAGATAGTTTCCTGGTCTGTATCGGCGCTACAGGCGAATAGGGAGCCTCCCTGACTGTGTTGAGAGAGGTGGGTCAAGAGAGGATGACCTGCCCTATTCTTTTATATAGGAAATGAGATTGGATGATGGCAGGTATAGGTGAGTCTTATCGCGGTGTCGAGTTCGGGGAAAGCCGTGACTACGCGTCACCCCCCGGCAAATGGCGCTCAATATCGTGGCGCACGGCATAGGTCGCCGCCTCGATGCGATTGCTCAGCCCCAGCTCGGTGAGGATCGCGCTGACGTGGTTGCGGACCGTCTTTTCCGACAGGTTGAGCACCACGGCGATCTCGTTGTTGGACAACCCCTTGGCTACCTCGGCCAGCACTTCCATCTCCCGGGGGCTGAGGTCGCGAAAGGCCGCGGTCTGGCGCGCGCTTTCATCCTTGCGAATCTGATCGATGACCTGGCGGGTCACCTGCGGGTCGAGGGCGGCATTGCCCTCGCGAACGGCTTCCAGGGCCGACACCAGCGAGCGATTGCCGACCTGCTTCAATATATAGCCGGAAGCGCCGGCCTGGAGCGCTTTCAGAATGAGTTCGTCGTCGCCAAAAGAAGTGAGCATGATGACCCGCACGTCGGGAAAGCGGCTGGTGATCTCCCGGCAGGCGTCGATGCCGCTGGCGCCGGGCATGCGTATGTCCATGATGACGACATCCGGCCGGTGCTCCTCGGCCAGCCGCACAGCCTCTTCGGCATTGCCGGCTTCGGCCACCACGCGCACCCAGGCCACATCGTCCAACAAGGTTCTCAGGCCCAGACGGACGACTTCATGATCGTCGGCCAAAATCACGCGCACATCTTCTTTCATGGCGATTCCCAGGGTAACGTTAATCGGACAACCGTACCACCTTCCTGCACCGGCTCGATTTCCAGTTCGCCCCCCAACAGGCGCGCCCGGTCGCTCATATTACGCAGGCCATAGCCGGGACTGTCGGGCTGAAACTCATAGCCCACGCCGTCGTCCTCGATGGTCAGCATAAAGTGGCCGTTATGGCTGGTGGCGCTGATGGTGGCGTGAGTGGCCTCCGCGTGGCGCACGACATTGGACAGCGCCTCGGCGGCGATGGCCAGGATATGCCGCGTCTGTCGCCGGTCGAAGGTTGTCCCCGGCGGTAAATCGCTGTTGAAGGCCACATCCAGCAACGAGGTCAGACGCGGGTCGGCCGCCTGTTGCTGCAGGCCGTCCACCAGGCGCACATCATCGGGTTGCGACCGCAGTTCCACCATGGTGGCGCGCAGGCTGCCGATGGCTTCATTGATGGTGGTCAGGGCGTCGTCCAGTCGCCGGCCGACGACACTGTCGTCTTCGACCTTGGCCCGCGCCGATTCGACGATGAGACCGGCGGAGTAGACCATCTGGATAGCGCCGTCGTGCAAATCACGGCCCAACCGCTCGCGCTCCGCGGCCAGCGTCTGCGCGGCCTGCATTTGCTCGATCATACGGTCGGTTTCAACATCAAACACTTGCATGGCTCGGACCATGGTGATCAGCAGAACCAGGCCCACGATCGAGCGAAATACTTCCACAGGAACGCTGACCAACTGGGCCAGAGTGCTCTGGTTTAGCCAGTTGGCGGGAAAGAAATTGCCGAAAGGGACGATGAGTCCGCCGAAAAAAGCGTAGGCGGCAAAGGCGATGCTGGCCAGGCGCAGCATATCGTTGATGTTCGACAAACCCAGCGGCCGGATCTGATGATAGGTCACCCGCCAAATGCCCAGCGCGGTCAGGACAGCCGCCGGCAGCGCCAGGAAATAACGGGCCCAGATAGACGCCCGTTGCTGCCACAAACCCACGCCCAAATCGCCAAAGATCGCCGTCAGGATCAGCCATCCCAGCCAGATCAGGAAAAACAACACAGGTATATACTGCAAGAGAGGCCAGCGATTGCGATAGAGGTCGGCACCAAAAGCGAAAAGAGCAAAGAAGGAGATACCCAGCAACAAGGTCTGAAAGGCTTGTAACAGAGCTGTCCCCGGGTGGTTCAGGTAGCTGGCCTGAATGGGGATGAATAAATAGCCCCATTCGTGCAGGCCGTGGGTGATGCCGAAAATGGATAGCCAGCCAAGGCTTTTGGCCAGGCGCAGGCGGCTTCGCTGGCGTGATTGCAGGGCGATGGCCAATCCCAGCATGAAGAAAACGAGCCCGTAGGCGAAGATAATCAGTTCGTAATTGATGTCGAAAATATTGCGCAGTTCGGTCATTGTTAAAGAACGACCCGGCCGTTAGCAGGTCGCGCCTCGCTCCGGAGTGGTTGGGCCCAGGCGATAACGAGCGATAAATGCGCCAATACGTTCGTCTGCGCTGCTGTCTACTTCCAGCTGAACGCCCCAGGCCGTCAGCGCGATCGGGCTGCGTTGGCCCGGGAAGGGACTCAGAAGGAGAAAATCCTGGTCGCGTACCAATCCCTGCAGGTCGGCAACCTGCTCATCAGCCAGTTCGGGCGCGTAGGTGATCCACACCGCGCCATGTTCGATCGAATGAATGGCCCGTCCTGCTTCCACGGGCTCGGTATAAACGCCGCATTCCTGCCACTGGCTATGATGCGGGCCGCCGACCGGCGGCAGATCGGTTGTCTCAACCTGCAATGTGTCATTATGACCGCGCGCTTGTTGCTCGTAAATCATCACACCATCGATACTGTCCGGCTCGTGAATCAGAAATGCCGCCAGCACAGAAGCCAGGATCAAGGTCAGGGCGATGATCAACCAGATAAGCCGTTTCCGGGTGACATCTACACGGATAATATCGATTCTACTCATTGTAAATTCATGGTTTCTTTTGCCGGCCGGCAACGGTTTCGCCGTGCGAGCGGTGGTGTGGTGTGCGGCGCGGCCTGCAAGCAATCAACTGAGTGACAGCCGCCCAAGTACTCCCCTAGCATACAACAACGGACGGCAAGCTGCACACTTGCCGTCCGTAAAATTAATCTGAGCTATGAAACTCGTCTGCGGGCTATCTAGTCGCCGGCACCTGCGGGCTCTCGTGTGGTAACCCGCCCCTTGCTGTCCACAACCTCCGGTGGAGCTTCAGCCGTCCGCCAGGGAACGCCCAACCATGGGAGCAAGAAGTAATCCAGTCCGATATAACCGGCGGTCTTCCAGGCGAGAATCAGTACCAGGGCGACTACAAACAGCATCGGGTTTGTGCTGGCCGCGCCGGCCATCATGAAGTTCCAGTTCATGAAGCCACTGAAGAAAGCGGCGATACCGGTGAATAAGCCTAGAATCAAAGCTAGACCAATCAGAAATTCGCCGTAAGCTACCAGCTTGGCGAACCAGGTGTAGGCCTGGGCGTCGAGCATGAATTGGATGAAACCGCGATACCAGTCAAAGGCGATAGGCGGGCGGCCTTCGGCCGGTACCGCCACCGCGCCAGTCCAAAAACCTTTCAATGCGTCGCCCGTCTGCACCCAGGCAGGGTTGCTGATTTTGCCCATGGCCGAGTTAACCCACTGGTAGCCGAGCCAAACGCGCAAAAGAAGCCAGATCCACGAAAACTTCGTGTTGCTGAGCAGATTGTTTACGAACGGCGGATTCTCAATGATCCGGCCGCTACGAGTCGTTAACGTTGACACTGTATTTCTCCTTATCCTCGTTGAGACTATGAAAATAACGTTAGATTGATAACCGTAGTATAAACAAAAACGGCCCTGTCCGTCCGTGTCAGGTGACCTATTATTAGTAGGACAGGTGGCCTAAAATAAGGAGGTTGGTACTTTTCTGTGCCAGTATCGATGTTTAGGGGGTCCTCATCACCGCCTCCCGGTGATGCAATACTAAACAATAAGGCCTGACAGGGTGAACCCTGTCAGGCCTGATATCAGTTTTGGCCTTCCTTACATATTTTCTACAATGGCCTTCGCGAACCCCGAGGAACTGACCTTTGTCGCGCCTTCGATCTGCCGGTGCAGGTCGTAAGTCACAACCTTGCTCTGGATCGTCTTGGCCATCGCCTCGACGACCAGATCGGCCGCTTCCTGCCAGCCCATGTATTCCAGCATCATCGCTCCGCTGAGAATGAGGCTGCCGGGGTTGACCATATCCTTGCCGGCGTACTTGGGGGCTGTGCCGTGGGTGGCTTCAAACAAGGCCAGCCCATCGCCGATGTTGCCGCCGGGCGCCATCCCCAGGCCACCCACCTGGGCGGCGGCGGCGTCGCTGATGTAGTCGCCGTTCAGGTTCAGCGTCGCCAGCACGCTATAGTCGTCGGTGCGGGTGATCATCTGCTGCAGCATATTGTCGGCGATGCGGTCATTGATCACCACCTTGCCCGCCGGGGCCTTGCCGTCATAATTTTCCCACAGCGCTTCCTCGGTGATCGTTTGCTCGCCGAACTCCTCGGCGGCCAATTCGTAGCCCCAGTTCTTGAACGCGCCTTCGGTGAACTTCATGATGTTGCCCTTGTGAACCAGCGTCACCGACGGCCGCCCGTGGTCGACGGCGTACTGAATCGCCTGGCGCACCAGTCGCTTGGTGCCGAACTCGCTGACCGGCTTGATGCCGATGGCCGACCCCTGGCGCACTTGCTTGCCCAGCTTCTCATTCATGAAGCGGATGATGGCTTTGGCCTCCTCGGTATGGGCCTCCCACTCTACGCCGGAGTAAACATCTTCGGTGTTCTCGCGGTAGATGACGATGTTCATCTTCTCCGGGTGGCGCATCGGGCTGGGGGTGCCCTCGATGTAACGTACCGGACGGACGCAAGCGTAGAGGTCCAGCACCTGGCGCAGGGTCACGTTTAGACTGCGGAAGCCACCGCCGATGGGAGTGGTGAGCGGGCCTTTAATGCCGACGATGTACTCGCGCATGGCGTCGAATGTCTCTTCGGGCATGTAGTTACCGTCATACTTCTCGGCCGCCTTCTCCCCGGCGTAGATTTCCATCCAGGCGATCTTCCGCAGACCGCCGTAAGCTTTCTCGACAGCCGCGTCCCATACCATTATGGAAGCGGGTGTAATGTCAACACCGATGCCGTCGCCCTCGATGAATGCCACGATAGGATGGTCGGGTACGTGCAGGCGGCCGTTCTCAAAGGTGATTTTATCGCCGTCCGGCACTTGAATATTTTGATAAGGCATGATTGTTCGTTCTCCTGTGCGTCTTCGAGTGGGTTTTCCGGATCCTTCCAGGCACCACTCAATTTGGAACAGCCCGCCGATGACGCAGACATTGTCGATTGGCGTTGATGAGAAGACAAGGTCTTCAGTCGCGGTTGTCGAAAATTGAGCGTCGCTGCGGTCTGATTTTCACGGGTGTGAATACCCGGCTTTTCGATTATCAGGGTACAATATGGTTTGTTATAATTCGGATCCTTCGGATTATACAATTAATTGCCGGTTTGGGTAAGAAAACCCCCTTGCGACTATAGCTTAACGGTCGGTGAATATTCGCATCTCCAGGGCGATTTGCACGTCTTACCAGATATAGAATGGATAGAGTGGGGTGGGCATCGATTAAGGCGTCAGGCGCCATCGATGGCCATTCATTATAGTCTAATTTGATGCAGCGGGTCGTACAGGTCTTATTCGTTTTCGTCTTGCTGGGCACGGTTGGATGCAGTCGTCGCACCAGTGCCGTCGCGTCCCCGCCCACCATACCACCTTCGGCGGTTGCCGTGACCGACACGACCCAGCCCGCCACCGATCCGGCGACTCTACCCGCCATCCCGACTGATACGTTGGCCCCCACCGACACGGCTCTCCCACCGACAGAACCACCTTCGCCAATTCCCCCTTCGCCGACCTTTGCGCCGGAGCCAACCTCGGCCGACGAGTTGTCCATCTCGCCCGCCGATGTCATCCTGCACCCGGTGCCCTTCATCTATGCCGGCGACAAGGTAACCTTCCAGTTATTGCCCAACGTGCCCACGGCGCTCGATATCCGCGACGTGGTGGCTGTCATTTCCATTGACGGCCAGGAGGTCGCTCGCGGCCCGCTCGACCGGCGCAACTGGACGGGCCAGGCCGAAGGGATCTATGAGTGGGCCTGGGACACCACCAACCTCTCCGGTGACTATGAGATCGAGGTCACGCTGGATCCGGACGGCAATATTCAAGCCTACGACCTCGATCCGGACAACAACACGGCCGTCCTGACGACGACGGTCCAGGTCGTCGCCGGGCGAGTTGCTCGCACTGAGGCGGCGGCCACCTGGGAGACAACCGAGACCCACTGTTGTGTCGTCCACATGGTCAGTAACACGGCCGCCGCCCGCGATCTGGATCAGCTCATCCCAATCCTGGAAGGGGCGGTGGAGCAGGCGACCAGCCGTCTGGGAGAGCAACCCAGCCACAAATTACAGGTCTACTTCATCGACCGCATCGTCGGTCAGGGCGGTTTCGCCGGGACGGATATGGTCGTGTCCTACGTCGATCGCCGCTATGCCGGTGGTGGCCTTCATGAGTTGCTGGTGCACGAGGCCGTTCATATCATCGATCAACAATTTGCGCCGCGGCGCATCTCTTTCCTGGCTGAAGGGCTGGCCGTTTGGGCCAGTGACGGCCACTATAAAGCTGAAGATATCACCGAACGTTCGGCGGCTCTTCTGCAATTGGGCCGTTACATTCCGCTGGCCCAATTGACCAACGACTTTTATCAAGTGCAGCACGAGGTAGGCTATCTGGAAGCGGCCGGATTCGTGACCTTTTTGATAGAACGCGCCGGCTGGAATGTGTTTAAGAATTTCTATAGCGACGTTAACGTCGGCGATGGGATGACCCCCGCCGAGGCCCTGGACATGAACCTGCAGCGTTACTTTGGGGCGTCGCTGGCCGACCTGGAAGCTGAGTGGCTGGCCGCCTTGCAAAGAAACCCGCCCAGCCCTCAAGCGGTAGCCGACCTGGCGACGACTGTCCGCTACTACGATGTCGTGCGCCACTACCAGGCAGCCTACGATCCCACGGCCCATTTCCTCAGCGCCTGGCTGCCCCATCCGCAACAGGTGCGCGAATTCGGCAACCCGGCCGACCTGACACGGCGTCCGAGAGAAGAGATCAACATCACCCTGGAGGTGATGCTGACTGTCGCCGACACCGCTCTGAGGGTCGGTGACTACCCGCGGGCCAACGTCATTCTCGACAGCATCCAGAATATTCTGGACAGCGGCGGGGTTGTCATCGATCCGATGGCCACGAGCTACCTCAAGATCGTGCAGGCGGCGGCCGAATACGGCTACGAGCTGCATACGGTCGATCTCGACGGCCGGGCGGCGCGGGCCATGGCTACCCAGGCTCCCAATAATCGTCTGACGAGTCTGGTCATGGAACAGCGCGGCCAGGACTGGGTCATCCTGTCCCATTAAACAGTGAGAGCCCATTGTTGGACCACTTGGGTTGTCGTCCAAACTGGCCTCCACCGCCGCCATCTGGATCAGTTGGGAGGCCACTTACTTTGTGCTACAATACTGGCCGATGGAGCGGCAAGGCCAATCCATACTTTCGGCGGGTAAAACGCGAATCGAGGGTTTGTAGATGATTGAGGTAGTAATCGATAGCATCCGCATCAGTCTGGTTTCCCAGCACCGCATTGTTCTGTTACGTGAGGTGGACAGCGAGCGCCAGCTCCCGATCTGGATCGGGCCGTGCGAAGCCGATGCCATCACCATCGAGTTGCAGGATGTCAAAGTGGCCCGGCCATTGACCCAAGACCTGCTCAAGAACATCATTGCCGAATTAGGCGGCACCGTCTCGCATGTGCTGATCAAGGAACTGAACGAGAGCGTGTTCCACGCCCGTTTGTTCATTAGCCTTGATGGCGAGAGCGAGCCGCGTGAGATCGACTGCCGCCCGTCTGACGCCATTGCCCTGGCCGTCCGGGCCAAGGTGCCGATCTTCATCGATGAAGAAGTCATGGATGCCGCCGGGGTCGAGCCGGAGCCGGATATCCAGGAGCAATCAGCCTTCGGCGAAGATGATGAAGATGTAGATGACGCCAATCTGGATGCCTTTAGCGACTTCCTCGACACGCTTGATTTTGACGATTTTGATGAATCGGGTGGTCGCGGTTAGCGCCAGACGACATTGTTGGCCCTCTAGCCGTCGCCGGGTTTCGTAAACCGTGCTAACAACGTGAAACGTTCAGCGTTTCACGTTTTCATTTCGAGATCATGGACGCAATCGAAGAACGCCTGCCACCTCACAGTGTTGAAGCCGAAGAGGCTGTCCTGGGTTCGCTGATTATCGACCCCGACGCCATCTTCGAGATTTCGAATTTCCTGCGATCCGACGCCTTCTATCGCACCCAGAATCGATGGGTCTACGAGGCGATTCTGGGTCTCAGCGAGCGCCGCGTGCCCATTGAAGTGGTGACCTTAATCGAGGAGTTGCGCCGGCGAGAGCACCTGGGCGAGATCGGCGGCGAGTCGACCGTGTTCGATCTCATCAACGCCGTGCCCACATCGATCAACGTCGAAGCCTATGCCCGCATCGTCGAGGCGGCCTCAATTCGACGCAAGCTCCTCCTGGCCGCGGGATCGATCGCCAAGCTGGCCTATAACGAGGCTGAGGACATCACCGTGGTTCTCGATCGATCGGAGCACACGCTGTTCAGCATCAGCCAGCAGCGAACCACGCGTGACCTGGTGCCGGTAAAAGAAATTGCCAGCACCTATCTGGAACGGATGGAACAGCTGCGCGAGCGGGGTGACGAGTTTATCGGCATCCCCACCGGCTTTGTCGACCTCGATCGACTGCTGAGCGGCCTGAACAAATCGGACTTGGTTATCATCGCCGCCCGACCGGGTATGGGCAAGACCGCCCTGCAGAACGCTATCGCCCTCAACGCCGCCCGTCGCTATAACAAACGGGTGGCCATGTTCAACCTGGAGATGTCGGCCGAACAATTGGTGCAACGAATGATCGCCGCCGACACGCGCATCGATTCGCAGCGCTTGCGGCGCGGCGACCTGGCCGACGGCGAATGGACTGTATTCATGGAAGCACTCGGCCGTCTGTCGGAGATGCGCATCTTCATAGACGACACGCCGTCGATCACGCCAATGCAGTTGCGCACCAAGTGCCGCCGCCTCCACGCCGAATTGGGCATCGATCTGATCATGATCGACTACCTCCAGCTCATGCAATCCGAGCGACCGTCCAATAACCGGGTGCAGGAAGTCAGCGAGATCACCCGCGAACTGAAAGGTTTGGCCCGCGAACTGGACGTGCCCGTGGTGGCCGCCGCCCAATTGAGCCGGGCCGTGGAACAGCGGCAGGTCAAGAAACCGATGCTGTCTGACCTTCGCGAGAGCGGATCAATTGAGCAGGACGCCGACGTCGTCATGTTTATCTATCGCGACGACTACTACAATACTGAGAACTCCGAGCGACCGAATATCGCCGAAGTCAACGTAGCCAAGCATCGCAACGGCCCGACCGGCAGCATCGATTTGTTTTGGCACGGCAAGTTGGCCACCTTCCGTAACCTGCACCGCCAGGAAATCGAGTTGTAGGGTCAGCCGAAGGACTGGCCGAGATAGAAGGACGGTAACTCATGACCACCAAATCCGGCATGCAGGGCTTCGCCGGTTTCCCCGACGGGAAACAGCGTACGACGCCCGTTCCGAATCTCTTCTTCAGCGATCTGTTGCCATTTATTGATAACCTGGCTGAATTGAAGGTAACCCTTTACGCTTTTTGGGCATTGGCCCGGCGCGAGGGAATGGTGCGCTATTTGCGCCTGGCCGATTTCACCAGCGACCCGGTGCTGCTGAAGGCGATGGGCGGATCCGATATCCGCTCCGGCGTTGATACGCTGATGGATGGTATCGAGCGCGCCGTGGCCCGCGGCACGTTCCTGCAGGTCACGGTCGAAGGCGCGTCCGGGCAAGTGGAACTGTACTTTCTGAATACCGAAAAGGGGCGCGCGGCCGTCGAGGGTATCACCCGCGGCGAATGGCGGCCGTCACCCGACGACGACGAACCAATCACGCTGCTTGTGGAACGGCCCAACATCTTCGTCCTTTACGAGCAAAATATCGGCGCGCTGACGCCCCTCATCGCCGAGGAATTGCGCGAAGCGGAAGAAACCTACCCGCCGCAATGGATCGAAGATGCCATTAAGCTGGCCGTCACCAACAACGTCCGGCGCTGGCGCTATGTCCAGAGTATTCTGGAGCGCTGGCGCAATGAGGGAAGAAACGATGCGCTCGGTCAACGAGATTCTCAGCGAAACCTACAACGGCAAATCCCGCCCGACCTCGAAGATGTCATCCAGCACTGATGCGGATCGTATTGGACTGGGCAAGCCTGACTGCTCCTTGTGCGAGGGACTGGGTTATACTGTCCCGGCCGTTGATCCGGAAGATCCCGGCTTCGGCAAGGCGATCGTCTGTTCTTGTCGGGCAGCCGAGGTACAACAGTCTCGCCAGGCCG
Organism: Chloroflexota bacterium; assembly: GCA_046485205.1. Taxonomy (GTDB): domain Bacteria; phylum Chloroflexota; class Anaerolineae; order Promineifilales; family Promineifilaceae; genus Promineifilum. The sequence continues at coordinate 16,906 of JAWOHK010000279.1, read as the reverse complement.
GCCTGCTGCGGTTGAGCCAGATTGGCGCGCTGCAACACTGCACCTTCGACAGCTTCATCCCCGAAGGCCACGGTCTGACTCAAGCCCGGCAGCGCAATCTGAAGATGGCCTATGAACGGGCCTTTGAATACGCCCGGCAACCGGACGGCTGGCTCATCCTGAAAGGGGGGTATGGCTGTGGCAAGACCCACCTGGCGGCGGCCATCGCCAATCACACCCTCGCCCAAGGGCGGCCAGTCCTGTTCATCAACACGCCCGATTTGCTCGATCATTTGCGGGCAACATTTAGCCCCGAGTCGACTGTGAGCTACGACGAGCGCTTTGACCAGGTGCGCAACAGCCCGTTACTCATCCTCGACGACCTGGGCACCCAGAGCAACAGCGAGTGGGCTCAGGAAAAACTCTACCAGATACTCAATCATCGCTACAACGGCAGGTTACCGACAGTCATTACCACTAACCTGGAACTGGAAGCCATCGAGAGCCGGATGAGGTCGCGCATGGTCGACCCCAGTCTGGCCAACATTGTCCACATCGCCGCGCCGGATTTTCGCCGGGCAGGCGTAGGCGACGAGCAGTCAGACCTGTCGACGCTCAATCTCCACGCCGACAAGACTTTCGAGTCTTTCGATCTGCGCGAAAGCGAACTTCCCCGAACCACGGCCGAGAATCTACGCCGGGCATTGGAGCTGGCCGTGACCTTCGCCGACGAGCCGAAGGATTGGCTGGTGTTCAACAGCATCGAATATGCGAACGGCAAAACCCACCTGGCGGCGGCCATCGCCAACTATGTGGCCAATCAGGGGGAGCCCGTGCTGTTTGTCGTCGTCCCTGACCTGCTCGATCATCTGCGATCCTCGTTCAACCCGGCCAGCAGCATCCGCTTGGATAAGCGCTTCGACGAAGTGAAGACCGCCGCCTTGCTGGTGCTGGACGACCTGGGGACGGAAAGCGCCACGGCCTGGGCGCGCGAAAAGCTATACCAGTTGTTCAACTATCGCTACAATGCCCGGCTGCCAACAGTCATCACCACGGCCACTCCGGTCAAAGACCTCGACCCGCGTCTGGCCTCGCGCATGCTCGACAACCGCCGTTGTACTTTCTTTGTCCTCGAAGTGCCCAGCTATCGCGGGAAGGGCAACCGGCCGAGGCGGGGGAGTCAGCGTCGCGGGTAATTCTCGCTGATAGAAGAAAAAGGCGGGCAAGATAACCGGCGACCAACGGGCCGGAGAATTGACAAGGGGTTTCGCGCCGGCCGCCCTGCCCGTGCGATCAAGTAGAAAGGGACGATAGAGGGGCTAATTGTTGGCATTTACGTAGTTTCTCATATGCCAGTCCATCCAAACCATACTCGTGGACATCACCTATTCCACCACAACCGCTGGCGTCAACTGGGACAAATTGACGGCTGACCTGGAAGCCGACGATTTCAGCAACGGCCGCACTCCCGACGAATTGCGCCGCTCCTTCGAGAATAGCGCCGTCGTCGTCTTCGCCCGCGACGGCGAGCGCATTGTCGGTAAAGCCCGCGCCTTGTCCGACGGTGTCTGTAATGCCTACGTCGTCGACGTCTGGACCCACAGCGACTATCGCCGCCGTGGTATCGCCACGCGGATGATGGAACTGCTGGCTGATGAGTTGGCGGGCCAGCACATCTACCTGTTTACAGATGATCAGGAAATTTTCTATAGAAGCCTCGGCTACCGGCGGCAAGGGATAGGTATGAGTATGGTCATCGGGCGGTGGTTGAATCGGCTGTAGGTTATCTGGGTGCGGGCGGGCTGGCATCCCCCGGCGGGACCGATTGGGCGTAAGTCAAAGCTCCCTCCAGGCTCATTCCCTGCCCTTGCTCCCACAATCGCGCATAGTTCTCATCACCCAACGCCTCTCGCAACCGCTGCCGGGTGCGCTCCAGTTCGACGCGATCGGCCGGCCACCAGGCCGCGCCGGATGTTACCATCTGGGCATCGGCCGCACTGAGCAGGGGTGTGGCCCAGGCCGCTTCACCGGTTGCGACAGCCACGGCGGCCAACCCGGCCAGAGATTCAACAATGCCCCGCCGGTTGCCTAATTTGCGGAAGGCGGCCAGGCTTTCCCGGAAGAGGGACTCGGCCCGAATCACGTCGCCATCATGCAGGGCTATATAGCCGAGCGTATGGATAAGGCGAGTGTGATCGCCGACCGCATCCGCTTCGCGATACAGCGCTTCGGTTTCCAGATAGTAATTCCTGGCCTTCTCGTAATCTCTCTGAACACGGGCAACTTCACCGAAATTATTCAGGCAAAAAGCGATTTGCCAGACATCCCCAATTTGTTGCGCAATGGGCAGGGCTTCTTGCAACCAGATTTCAGCCTGTTTGATCTGGCCCAGACCGAGAGAGGCGTTTGCCAGATGAACCAGTGTCGTGCACTTGTTCCATTGGTTACCTTCCTGATCGAACCGCTCGCCGGCCATACTGAGTTGGCTATAGGCCTCACGATCGCGACCTTGATTGATCAAAGAAATCCCATACGCCATAGAGGCCATGGAAATAAGTTCGTTAGTTTGGGTCTTTTGGGTCTTCTTGAGATGCTGGTTCAACTCCTCATTATGATCATCGGCGATCTTCATATCACCTTGCCAGATGGCCATGAGAGCGGCGGAGATGAGTCCCAGGACCCGGGCGGGGCCGCTCATACCTTCCGTGGCCCGCACTACCTTTTCAGACCATTCCCGGCCCTCATGCAGATGCCCGTGCCGGTACCAGAACCAGAAATGGCCCGCACAAATCTGGCTGGAAACAAATATATCATTGCCCGGTTCCAAACCCCAGGCGATGGCAGCGCGGTAGTTATCATCCTCTTCTTCCAGGTAAGCCAGACGTTCAAGTCCGCGAGGACCATAAAGTTGAAGCCAGTTGACTGTGACTTCATTAGTATACTGCTCAGCATGAATCCGGCGCAGTTCGGCCAGCTCTCCTGATTGTTCCAATTGATCCAGTGCGTAATCTCGAATGGTTTGCAGCATGTCGAAGCGCGGCTCTTCGGTGACGGACTCGACCTGGCGCAGGAGACTGTTGTGCAGCAGGGTCTCAATGCCGTCAAAAACATCCAGCGCCCCATCCGCATTGGTAACCAATTCAGCGTTGGCCAGCGTGAAACCGCCAACAAAGACGCCTAGGCGGGCGAATAGGGTTTGTTCCGGTGGTTGCAGCAGATCATAGCTCCAGTCGATGGCGCCGCGCATGGTCTGCTGGCGCGTGGGCAGGTCGGCCGCGCCACCGGTCAACACGTTCAGGCTCTGATCCAGCCGCTTGAGAAGCGCCGGCGGCGGCAGCATGCGAGTTCGCGCTGCGGCGATCTCGATCGCCAGCGGCAAACCGTCCAGCCGGCGGCAAATTGCGGCGATGGCGGCGGCATTGTTAGGCGTCAGTTCAAAAGCCGGCCGGGCTTCCCGTGCCCGCTGCACAAATAATTTTACAGCCTCGTTCTCGGCCAGTTCATCCAGCGACGAGCGATCGGCGGCAGGCACCGGTAGGGTATCCAGCGGGTATTCCTGCTCGCCGCGAACCTGGAGAGGGATCCGACTCGTGGCCAACAGTTTGATCTTCGGCGCGGCAGCCAGTAATTGGGCCACAGCGGGTGCGATATCGATGATTTGCTCCAGATTATCCAGAATGAGCAACGTTTCACGACCGGCCAGATAGTCTCTAAGGTTGTCAAACGGCGAGCGATCGCCACCTTCACGGATGCCCAGTGTGTGGGCAATGGTGGGCATCACCAGCGCCGGGTCGCTAATCGAAGCCAGGTCGACGAAGAACGAACCATCGGGAAAGTGATCGTGGATTTGGTGGCCTACTTCCAGGCTGAGGCGTGTTTTGCCCGTGCCGCCGGGACCGGTCAGTGTCACTATACGCGCCGGGGATTCGCGCAACATGGCCTCTAGCTCGCGCTGTTCACGCTCGCGACCGATCAGCCCGGCGGGCGGGCGCGGCAGATTGGTTAAAAACCCCTCGGCCGTTTCCAGTGGCGGGAAGTCATTGGGCAGGCCGGGCAACCACAATTGGTAAACGGTTTCCGGCCGGCTGAGTCCTTTCAGGCGAAAAGTCCCCATCTCGACCAATGTCGCCCCATCCGGCAGATCATCGCGTACCAATTCGGCCGTGGCCTGGGAGAGCAATGTCTGGCCACCATGGGCCAGGCCACGGATGCGGGCGCAGCGGTTGACGGCCGAGCCATAGTAATCACCTTCGCGCCATTCGGCCGCGCCGGTATGCAAACCCATCCGCACCGATAAATCGAAAGGCAGATGGCTGAACTCACTTCCCAGTCTATATTGAACGGCGGCGGCCGCCCGGACTGCGCCCCTCGCATCGGCAAACACGGCGAAGCGACTGTCGCCTTCCCCGCGCGGCCGGACCAGTATTCCACCGGCCTGTTCGACCGACTCATCAATGGCGGCGTCATGAAGGGCCATAGTCGGGCCCATCTCAGCAGCATACTTCTCCCACAAGGTTGTGCTGCCTTGTATATCAGTCAGTAGAAAGGTAACGGTTCCGGTTGGATACTTGCTCATATGGTCGAAGGTCTAATTGTTGGTGGCACGGTGAATCCATGCCTGACACTACTTTACCGGCCAAAACAAAGCCAGGCAAAATGCGCACATCAGACACCAACCGGCACTGGTAAATGACGAAGGTCGATGGTACAACAGCCTCTCGGAGGAATTTCATGAAAGCTTCTCGCATTTTTGAAACCATTATTTACGCCGATGACCTGGACGCGGCCGAGCGATTCTATGGCGATATCATGGGGCTCGAACTTGTCAGCCGCTTCGATGTGGCTTTGGCCTTTCGCTGTGAGAACGGGGTACTGCTGATATTCGACCCCGACAAAGCCAGCCAACCCGGCCGCGACGTGCCTAGCCACGGGACAACAGGACCAGGCCATCTGGCCTTCGCCGCCGCGGTGGCCGATCTGGATGCGTGGCGCGAGCACCTGGGCCATCACGACGTTTCGATCGAAAAGGAGGTCAACTGGGAGATAGGCGGCACGTCGATCTACTTCCGCGACCCGGCCGGCAACAGTGTTGAACTGGCGCCGCCGACGTTATGGGGCGGCGAGTGGGATTTCTAGCGGCCGAATTACTCCCAGCAAAGCAGTTATGTCAATAAAAGTGGTTTGACGAACTATACAATACTGGTATAATAAATCTTCGCGCGACTCATCGCGTCTGATGCGAAACAAAGGGCGATTAGCTCAGTTGGTTAGAGCGCTACGTTGACATCGTAGAGGTCACAAGTTCGAGTCTTGTATCGCCCATCCATTTACCCGACACCACCTCCCAGGAACAGCCGCCTTGCGCGGTTGTTTTTTATGACACAGCCTTGCCGTACCGGTCGAATCGAGGGAAAATCCATCATTGATCCGCAATTCCCACTGCGCATTAGAGAGAGTCTTATGATCCCAAGAACCCTTGGCCAGCCCCATACCACCGGAGGCCCGCTGTGAGATCCGATCGCTGCATCCTGGTCCTTGGCGGCGCGGGCCTCGTCGGCGCCCAGATTGTCAGGGAAATCGCTCGCGAGATGGAACCGGAGCGGATCGTCGTGGCCAGTCTGTATCGAGGCGAAGTCCGCGAATTCCTGCACGATGTCCGCCGCGAGTGCGCCGGTATCGAATTTATCGGTGCCTGGGGCGATGTATTCGTCCGCGACGAGTTCATGCTGGAAAATCGCCGCCGCCTGATGCAGAGCCGCCCGCGCCGGGAAACCCTCTTCCACGACCTATTTGGCGGCCTGGATGACGTCTACGGCAATTCCGGTTTGGTGCAACTCATCCGCCAATTCCAGCCGGACGTCATCGTTGACTGCATCAACACCGCCACTGCCATCAGTTATCAGGACATCGAAACGCTCAGCAAGCAAACCCACGAGCTCCTCAACCAGCTTAGCCAGATCGTCGATCACCAAGACCTGGAAGCCTTACCGGCGCTGGGACAGGACCTGGAATACAACGTTAGCGCCCTGCTCATCTCTCAAGCGCTGCCCCAACTCATCCGTCACGTCCAACTCATCCATCGGGCCATGTCGGAATGCGGCACACGTCTCTATCTGAAGGTCGGCACAACCGGCACCGGCGGCATGGGCCTCAATATTCCCTACACCCACAGCGAAGACCGGCCCAGCTTCAAGCTGATGAGCAAATCGGCCGTGGCCTTTGCCCACACCGGCTTGATGTTCCTCATGGCGCGCACGCCCAACGGACCGCTGGTGAAGGAGCTCAAGCCGGCGGCGATGATCGGCTACCGCCGGGTGGCCTACAAGACGGTCAAGGTCCGCGGCCGGCCCCAGTTCCGCTATCAGACCGTGGAGCAGCCGGTGGGCGACCGGCTGTTGCTGCGCGGCGATGAAAACCAGTACACGCGCCTCGACAAGCTCCAAATGGCCGGCGTGGATACCGGCGAGAACGGTTTTTTCGCCCGCGGCGAGTTTGAGGCCATCACTCACATCAACCAGATGGAATTCATCACCCCGGAAGAGATCGCCCAGCAGGCTGTTCTGGAAATCAAGGGCAGCAACACGGGCTATGACATCATCGCCGGCATTGACAGCAGCATCCTGACTCCTAGTTATCGGGCCGGGGTCTTGCGCCAGACAGCCCTGGACAAACTGGCCCGCATCGAGGAAGAGACCGCGAGCCACAGCGTGGCCCTCGGCCAGCTGGGCCCACCCGAGCTGTCCAAATTACTTTTTGAGGCCCATCTGCTAAAACTCAACTATAGTACTTTGAATCGGGTGACGGAAACGCCGGCCAGCGAGATTGCCGAAACGCTATTCGATTTCATTTTGGAGCAGGATAATCTGCGGACGACCATCACGTCCATCGGCTTGCCTATCCTGACTCCCGACGGCGGCCGGCTGATTCGAGGGCCGCGAATAAATATCCCTGAAAGCATTCACCGGGAGGTCGAGGTCGATCCAGTTCGGCTGAACAACTGGGCAACCAAAGGCTGGGTTGACCTGCGGCCGTCGAACTTTCACTTGTGGCAGGATCGTTTCGAGCGGATGCAACGTACCAAGCACACATTGAACACCCGCGGTTCTTCGGCGATCACGATGAGAACCTATTTGCCGGAGACAATTGAAATCGGCGCGGTGGTGGCCTGGATTTTCAACAACGAAGAAGGCGGTTATCGTATCAAATAACCTTGACAATTGTCCCGGCTGGGCTAGTATAAGATTACACAAAAGAACATACGCACACCGGTCATCCCCACGGAGCCGGCGGATTGTCTAGCCTGATCAGCCATCCGGCACCTGAGTTACCTATGCAAGCACCAACAGAGTTTTCCGGCCTCACCATGCCGGTGTTCACAGCGTTCGGCTGGGCGGAAGAAGAAAACGCCCTAAAATTCGCTTTGTCGCAAGTGGAGCAGTACGTTGATGCTCTTTACCTGCAACTGCCGCCCGCGGTCAGAGATGAATTTCCTTCCCACGGCCTGAGCTTCGAGAATCAAAATGCCTACCTGGCCACCGGCGATGCCTTCGATAGCGAAGCCTACGTCGCTTTTAATGCCCGGCCGATGAGCCTGGAAATTCTACTGGGCATCGTCGGCAAAACAGCGCTTTCTAAAGGCCTGGCGGTCATTAACAAAAACCCCACCGTTGCCCACCATACTATTACCCAACTCGAGCCCAGTTGGACGTTGCGCGTCCAACAGATGCAAATCGACACTGAAACGGGCGAGCGAGCCCATCATTTGGACCTCTATAAGGAAAGCGTTGGTGATTTTACCGAAGAACAGGCGCGCGATATCTTCGAGCGGGCGGCTTATCTAAATGAGGAAGAGAAGTGGGTCACGCCGGTCTACCTGAGTCTGCGTATGCCTTCTGAGCGCGTGGCGGCTATGGGCATGGCCATCGTTCCAGCCTCGGCCGAGTTGGTTGTCGCCCTGGCCCCAGTGTTACAGCTCTTCACCGGTCGCAAGCCAAAAAAATCACGGGCAACGAAGCCCTCAGCCAAATCCAAAGCCGTCCGACCGGTGGTCGAACCGGGCGACGAGACCCCAGGGGAGCCGACTATCACCGCCAGCGTCAAGGCTATGGCCGATGGATTCACATATGTCGCCGAGCTGATGCCGCTTCATATTCGCCGCGGGTTTGTGAACCTGACACCGGCCCACTGGCCTTTCTTTGCCACCGGCACGCGATCGGAGACGCGCCAGGTAACAGTGGTTTTTGGCGGCCGGCAAGATCGCAGCAGCACGGTCTGGCGGCTCCAGCCGGATGACCAGGCGCGCCTGGTTCTCGGCCGTCAGGTCCACGACTGGCTGGAAGAGAACTTCTCCGCCAGCGATTCGATTCGGGTGAATGTCCGCCGGCTGGACAACGATGAAATCCGTGTGACCCTGGAACCAGTTCTCTAACCCGCTTTTAACCAACACGCCACATGGCCCGCACCAAAATCGTCGCCACCATCGGACCCGGTTCCGCCAACCCCGAAACCATCCGGCGCATGTTGACCGCCGGAATGACCGTAGCCCGCATTAATTTCTCTCACGGCAACCATCCGGCCCACACCAAAACCGTCAACATGTTGCGCGAAGTGGCCGCCTCCGAAGGGTACGTTCTGGCGATCCTGGGCGACTTGCAAGGACCGAAGCTGCGTCTGGGACATGTGAAAGCCGGGGGTATGATGCTATCCCCAGGGGATGAAGTTGTTTTGACTCCCCATCCCGGCCAACCGGCCATGATTCACTTGCCTCACCCCGATCTCATCGCCGCTGTTGAGCCCGGTAGCCGTCTGGTGATTGGCGACGGCGAAGTCGAATTCACCGTGGCAGAGAAGCGCGGCGATACCCTGCGTAGCCTTGTCACTGTCGCCGGATTGCTGGAATCGCGCAAAGGGGTCAACGCGCCGGGTACCGACTTGCCTATTTCCTGCCTTTCGGACAAGGATCGCGAAGACCTGAAACTGATTATCGCCTTGGACTTCGACTATGTCGCCCTATCCTTCGTCCGTACGGCATTTGATATCAAGGAACTGCGCGAGCTCATGAAAGACAAGCCTCGTCAAATACCGATCATCGCCAAGATCGAAAAGAGCGAGGCCATCGACAACCTGATTGCTATTCGCGACGAGGCCGATGGGCTGATGGTGGCTCGTGGTGATCTGGGTATTGAAATGCCGCCTCAGGAACTGCCGCTCCTGCAAAAGCAAATCATTCGCGCCTGTAACGAGGTCGGCAAGCCGGTTATCACCGCCACACAGATGCTTCAGTCGATGGTGGAGCACCCACGTCCGACACGAGCTGAGGCCAGCGATGTGGCCAATGCCATTCTTGATGGCACCGACGCGGTGATGCTCTCCGGCGAGACGGCTACCGGCCAGTACCCGGTTGAGTCAGTATTGATGATGAAGCAAATCGCCGAAATCATGGAACGCGAGTTTCCTTATGATCAGTGGCGCGACCGGCGGCTGGCCCTTGGCGGAAATTTTGGCGTGACCGAGGCCATCAGCGCTTCCAGTATTGGCGTGGCCGAGGAGATCCAGGCGGCCGCCATCGTCAGCACCACCCTGAGTGGCTGGACCGCCCAACAGATTGCCCGCTACCGGCCTCGCGCACCTATTCTGGCTGTGTCGCCTTCGCCCCATACCCAACGACGACTCTCGCTGGTGTGGGGAGTCGAATGTATTCTGGTGCCGCAGTTCCCCGACACCGATACTATGCTGACCGAGACGGCCGACGCCTTGCTTTTATATGGCTTTCAGACCGGCGACCAGGTCGTCATCACCGCCGGAGTGCCTTTTGGCTCTTCCGGACAGACTAATCTCATCAAAGTCCACACCGTCTGAGCCGGCTGGCGACGACTTGTACAAAATCTATATTGAAGATAGACCGAATGGCGCAGGCCAGCCTGTAAAACCTGCGGAATCGGTGTAATCCGTGAATGTTCTCTCCCAACTTTAGTTACTGACCTCGATGAACTGGTTGACGGCCACCCGGCCCCTCATTATCGGCCATCGCGGGGCCAGTGCCGACGCGCCGGAGAATACGCTGGCCGCGTTCGCCTTGGCGCTGGAACAAGGCGCGGACGGCATCGAGTTTGACGTGCGGCTCTGCGCCGACGGCGTGCCGGTGGTCATACATGACGACACGGTCGACCGGACCAGCGATGGCACAGGCCGGGTGATCGACCTGACGTTGGACGAATTGAAGCAGTTGGCGATCGATCAGACTCATGCCATCCCGATGCTGGATGATGTCTTTGAAACCTTCGGGCGGGCACCGCTGTACAACGTCGAGCTCAAGGCTGGTGGGGGTGTGGGTGATAACGGGTTGGCGGCTGCTGTGGTCGCGCGCATCGCAGCGCATAGGCTAGGCGACCGGGTCCTGGTCTCCTCCTTCAATCCCTTTGTCTTGAGACGGGCCCGTCGGCTCTTGCCAACAACCGTTCCCGTTGGATTATTGCGCGAACGTGCCTGGTTGCGAGCTGGTCACGCGCTTGTTCGCGCTCAAGCCGACCATCCTGATCACACCCTGGTCGATGAGGCTCTGATGGGCTGGGCGCGCGACCGAAATTTAAGGATCAACGTCTGGACCGTCGATGATCCGGCCGAAGCGCAACGAATGACCCGTCTCGGTGTTCATGCGATTATTACCAACAAACCGTCGCTAATCCGGAAAGCCTGTAGCGCAGCCAATCCTGACTGAGCGCAATCGCAGCCGGGATTGGCCGCGCCACACTTGGCCATTATTAATGCGAGTCAAAGTTATTCTCAATCCATACGCCAATCGTTGGGGAGCGAAAGCCCAGGCCCATGCCACCCAGACGGCTTTTCGCGAAGCCGGTATTGACTGCGACCTGGTCATCACCAGCAGCCCCGGCGAAGGGATAGCCCTCGCCGAAAGTGCTGCTCGGGGCCGCTATGACGCGGTTATCGCTGCGGGAGGTGATGGGACGATCAACGAGGTGATCAACGGCCTGCTTCGCTCCGCGAACGGACAACCCACCATACCTTTCGGCATCATTCCCCTGGGCACGGCCAACGACTTCAATCTCATGGCCGGTTTACCCAAGACCATCAGCGAGAGCGTGGCGGTCATCGCCGCCAGCCGTACCCGGCTAATTGATGCCGGCCAGGTCAACGATCGGTTCTTCATCAACAACAGCGCCGCCGCTATGGAGCCAATGGTGACGCTGGAGAACATCAAGATGAAGCGCCTGTCAGGCGAGATTCGTTACATTGTGGCTCTGGTTCGGGCTCTAGCCCGGCTAAAACCGTGGCAAATGAAGCTGACCTGGGATGGTGGTGGTTATGAAGGACCGGCCTATTTGCTGTCAGTCTGCAACAGCCCGCGCACCGGCGGTTTTATGATGGCCCCCGGCGCGATGTTGGATGATGGCCTGCTGGATATGGTCTTCGCGCCTCAGGTCTCCAAAGGCGCGGTCATCGCTATCTTACTCAAACTAATGCGCGGCGAGCACATCCATCACCCTCAAGTGACCTATCAGCAAGTGACCTCCATCGATCTGACCAGCGTGCCCGGCACACCTCTCCACGGCGATGGCGAGATTTTCACCGAGTCGGCCGAAACAGTCCACTATCACGTGTTGGCGGGCCGGGTAAACTTGCTGACCTCCTGAGCCGCCGGCAATCTTCAGCCCTTCCCTACATTTGCTTCATAACTCCTTCATATCTTCGCCGTATCCTGTTAGCAAAGAGACCAAAATGCGGCGGTGGGTATCCACTCGGCTGCTCATGAAAGAGGTATGATATGAAACGTTTGCTCATGTTGGTTTTGGTAATAACGCTTGTTGTCATCGCCGGCGTGTCAGTAACGCTGGCCCAAGGGCCGCGTGGTAATGGCGCACAGTCCGGATTCATTGACACAGACGGTGACGGCATCTGTGACAATTGCGGCATCAACGGCCCGCAAGGCCCGCGCAACCCGGACGCCCCCCGGCCTAACTTCGTGGACGAAGATGGCGACGGCGTGTGTGACAATTGCGGCGCCAACGGCCCGCGAGGCCCGCGTAACCCGGACGCCCCCCGGCCTAACTTCGTGGACGAAGACGGTGACGGCGTATGTGATCATGCCGGAACCAATGGCCAGGGACAAGGCAATGGTCGTGGATATGGCCAACAACGAGGCCAAGGTCAAGGCAATGGATCGCGCGGCGGCCGCGGCGGATAGGCTATCTCTGGTCGGTGAGAGTACAATAAAGGCGCGCCGGGCATCTTGGTCCGGGGCGCTTTTACCTTTTATCATGGCAGATAACACTTAATGGCCAAACGCATCCTGGTAGTGGACGACGAACCACGATTGGTTCATCTGGTTCGGGGTTACCTGGAACAGGAACAGTATCAAGTGGCGACCGCGGCCAACGGCCGCGAGGCGTTGCTGGTGGCCAGAGAATATGCTCCTGACCTAATCATCCTCGATTTGATGATGCCGGAAATGGATGGCTGGGCATTCATGAATCAGCTGCGTCGCGAGCACAATACCCCGGTGATCATGCTGACCGCGCGTGTGGAGGAGAGTGACCGCATCGCCGGGCTGGAGATGGGCGCCGATGATTACCTAACCAAACCGTTCAGCCCACGCGAACTGGTGGCCCGCGTGCGGGCCGTATTGCGGCGCGCGAATCCCTCTGACGCGCCGGAATCCGACACGTTGCGCGCCGGGGAATTGACTCTCGACCCGCAAGGTCACACAGCGGCTCTTGCCGGGCGAGCTATCGATCTGACCCCGATGGAATTTGACTTGCTCATCGTGCTCATGCGCCACCCGGGCCGGGCCTTTAGCCGCCTGGAATTACTGGAACGAACCCAGGGATATGCTTATGACGGGTACGAACGCACCATCGATGTGCACATCAAAAACCTGCGCAAGAAGATCGAGCTGGACCCGGCTCAACCCAATTATATCCTGACCGTCTTTGGCATCGGCTATCGATTCAATCCGGACCAAAAATGATTTTTACCCATCGCCTGTTGTTCCGTCTGACGACCGCCTTTTTGCTGGTCGCGCTGGTCGGCGTTTTGGTTGTCGCCCTTCTGACGAATCGGGCGACGACAACCGGCTTCCGTCGCTTTCTGGACGCCGGAGCCGGATCAGTCTGGACCGGGCTGCAGACCGATCTGGGCACCCTCTACGCGCGGCAAGGAAATTGGGATGGCGCGGCCGATATGCTGGCCGAGGCAGTCAATTCTGGTCGTGGTCCGGGCAGTACCATGTTATCACTCGTTGACCCCGGAGGCCAGGTTATTGCCGCCTCTTCGCCGCGCCGCGGACAGGGTCAGGGAGGGGGACAATCCGCCGGTGCGCTACAGTTGCCGGTGGAAACCAACGGCCAAACAGTGGCGACATTGATCGTCCACAGTCCCGGTCAAGGTGGGAGTCGCGCCGCCGAAGCATTTCTGGAGGAAGTCAATCGAGCTATCTGGTGGGGTGGGGTTATCGCGATTGCCCTGGCCCTGGCTCTGGGTGCCTGGCTGGCCTATCGACTGACCGGGCCATTGCGGCAATTGACCCAGGCCACCCAGGACATGACTGTGGGGCGGCCTTCCCAGGAGATCATTGTGGCGGATCAGGGCGAGCTGGGCGAGCTGGCCCAAAGCTTTAATCAGATGGCCAGTAGCCTGGCCCAGGCGGAGCAACAACGCCGCCAGATGTTCGCCGATGTCGCCCACGAATTGCGCACGCCGTTGAGTGTTCTCCGCGGCCAGTTGGAGGCCATGCTCGACGGCGTTTTTCCTCTGACCGTGGACAACCTGGCCATTGCCCATGAAGAGACGCTCCTGCTCGGCCGATTGGTCGATGATCTGCGAACCCTGTCGCTGGCTGAGGCGGGACAACTGGCCCTGGCCTGCCAAGAAGTCGATCCGCTTGAGGCCGTGAATCAGGCGGCGATGGCGTTTGGACCACTTTACGAGGCTGATGGGGTCGTCCTGGTGATCGACGTGGCCGGAGCCATGCCGCCTTTATGGGCTGACGCTGAGCGTTTGCAACAGGTTCTGGGCAATCTGTTGGTCAACGCGCTGCGCTTTGCGCCGCAAGGCGCGAGCGGAGAGCCGTTCGTACGACTATCAGCCGCGCTGCAAGAAGACGGAGTACAGTTTAGTGTAGTTGACAACGGCCCTGGCCTGACGCCTGAGGCCCAGGCCCATGTTTTCGACCGCTTCTGGCGCGCGGATCGGTCGCGCAACCGGTCAGATGGGGGAGCAGGATTGGGGCTGGCGATAAGTCGGGCTATCGTCACGGCCCATGGCGGGCGTATCTGGATCACCAGTCACCCTGGCCTGGAAACAGCGTTTCATTTCCGCCTGCCCGCTCGGGTGGCGTAATGAAACGTCCGTCAGTTGAAAGATAAAAGGGATATGCGTTTACAATAAGTGCTTCCCCGCCATGCCGTGAATGCTCTATTGTATGAACCTGCGTTCGCAGGTGGGAATTTTGTATCGAGGTACTGCCTGGCCTTGCGGCTACTACATCCCCTCTGTCGTATCCCAATTCCCAGGGATATAAAAGTGGCTCAACGCTAGATACACTCTCGCGCACAGCAGGGTACGCAGATAGTAACATAGTCTGCGAGGGGCGGCAATAGTACTTTGGCCATTTTTCTTGAAAAAAATGTCCCTCTCATTTAACCCGACAGCTCGAATTCTATGGCCATGGCAACGAGTTTTTGTTCGTCCTTAAAAATGGTACGTCTTACAACTATAATTGACGAGGACGTACTTTAATGGTATGCTTGCCTGCTAGAAATACCATGAAACAACAATCTCTTCGGGCTCCCTTGTCGCTCTTATTTGCACTCGGATTAATATTGCTGAAACTGCCTATGGGGTCTGCGTCCGATCCGCCGGTTGTCCATGCCGTTTTGTTTTTTAGTTCCAACTGCGGCCATTGTCACTATATAATCGAGGAGGTCTTACCACCACTCTTCGATCAATACGGCGATCAGTTACAAATCCTTGGCATTGAAATCTCCAATCCCGAAGGACGGAAGCTCTACCAGTCAGCCATCAACAGCCTGCAAATTCCCGAAACCCAACGTGGCGTACCCACCCTGCTGGTGGGGGAGGCGGTGCTCGTCGGTTCGTTGGCTATTCCGGAGCAATTACCCGGCCTGGTTGAAGCAGGTTTGGCCAATGGAGGAATCACCTGGCCTGATTTTCCCGGCATGAAGGAGGCTCTGGCGGCTATTGAACCGGGTGAATTGGCGAACGAGTCCACGGCCGCTGCGGCTGAGATTGAGGCTGAATCGATCCCGATGGCCGTGCCGGCTGGCGATGACGCGCGGATCGACGAGGTAGTCGAGGCGGCCGCGCCGGAAAGTGCCGCAACCGCCGGGGTGCTGGCTATTTATGAAGAAACGGCGAACGGCCACGATAGCGACGCGCTTGCTGTCCGCACCCGGATTATGAACGACCCGGCGGGCAACCTGTTGGCCATTCTGGTTCTGGCCGGGACGGTGATCGCTCTGGTGTATGCCGTGGTTCAATTGCTTCGCGCCGGTTCGGTCGCGGATCTCCAATTAAATGGGCGGTCACGGTGGTCGCTGTTGGGATTGCTGCTCATAGGTCTGGGCATCTCTGCCTATCTGGCTTTTGTGGAAACCACGTCAACCGAAGCGGTTTGCGGACCGGTCGGTGATTGTAACACGGTTCAACAGAGTGAATACGCCGTGCTGTTCGGCGTCCTGCCGATTGGTATCCTGGGGGTATTGGGCTATGTGGCCATGGCGTTAGCCTGGGTTGGAGTGAATTGGGGAGGCGGCCGATGGCGAGAGCGGTCGGCGCGGGCGTTGGTGATGATGGCTCTTTTCGGTGTTGTTTTCTCGATTTACCTCACTTTTCTGGAGCCGTTTGTCATCGGGGCCACCTGTATGTGGTGCCTGTCCTCAGTCGTGATTATGACGGCGATTTTGCTAACCGTGACCGTCGCTCTATCCGGGGCGGGCCAACAGGCCTGGCAAGAAGCCGGGGCTTGAGTCATCATTCCCCCCAGATTTCGTCCAGCAAGTCGATCACCATCAACGGCAGCGACCAGTATTGATACGCGCTTTCGTCCTGGCGTTCCACCAGACCTTGCGCTTCCAACTGGACAAGGGCCGCATTCACTGTCGTCCGGCTCATCTGGCAACCGGCCGCGATTTTCCCGGCCGAAGCCGGTAGGGATAGCAAGCCCATTGTCATCACTACCTTCAACTGGTTGCCCGATAACTGCCGCACTAACGTCTCAAGCCGGAGTGAATCGGGTTCACTAGGATTGTTCAGCCGGTCCCTCCTGACTTGAATATCTTTTTCCTCTATCCCCTCCGGCAACAGGTCCTCCGGCAACTCCAGCATGCTCAGGGTCAAGGGATAGAGAGGGGACAGGGCGAAATAATCGGCCGCGCTCTCCCGTTCGGCGGGATCATCGTCGAAATAATCGAGAAAAGATTGGCGGAGAACGGCCAGTAAAAGCCGTTGGTCCGGTGGCAGGCTGTGGTCGATCTCCATGTCAATGAGGGTCTGTAAGCGAGTTTGAAGATCGGCCGGGTTTTCGTTGGTCATATGTCGTTCTCCGCTGCGATAAAAGCCAGGCAGTCCGATTGATTCGCCTCCATTGTATGAAATTATAGAACATATGTGCTACACCAATTTTGACACCTTTTACAGAAGACATCTACTAAGGTCGCTGACGCGATCGATCACTTAGCGATCCTGATTGCTGGACAATGGGGAGTGTCTAAATTCATGGGTAGACGAAATCGGCCAAATGAGCTGGGTAGTGGGGATGTTGACGTTTATAGAGTTGGCGGCGATTCCAGGCATAAACAAACAGTTTGACCGCCCGCCACAAGGCGCGGATGCAGCGCGAAAAGCAGCGCGACTTACGTCCCAAACGCGCCAGATAGTGCCGTAGTTCGGC
>JAWOHK010000300.1:0-7496 GCA_046485205.1 Chloroflexota bacterium | reverse complement strand
GTGCGATCGCCCAGGAAGACGCGCAGCAAGCGAGAGCCATACTGGGCGGCTACGGTCGAAAGCGGCAGGGTCAGTAGGGTGAAGACTACGCCGGCCGTCGCCAGAACCGTCGTGGCGATGGATACCAGCATCGCGCGCAGCTCGCTTGGAGTGCCGGAAATAACCAGGCGGCTGCTCTGAAGGAGCTCGTTAGGGACCTGCCTGTCCAGGCCGTATAGCAGCCATGCCAGCGGAACGGCGATCAGCGCCATGATCGCCGGCGCAAACCAGAAGCTGACCCGCAGGTTATCCCAGGTGGCCCGGGCCGTGACCCGGCGCATGGCTCTCGTTCTCATGGAGATCCCCGCTCGCTCACTGCTTCTTGTGTCTGGACGCCCCGGTTACGCAACAAGTAATAGACACTGACAGCCAGTACCCAGCCGGGGAAGACCAGGGACACCCACAGGGAATAACCGATACTCACCAGCAACACCAACGCCAGACCGTAAGTCACAAAAGCCCAGCCACGGTGCATCAGTCCGGTGCGAAGCCAGATGGTGCCCAGCGAGATCATGAACACGCCCGCCATGCGAACGGCATAAACATTGATGATGTGGAACATCACCTCGCGGCCGTAGGTGAACACGCCGCTTTCCATGATGGCCCGCGGTTGGGCGGTGTAGCTGCTCAGCAACCCGCCGGCCAGGGCCGCGCCGACGAATGTCAGAGCCAGGAAAAGCAAGCCGCTGCCCAGGAAAACGGTGGCAAAGAACCGATCCTCCGCGTCGCCCAGACGGTCGCGAATGACGCCGATGAACCACAGAAACGCGATGCCAGCGTAAGGCACCAGGTTCAGGGCCAGATCGACCGATCTGGCATTGGTCTCGAGCCAAACGCCGCTGTCGACCGCCGAGTCAGCGGGGATGGCGAGGCGGATGAGTACCAAGCCTGTGCCATAAAGGATGGCGAAGAGAATGCCGGCGACGGCCGCGGCCCGCGGGGTTGTGAGCGATCTCCTTCTCAAAAGAGCTTGTGGCTCAGTCATGGCTTCACTCCGATTCGGCAAGTTGGTTTACCACTAGACCCTTAGACCCGGCAGATTGAGCGGCATTGCGCCTGGCGCATAACGGAATGACGCTGGAGTTGTCGCCTAAATAGCCAACGATTCGTTCTTGTCAATCACGGGCGCACCACCGCCATGCAAGTGCACATCGCGCTGTGGAAAGGGCATCGAGATCCCCTCGGCATCGAAGCGCAGCTTGACCCGCTCCGGCAAATCCCATTGCAGTGCCCAATAGTCATCGCTCTTGACCCACGGCCGCACGGCGATGCTCACGCCGCTTTCGTCCAGTGACTGCACAAATATGACTGGTGCCGGTTCCGCCAGCACGCGCTCGTCGGCGGCCAACACCTCGCCCAGAATCGCCTTGACTTTCGGCAGGTCATCACCATAACTCACCTGGAACAAAAAATCGACGCGTAATTGGCCCAGACGCGTGAAGTTAACCAGGTTGTTGCCCTGAATCTCGGCATTGGGGATGGTGATCTCCTTGTTATCGCCGGTGACAAGGACAGTACTGAACAATTGGATCTCCTTGACGGTTCCCTGCACGCCGTTGGCTTCGATCACTTCGCCCACCCGGAACGGTTGGAAGAGCATGAAGACGATCGTGGCCGCCAGGTTGGCGATCGACTGCTGCAAGGCGAGGCCCAAAATCACCACGATGATCAGCGAAGCGGTCAGAAGGGCCTGGATCGGGAAACCGACCAATGCCAGAGAGCTGATGATCACGACCAGCATAATGCCGTAATAGGCGGCCAATAACAACAGGCGCGCCATCGACGGCGCGATGCTGGTCTTCTCCAGGGCCATTTGCAGCGTGGCGCGTGCCCGGCGCGCCAGCCAGCGACCGACCAGGAACACGCCAACGGCCGCAGCGATCCTGAGCCCTATTCTAAGCAGTTCGTATTCATCTAGTGGCATTAGATTCTTTCCCGTAGATCAAGGCTGTCACAGTTCACTCGAATTGTACAAGGTAGCTGAAAGTCTAAAAATCAACAACCTGCCATGTGCCTACAACCATCTACGGTGCTGGGAATTGCTCCTTATACGCCACGACGGCGGCGCGCACAGTCGGGTAGATGTTTTCCTTACCTAAACGCTGCGTCAGTCCGGTCACGTGCAACATCTGGCGCAGCGGTTCATTTGGTCGGGCCACCCACAACTCGATGCCCAGTCGCTCCAGGTCCGCGTCCAGATTTTCCAGTGCCTCGGCCGCGGTCGAATCGAAATCGCTGATGGCTTCCGCATCGAGGACGACACACTTGAGTTTCTCGCCCGCCATAGCGACCAATTCGCCCACTCGCTGGGAAAAGTACGCGGCATTGGCAAAAACGAGTGGGGCATCAAAACGATAGACCATCAAACCCGGCTCGGTCATCACCGGGTCGTTATCGACGACCTCGCGATAAACCACGCCGCCACCAGCTTCGACATCGTCCAACAGCGCGTCGTGGGGTCGAGAGATATGGAAGATGACGTTGATCAGCGACAGGACAACCGCGATGAGGATACCTTGCAAGACGCCGAGCGCGAGGACACCGAGTATGGTCGCCACGGCCAACCAGGCTTCCGCCGGGCGGACCTTTCGCAAGAAGCGGAAAGCCGGTATGTCAATCAGTCCCAGGGTCGCGATGATGATGATCGCGCCCAGAACAACGGTTGGCAGAGGCTCCAGCAGGGGGGTGAAGAAAAGCAGGAAGATCACGGTCAAAGCCGCCGCGATCAATCCGACGAGTTGCGATTTGCCGCCCATCTGGTCAGCGACGGTTGTGCGCGAGCCGCTGGTGGCTGCCGGAAACCCCTGTAAGAGTCCGGCGCCGATGTTGGCCATACCGATGGCGATGAATTCCTGGTTGGCGTCGATCTTCTGCCCGTGCTTCGAGGCGAATACCCGGGCGGTGAGAATTTCATCGGCGTAAATGAGGACCGTGAGCGCCAAGGCGGCCGGCAGAAGCGCTAAGATATCCTGCCAGCTCACACGGGGGATCGCCAGCGACGGCAACCCGGCCGGCACCGCGCCGACGACGGCCACGCCCCTGGCGGTCAAATCCAGTACGATCGAGGCGATTATACCGAGGGCAACGACGATGAGCGGTCCGGGCAGGGCGCGATTGACGCGCCGGATGATGGCCAGGATAGCCATGGCAACGATGCCCAGCGCGACAGTCAGCACGTTCCACTCATCGAAGCGACTCAACACTTCAATGACTTGTCGAAGGAAATAATCACTCTCGACCTTGATGCCGACCATCTTGCCCAATTGGCTGCCGATGACGATGAGGGAAGTGCCGGTGATGTAGCCGACCAGAATCGGTTTGGATAGAAAATCGGTGATGAAACCGAGTTTCAAAATGCCGCCTAGGATAGACACAAAGCCAACGAGAATTGCGACCATAGCCGCCAGCGCCGCGTACCGGACAGGGTCGCCGGCGGCGAGCGGCCCTATCGCCGTCGCGACAAGAATGGCGGTGGTCGCTTCCGGTCCCGTAATGAGCTGCCGGGACGTACCGAAAAGGGCATACATCACCATGGCGGCCAGGGCGACATACAACCCGGCCACGGGCGTGACCCCGGCCAGGTCGCCGTAGGCCATCGCCGACGGCACGAGCACTGCGAAAACAGTGACCGCCACGACCAGTTCCGTGCGGATCAGCGCGGGATTCAAACCCTTAAAGAGCGCGAGGCCGGGAATGAATCGGGTAATTCCCGTTGGTGGCGATTCTTGTTTCATTCAGTAGTTCCTTCGGCGAGGTTACGATGCGGGGGTATCGGTGGCCGCACGAGCGGCCGCGCGCCGGGCATTCCGCAACGCCAGCAACGCCGTCAACAAGGCACTGACCACTACGGCAACGGCGATCACTGCGCCGGTCTCTTTTTGCACCAGGGCTGAGGTAAAGAGCGCCGCAAAGAGAGGCGCCTTCAATGCCGCGACGAGGGCTCCCGCCATGGTCGCCGCGACAGCCACCGGCACCGGGATGCCCGGAAACAGCAGGCTTAAGGCCATGCCCAACGCGACCCCCGAGAACATAATAGGGAAGATGTAACCGCCTTTCCAGCCGGTTGCGAGAAGCAGGGAAGTGGCGAAGAGCTTGGCGAACCCCAATACGATCAACATGACGACGCCGATCTCCGCCGCCCGGGCGATTAACTCAACCGTCTCAGCCTCACCCGAGAACAACGTCAACGGCAGGAGCGCGCCGATCAGCCCCATGCCCAGGCCGCCGATCACGCCGCGCAACACCACCCGTGACTTCATGAATTCAAACAACCCTTTCAGGCGTTGGAGTGAAATCATGAACAGCAGGCCAACCGCCCCGCCGATCAGGCCCAGCGGCGCGGCGTAGAATAAATCCGTCAGCCGCGGATCATAGGCGGGGAACCGGTAGAGCGTCTCGAAAAAGGCCCCGCTCAGAAGGACGAAAACGATCGTGGCCACGGCCGAAGACAGTAAGCTGGGGAACAGCACCCAGAAATAGGCCATCCGGCCGCCGGTTCCGCCTTGCGCCGATTCCAATCCCAAAAGCGCCCCCCCAAACGGCGATGTGATAAACGCGGCCAGCATCCCGCTGATGCCGGAATAGCCCATCGTGCGCGTCTCCTGTTCGTTGAGCTTCAGCTTGTCGGCCATGAACGTGCCGATGCCGCCGGAGGCGTCGGCCAGCGGCGCTTCGGGACCCAGGCTGGCACCGGAGACGAGCGACACAAAGGCCGTGATGACGATCCCGGGCGCGTTGCGATAATCGAAGCGCCCGGTTTTGCCGAACTCGAGCATCACTTCGGCGAAGATGCCGGTGTGGTCGCCGAAGACCTTTACCAATAGCCCGACCAGCAGTCCGCCGAGGGTGCAGACCACAATGGTGAAGAGGCGCGGATCCATATTCAGGGCCAGGGCCGCCTCCTCCCAAACCAGGTGCGTCCCTTGATGAACGAGGGCGATGAAGGCAAAGGTGATCAGGGCGGTGACCAGCCCCAACAGGGCGACCAGCGCCAGAAGTTTGATGTAGGCACCGGGCCTGGCTTGTGGGTCTATCATTTTTAACCTCTCCTACA
Source organism: Chloroflexota bacterium (assembly GCA_046485205.1). Classification (GTDB taxonomy): domain Bacteria; phylum Chloroflexota; class Anaerolineae; order Promineifilales; family Promineifilaceae; genus Promineifilum. The sequence continues at coordinate 2,404 of JAWOHK010000300.1, read as the reverse complement.
TCGTCGCCAGGCTAGTTCTCCGTCGCTGTCGCTTCGCTCGTTTCCCCGGCCGGTGCGTTGCCCATCATCCGGGCCAGCCATTGGGTGCTGTCGTTGCCCTGGAACACGAGGACCAGCATGACCGTGATGGGCATGGACAGCAAAGCGCCGATCGGGCCCAACAACCAGGCCCAGAAGAAAAAGGAGACAAACACGATGGTCGGCGACAACTGGAGGCGCTTGCCGGTATAGCCCGGCTCCAGGACGTTCTCGATCAACATATTGAGAGCCGTAATGCCGATAACGATGATGGCCGCCTGGAGCCAGCCGAACTCGGCCAGCGCCAGGATAGCTGGTGGAATCATAGCCGTGGCCAGGCCGATATAGGGGATGTAGCTCAGAAAGAAAGCGACCACGCCCCACAAGGGAGCATAATCAACACCTACGAGCCAGCAAAGTAGCGTAACGCCTAATCCGGTAATGAGATTCAGACGGGTACGGATGCCGAAATAGCGCACGGCCGTCCGCGCGACTTCCGGCAATTGGCTCAGCAGCGGCCGTTTCTGCACCGCATCGCTGCGAATAATCGCCAGGAGTCGCTCCGATTCCAGCAGAAAGAAGGCCACGATCACCAGGCTCACCAGCGCGTTACTGGCGGCATTCACTATCCCGCCGAGCAACCCGCCCAGAACGGCCGCGCTGAACGAGGCGACCGGTTCGGATAGTGCGGTGAGGTCCAGGCCGGCATTGGCCAGCGCGGTGGTGAGTTCGGACATTCGCGCGCTCAATTGCGCCGTGTAGAGGTCCAGGCCGGATTGCAGGCGGGCAACGCTCACGAGTATCAGCAGGATCAACCCCACACCGAGGGCCAGTAGGAAGACGATCAACAAAAACAAGGCCAGGCCACGTTTAACGCCTTTGCGCTGTAGCCAGCGGAATCCTGGTAATGCCAGGGCGGCCAAAAAAAAGGCGAACAGAATCGGTACCAGGATTGGGCTGGACAAGCGCAGCAAGAGCAGCACGAAGCCCACCAGCGCAAAAGCGGCCAGGCTGCTCATGAGGGGCGAGATCGTCAAACTTTTGTCGTTCATTGTATGCTCGAACCTGGTCGTGCCGTCGCGTGATAGGCAGGGGCGAGGCAACCGGGTTGCCTCTCCCCTGCTACGATTTATCTACTCCTGCGGAACAGGCTCCGCCTCGGCCGCGATGACGGCCTCTTCGACCACTTCTTCCGACACTTCGTACGACTCGGCCGCCATACCGCCCAGTTCGGTCAGCTTGGTGGTCACGGCTTCCGCCTCTTCGGCCTTTACCAGGACGCCGACGGCCGCTTTGCCGTCATTCAGATAGCCGTCGATCCTGGCCATCTGGTCCTTGGAGATGCCCAGACCTTTGTGGAAGAGCGCCCCGATGATGCTGCCGCCGACGATGCCGCCCAGGAGGGAAATGCCGCCGGAAAGCACCGCGGCGATAACGCCCAGGATGGCGCCGACGCCGGTGTTGCGCTTGCCGACCTTCTGGGTCTTGACCTTGCCGTCTTTATCCTTGACCAGGATGCCGATCGCCCCGAGTTTGATCTCCTTCGTGGCTTTGTCCCACTGCTTCACCGCGTTGACAGCCTCATCGGCCGCCGCTTCGTTTCCAAAATAAACCAGTACCAATTGTTGTTTCGACATTCAAAACTCCTATCGTCAAATGTAGCTGCGTTGTTGGCACGTTGTTTGAGGCAAATCGTGCCATAAGGGGCATCGCGCAGCGCGAGGACATCTGCGAGATGATCGGGCGTTCCATTGCTGGAAGACCCGGAACTACTGTCGTGCCAAGACTACTGTCGTGCCAAGACTACTGTCGTGCCATGACTACTGTCGTGCCATGACTACTGTCGTGCCATGGCAATCCGCATGTCGGCTTCGCTGTCCTCGATCAACTCGCCGGACAAATCCAGCGTGACCCGTTTGATCATCCCGGTGAACCGGAATGCATCGCCGTAATAATCCGGCGCCACGCGATCGCCGCCGTCATAGCCGCAAGTCAGGCCTTCCGTTCCCCACAGGTTCAGGACTGAGAAGGGCATGTCGATTTGGGGAACCAGCTTGCGGTTGATGTAGAGCTGGCCGCGGGCCGGCACCCCTTTGCCCTGGGCGGGGTCGGGCTGGCCGGTCGGTTCGAACTCATAGCGCAGCTCGACTTCACCTTCCGGAATCGTCTCGCTGGAATGCAGCCAGAACTTGTCCCGGCCTAGGTGGTTATAAAGGAAGTGCAGTGTTTGATCCTTGACGAAGAATGCGTATCCGCCGGTGTTGCCGCCCTGCGACAGAAGTACCCCTTCTGACCCGCCTTCCAGGACCAGAACGTCAGCCGTGATGCTCCAGGGCCGGTTGTAGGTCTTGGGTGAGACGGTGAAGGGAACCGGTGACCCGCCAGG
>JAWOHK010000263.1:0-5787 GCA_046485205.1 Chloroflexota bacterium | reverse complement strand
GCCGAACTACGGCACTATCTGGCGCGTTTGGGACGTAAGTCGCGCTGCTTTTCGCGCTGCATCCGCGCCTTGTGGCGGGCGGTCAAACTGTTTGTTTATGCCTGGAATCGCCGCCAACTCTATAAACGTCAACATCCCCACTACCCAGCTCATTTGGCCGATTTCGTCTACCCATGAATTTAGACACTCCCGTTCCTTCCCCCCCGTTGCCTCCCCTTCCCCCTGACGCTATACTTCCCCCTTATGCGCTTATCCCAATCATTCGGCAAGACGCTGCGCGAGGCCCCGGCCGAGGCCGAGCTCACCAGCCACCAACTGCTCATTCGAGCCAACTTTATCCGTTCCGCCGGCGCGGGCATCTACACCTTCATGCCCTTCGGCTACCGCGTCATCCGTAACATCTGGAAAATCCTGGCCGAGGAGATGGACGCCATCGACGGCCAGGAGATGTGGATGCCCAACCTGCACCCGGCCGCCTTGTGGCAGGCCACCGGCCGCTGGGACAAGATGGACGTGCTGTTCAAGCTGAAGGCCGGCGGCAGCCGCGAGTATGCCCTGTCGGCCACCCACGAGGAGATTGTCGTCGACCTGGCCCTGCGCGAGATCGAGAGCTACCGCGACTTGCCGCGCATGGTCTACCACATCAGCAAGAAGTTCCGCGACGAGCCGCGGCCGCGCGGCGGCCTGCTGCGTCTGCGCGAATTCATCATGAAGGATGCCTACACGCTGGATGTCGACGAGGCCACTTTTGACGAATACTACCCGCGCATGATCCAGGCCTATAACAACTGCTTCGAGCGCTGCGGCGTCCAGACAGTCATGATCGACGCCGATGTCGGCTCGATGGGCGGCAAGTCCTCGCACGAGTTCACCGTGCCCCATCCCCAGGGCGAAGACACCTACATCGCCTGCGACAACTGCGACTACGCCGCCAACGTCGAGGCGGCCGTGTTCGTCCGCGAGGGCGACCCACCGGCCGCGCTGGACGAGCTGGTCAAGATTCCCACGCCCGACTGCAAGACCATCGAGGACGTGGCCAACTTCGTTGGTCTGCCCACCAGCCGCACGATCAAGGCCGTCTTTTACTGGTGGCGGCCGGTCTGGGCCGAGACGGGCGAGGGGCGGCTGGTGTTCGCCCTGGTGCGCGGCGACCTGGACATCAACGAGGTTAAGCTGGGCAACGCCATCGGCGGCGGCTTCCTGCGCCCGGCAACCGAGAACGAGATCAAGGCTATCGGCGCGGTGCCCGGCTATGCGTCCGGCATCGGCCTGCAAGTTGCCGGCGGCATGGACCAGCCGGGGGTGATGGTCATCGCCGACACGTCCATCGAGCATGGCGGCAATTTCGTCGTCGGGGCCAACGACGAAGGTTACCATTACACCGGGGCCAACTACCCGCGCGATTTCACCGTCAGCCAGCTGGCCGACATCGCCCAGGCGGCCACCGGCCACCAGTGCCCCCGGTGCGGCGGCCGCATCCGCGAGCGCCGGGGCATCGAGACCGGCCACTGCTTCAAGCTGGGCACGCGCTACAGCGCCAGCGTCGGCGCGACCTTTCTGGACGACAACGGCGACAACCAGCCGATCTTCATGGGCTCCTATGGCATCGGTCTCGACCGGCTGATGGCCGTCGTCGTCGAGCTCCACCACGACGCCGACGGCATCATCTGGCCCGATAGCGTCGCCCCCTACCGGGTGCATCTGGTCCACATCGGCAAAGCCGGCGACGGCACGAAAGAGAAGGCCGAAGCACTCTATGACGAACTGACGGCCGCCGGGATCGACGTGCTTTATGATGACCGCGCCGGCCTGGGGGCCGGGGTCAAGTTCAAGGACGCCGATCTGATCGGCATCCCCTGGCGCGTTACCCTGTCGTCGCGAAGCCTGGAGCAAGGCGGCGTGGAGCTGAAGCGCCGCAGCGAGAGCGAACGTCAGATCGTATCGTTAGACGAAATAAAGGCAGCCCTGAGTACCTGAATTCGAATTCTTGACACTTTTTGCCACCGGCCTACCAGTGTGTTCCAGGTGCTTTTGAACAGCACCCGCCCAAACGGGATCACAAGCAAGGGAGCAAAATACCATGGTAATAACGATACTGGAAGCGCGCGTCGCACAAGAGAATTGGGCGAAGCTGGTAGAGACCTATCAGTCAACCGCCCAACCGCTCCCCCCTCCCATCAAGCAGACCTTTCTCGTGCAGGATTCGGCCGATCCGGCTGTGTGGCGCATTATCACCCACTGGAGCAGCCGCGAAGAGCTGGCGGCTTATCAGAATTCGGTAGAAACGCCAGGGGGCGTGCTCATGTTCCGCGCCGCAGGCGCCGAGCCGGATTTGACGGTTTTCGACGTGCAAGCCCACTTCTCACAACCGGCGTCCTAAAAGTAGACAGGTAACGGTCACTTCAACGTTCGTTGTGTTGCTGAGGCGTCGCCGCTTACGCTGCGACCGAAGCATCTGCCTTCCGCCAATCGTTAAGACCATGGGTAGCCACACAAAGCACGTTAACGTGGTTGAACGGGTTTAACTTGCCGGTGGCGGATAGCGAATCCACCTTGCCGGGCGACAAAACAACCAGCCGCGAAACGATCCGCTCGGGCCTTCAGAAAAGAAAAGTTCATTAGACAATAGCCATTTCCGGCCGCGGAGAATAGACATCCCGATCTGACTTATGCTATGCTGATCTTAGTGGCTCGACCCTTAAACGATAAAACTTAATAGGAGGTGATGCCTGCCCAGAAAGAGATACTCGACTGAATCCAGTTCGGTACTGGTTAAGATTGATGGTATCACCTTGCGCAATGACCTTTACATCGAAGTTTCACAGGTGACGATCCTATCTCCTAATCAGTTAGTAAATCGGAGGTAAAAATGAAATCTCGCCTATTCGTGTTATTACTCGTCATCCTCTCGTTGATGGTCGTGGGTAGTGTCGCCGCTCAGCCGGAGAATTTCCGCGCCCACCTGTCAGGCGGTGAGGAAGTGCCCCCCAACGACAGCAAGGCTACCGGCCAGGCTATATTCAGACTACGCGATGATGGCTTACACTATAAGTTAATCGTCGCCAATATCCAGAATGTGACCATGGCTCACATCCATCTCGCCCCGGCCGGGGAAAACGGCGGCGTGGTGGCCTGGTTATATCCTAGTGGGCCGCCGCCGCAGTTGATTCCCGGTCGCTCCAGCGGCGTTCTGGCCGAAGGTGTGATCACCGCCGATGATTTAGTAGGTTCGCTGGCCGGCGCAACCCTCGACGATCTGATGGATGAAATCAGAGCCGGGAATACCTACGTCAACGTTCACACTAGCCAATTCCCCGGAGGCGAAGTCCGCGGGCAAATACGTTGATCGATATGATGGTCCATGACCATCATTGATCCGAGCTGCAGGTTTGAACCAGGACTGAATCTGAAAGAAGTGGTTCAAACCTGCATCGATTTTAATCTCCTTAAAGAAAGGCTCGTGGGAACCTGGCCCTGCTAACCACAATATACGTCCGCAGTCCGATATTGAGTTCCGCATCGGGTTGACGAGCCCGACGCTAGCGCCAAAGTACGATAAAACACACTTCCACCGGCCAAAATCTTCTTGTCAAGGGCGATTTAAGTGCGATTGATTGCACTTGATCCGCTAGCGGTCGGTTTCAACCGGCCCGGAATGGACCTAGCTAGGACTTGGCATCTTGGCATCCAAACAATGAAAAACCCTGTACCGGGTGCGGGAGTGATTCCGTAGCCATCGTTTCTGATTAACCATTTACACGACCGATGAATTATACAGTCAGACATATCGCTCTGGTCGTCCCCGATCTACGAGCGGCTGAGGAGTATTACCAGCAACTCTTTGACATGACGATCGTGACGCGGGAAGCCCCGCTGGTGGATGGGTTATGGTATGCCTTGCCTCATGACAAGAGGTGGGAGAACGCCGTCGAGGCCGGTATTGATTTAGCCATGGTGGCCTTGCGCAAGGACAACCTCGTGCTGGCCTTGTTTCAGGGTGTCGCTGCTCCCGGTCAGGTGTTCGCCATTGGCCTGTATGTGGCTGAAGCGGAGATCGGCCGGATTCGCGATCGAATGCCGCCGGATGCGATCATCCTGGATGACAAGCCGGACAGCCTGGGTTTTATCGATCGGTACCGGATCAACTGGCAAATTTCTACTCCCGGAAGCGAGTTTCAAGGTTCCGGCGATATCACCGGCCGCTGGATCCCCCTCTAGTGCGCTGTTAACCTGAGAATTGAAGATCGTAAGGGCCAGGCAACCGGGAAGAGGGATTTTCACGGTCGACCAGGAAGGGAGCTCGCGGTTGCCTCGCCCCAACGGCTATAGCTTTCCCACCACCCGGAAAGCCGGTCGGGAATGATTCCCGGTCATGATCCGGGCAAACCTCCCGCCTCAGTTGCAACTCCTGCCTCATGACAACCCGCCGGGCCCGCCCTATACTGTCCCATAGATAAGCAGGTTGTATCAATTCAAACTAAGAGGTAGTCGCCATGAAAATTTCTCGAATGATCTACATGGTCCTGGCCTGGTTGTTCGTAGCCGGGGTTCTCGTCCAGGTCTTTCTGGCCGGGATGGTCATCGTCGCCCGGCAGATGGGCTGGGGTAGCCATATCGGTCTGGGCCACACGCTGGGCTTGCCGCTCATCTTCATGGTCGCCACCGCCTATCTCGGCAAGCTGCCGGGATCATTGAAACGGCTGACCTGGCTGTTGCTCGGCGTCTATATCCTGCAAGCGGACGTGCTCATCTTCATGCGCGCATCGGCGCCGGTTCTATCGGCGCTCCACCCGGTGCTGGCCCTGGTTGATTTCGCCTTGGGGTTAGCACTGGCCTGGAAAGCAACAGTGATTGTAAGGGCGGAGGAAACGGCCGCTCCGGCCATTCCCGTGCCGGCGGACGGCCTTTCCGCTGACTGATGAGTCACCTCTCTCTGTGGGAGCGCTGTCTTGTCGTAACGATAGGAAAGGATACTTCAAATGCCGGACAAGTTGATTGAGACGAACACCTCTGTATTCCTGGCCATCGGCAACCAGAGAATCCAACGCGCGGCTTGCGTTCCGGGCGAGGACTGGTGGGTCGAGACTGTTCTGAACGAACCGGTGAAGCCGGTCACCCTGGCCGCCGATCCGGCGAATGCCGCCCACGTGTTCGCCGGAACAAATGGGAAGGGTATCTACCATTCGACTGACAAGGGGGAGACCTGGAGCCATCTGGGGCTGGACGGGCAGATCGTCAAGTCCATCGCCGTCAGCCCGCATAATTCTAAAGTGATCTACGCCGGCGTGAAACCGGCGGCGATGTTCAAGTCTGTGGACGGCGGCCATACCTGGGCTGAACTCGACGGCTTCCGGCGAATCCCCAATCGCTGGTGGTGGTTTTCCCCGGCCGAGAAACCCTTTCAGCCTTATGTGATGGCCATCGCCGTCTCGCCCACAGAGCCGGATGTCGTCCTGGCCGGAATTGAGTTCGGCGCGGTGGTGCGCAGTGAAGACGGCGGCCGCAGCTGGTCGGGCCACCGCCAAGGCGCGATCCGCGACTGCCACTCGCTCAAGTTCCATCGCGCGTTGCCGCGGCGATACTCCGCGCCCGGGATTCGCTGGGCCGTTTCGATAACCTGTCCGAGGTTGCCCGCGTGCCGGGAGTCGACGAGTCGGTCCTGGCCGCGCTGGCGGTCGCGGCCCGCGCGGCGCCGGTCCCGGTGCCGGTGCATGGACCATTGCTCGTGACCGCGCGCTCCGACTCACTGGCCGGCAGGGGTGGGTCCATCGCACCGCTGGGTCGGTT
>JAWOHK010000187.1:0-4402 GCA_046485205.1 Chloroflexota bacterium | reverse complement strand
GCCGTCTGTTGGCCGTCACCATCCATCGTCAAGAGTATGTCGATCTGGCCCTGGTTGAGATCGATAGCGGGGCTATCAGAGACGTGGCCACCGGAATAGGTGTTTTCAGTAATCTGAACTGGTCACCCGGCGGCCGCTACCTGACAGTTGAGCACGAAGCCGCTACCCTGCCGCCGGATCTGTACCGGGTTGATATCCCTGGCGGGCAAATGACCCAACTGACCTTCTCCATGCCGCCGGCGCTGGCGGCGCAGCCCCTCGTCACGCCGGAACATCTCACCTATCGCAGCTTTGACGGGCTGGAAATCCCGGCGCTACTGTGGAAACCAGCCAATCCTAACGGCGCGGCCATCGTGCGCCCCCATGGGGGTCCAGCCGACCAATATCTATCGCAATGGGACGCGCTGGCCCAATACTTCCTGGCCAAGGGCTATACCTTTTTCACCCCCAACTTTCGTGGTAGCTCCGGCTACGGCCGCGACTTCGAGCACGCCAATTACAACGACTGGGGAGTGGGCGATACACAGGATATTCTTCATGGGGCGAAAACCCTGCCCAAACGTGCAGGCTGGGTCGATCCACAACGCATCGGCATCTTCGGTTCCAGCTATGGCGGTTACATGGTCGCCTGCTGCCTGGCCCGCGACCCGGAGTACTTGTTCGCCTGCGGTGTCAGCAAGTATGGCGACGCCAATGTTTATAGTTCCTGGGGTCAATGCGAGCGCACGACGCGGCTCTACACGGAGATGATGCTCGGTCACCCACGCGCCAATTGGCCGGCATACCTGGCTGCATCACCGATCTGGGAGATCGAGAACGTCCGCGCGCCGGTGCTCCTGTTGCACGGACTTGAAGATGATGTCGTGCCACCGCAATCTTCCGAAGAATGGGCCGAAGCATTGCGGCGGCACGACAAGATATTCGAGTACAAGACCTACGCCGGAGAGCCGCATGGCTTCCTGCGCTATGAGACGGAGATGGATTGGCAGCGGCGAACGGAACGGTTCTTTGACTGGTACTTGCGCGCGTAGTTAACACAATCCAGTCTGCAATAAATTCCAAACATTACCCTTTTACTTCCAATTTTGGACATACTCTGATACCCCTCAATGCGCAGAGAGAATCAACGGCTTCTGATATAATCACGTCTCATGACCAGACTCCGCAGCCGAAGACCACGCCAATCGATCACGCTCCCCCTGCTCGACCTTCCTTTTCAGCCACCCAAAAATCCCCGTCCCCCGTATGACTGGCTTGAACCGGATGAACTTGAACGTCTACACGACGCCTCGCTCAATATTCTGGAAAACATCGGCCTCGATTTTTTGGACGCGGAAGCGCTGGATATCTGGGAAAAAGCCGGCGCTGACGTCGATCGCGAGGCGCAACATGTTCGTATCGACCGTGGATTGGTCAAGGAAGCCATTGAGAAAGCTCCTTCTTCTTTTCACTGGCGGGCGCGCAACCCGGCCCATGATGTGGTGATCGGTGGTAACACCATCACTTTTGGTCCTTGTGGCGGGATGGCCTACGTCAACGATCTCGATAACGGCCGTCGTCCCGGAACCATGGCCGACTATGAAAATTTACTGCGAGTCTCCCAATCCTGCCATGCCCTGCACTTCGCCGCCTGGGAACAGGTAACGGCCCAGGATATTCCGGTCGACCTTCGCCATCTTCACCGGGTGAGGGCCGGATTCAAACTGACCGACAAGGTCGTTATGGAAGGCGCGCATGGCCGTATCATCACCGCCGACACCTTGGCGATGATGCGGCTGGTCTTCGGGCCGCTTGATGGCGAGCCCGTCACCGGCGATGTCATCAATGTGAACAGTCCACTACGTTATGATGATCGCATGCTTGGCGGCCTGATTACTTACGCCCGCGCCGGCCAGGTCACGTTCATCACCCCCTTCATTCTGGCCGGAGCGATGAGCCCGGTTACGATGGCCGCGGCGCTGGCCCAACAAAACGCCGAGGTCCTGGCCGGGGTCACCCTGGCGCAATTGGTGCGGCCCGGCGCACCGGTCATCTACGGGGGTTTCACCGCCAATATCGACCTGCGCAGCGGCAGCCCCAGCCTGGGCACACCAGAAGGCGCCTGGGCCCACCTGGTCGGTGGACAACTGGCGCGCCGCTACAATCTACCCTATCGTGGTAGCGGCAGCCTGACCAATAGCCAGGTGGCCGATGCCCAGGCGGCTTATGAATCGGCGTGGACGCTGTGGCCGGCCGTTCTGGCTCACACGAACCTGATCATGCACGCCGCGGGATGGGTCGACGGCGGTCTGACTGTCTCGCTGGAGAAGTACATCGTCGATCTGGAGAATTTGGCCATGTTCCAGCACTTCCTAAAGGGTTTTACCATTGATGAGGCATCCCTGGCTCTGGACAGTATCGCCGAAGTCGGCCCGGGCGGCCATCACTTCGGAACTGTGCACACGCAGGAACGCTATCGCAACGCCTTCTACCCGTCGTCGCTGGCTGACCGGCAGGGTTACGACGCCTGGATCGCCGGCGGAGGGAAGGACACGGCCCGCCGCGCTAACCGGATCTGGAAGGAGATACTGTCCCGGTATGAGCCGCCGCCCCTTGATCCGGCCGTTTCCGAGGCGCTGGATGATTATGTGGCGCGGCGCGAGCGGGAATTAACCGGATCCAGACTTTATGAATGATCACAAGGATGCCCATTGACCACTTATTTCAACTTCGATGAACTCACTTGGCCGGAAGTTGCTGCCCTACACCGCGGCACTCCGCTGGTTATTCCTATTGGCCAAGGATATAGCCTTAAAAAACTGGCCGAGGCGTTAAGCGATCCCGCCGTTATCGGCCTATTGCCAGCCATTCCCTACGGGTGGCTCGGAAGCGGGTTGGCCGTGCCCGTCGCACCGTTCGCCAGAATGGTCTCGAACCTGCTCGACAGCCTGCAGGACGACGGCTTCAGCCGCGTGTACGCGCTGCACCCGCAAGGGCTGGAGCTTGGCCTTGGCGCGCGGGCCATCGTGCAGTGGCATCCTTCTCAATTACGCAGCCGGCCAGCCATCCCGGCCGGTACAGGGCGCGACAAGTGCGTGCTCATCCCCATCGGCCACACCGAGCAACATGGCTTCCACCTGCCACTGTCCACCGATAATCTCATCATCGAGGCGATTGGCCTGGGAACCGAATTGGCCGTGCCCGATCTGGCCGTTTGTCTGCCGGTATTTCCCTATGGGGCCAGCACCCATCGCTCGTCATTTGCCGGGACGCTCAATGTCGGTGGTCGCGCTTTCGAGGACTTCTGGCTGGCCGTGATTGACACGCTGGTTGGGCGCGGGTTCCGGCTGGCATACCTGATGAGCGGCCACGGCGGGAATTGTTCGTTTCTGGTCAATGTCGTCAAGTACGCCGGGGAACGATATCGGCGAATCTTCTGCGCCACAGCGTGGCTACATACGGCCGGCCACATCGCCGCGCCGGTCGTCCAGCAATTCCGTCACTCCGGCCGGGGCGGTATGGGCCACGCCGGCGAGCTGGAAACAGCCTACATCCTGCACTTGCGGCCCGATTTGACCCATATGGACCGGGTGATCGATGAAACGGATTTCGTTGCGACTGATAGCTACTATATGGACTGGATTGAGGGCGGCGCGCTGGTGGCAAATCCGCCCTGGGACGATGATACAGCGACCGGGGCATATGGCGCGGGGAGTATGGCGACGGACGAGAATGGCCGACGCTGGCTGGCGGCGGCCATTGAGGAGAAGGTTTTTCATGTTCATGATATCCACGAACAACATCGCCGGCGTGAAGAAAGGCGCGAATCTGGTTATGGATTATGGGGGAAGGAGATCGACCGCTGATGACCTCGATAGTGGGCTAATTTTTGCGGAAAGGATTCAATATCCGCGATTTGAAATATCCTGAATCGCCACCGCGGTAAGTTTTCAGCACATGAAATTCAACACCGGATTTTCTTCATGCAGTATAGGCCGTTCAATCGAAAACGGGTCGATATCAAAGTCGGTCCGGCCGTCAAAAGCCAGATCGCTCAGGATTTTCCCGATCAGGGCGGCGAACTTGAAGCTGTGGCCCGCGCCGATCGCCAGAGAGACATTGGGCAGCTCCGGCAAACCGCCCAGGACAAAGTTACGATCCGGCGGTAGATCATAAAGGCAAGTTTTGGTGTAGAGTTGCGGACCTAACATGCCCGGTAACACGGTTGCCAGGAACGCCTCGGTCCTCGCCAGCGTCGCCGGGTTTGGCTCGAAGCTGCGTGTCTCAGGCGTAACCCGGTCACCGCCGACATCCTGGGCGACCTTCGGTCCAGGCTCACCGAAAACCGGGAAGCCATAGAAAGATGGTTCATCCATCCAGATCCAGACCGGGAAGCGCTCGGGCATGAAGTCTTCGATGTTTG
>JAWOHK010000151.1:0-5506 GCA_046485205.1 Chloroflexota bacterium | reverse complement strand
GAACGACTCAGGATCGGCTATGTATCGGCGGATTTTCGCGAGCATCCGACCGCGCACCTGATGCGGGGGCTGTTTCACATTCACAACCGAACGAGCTTCGAGATTTATGTTTACGCGCTTTGTCCGGACGACCGGAGCGACTACTATCAGCGGATCCGGGCGGATGCGGACCGGTTTGTGGATTTAACCGGAACGAGCAACGCCGAAGCCGCGACGCGCATTCATGCCGATGGCATTCACCTCCTGATCGATTTGATGGGTTACACGGCCAGCGCCCGCTCGGAAATCTTCGCCTTGCGGCCCGCGCCGATCCAGGTCAGTTATCTGGGGTATCCCGGCACGTTAGGCGCGGACTTCATCCCCTATATCATCGCCGATCCGGTGGTCTTGCCGGAGGAACTACTGGGGTACTTCAGCGAATGTCCGGTTTATCTGCCGGACTGCTATCAGGTCAACGACCGCTGGCAGGCGATTGCCGAAACTGGCGTCCAGAAGTCGGATCAGGGATTGCCCGAACAGGGCTTTATCTTCTGCTGTTTTAACCAGATCCAGAAGCTGGAACCGGTTATGTTCGCGGTCTGGATACGCATCCTCCGTCGTGTGCCGGACTCGGTGCTCTGGCTGTACTCCGACAGCGAGGAGGCCCAGGCTAACCTGCGATCCACCGCCGCTGCTTGGGGGATCGACGGCGAACGGTTGGTATTCGCCAAACGCCTGCCCAAGGACCGGCATCTCGAACGCCACCGCTTGGCCGACCTGTTTCTCGACACGCGCATTTACAACGCTCATACCACCGCCAGCGATGCGCTGTGGGCGGGAGTGCCGGTGCTGACCTGCCTGGGCGAGATGTTCCCGGCGCGCGTGGCCACCAGCTTGCTCCAGGCGGTCGGCTTGCCGGAACTGATCGCCCACTCCCTGGAAGCGTATGAGGAACGGGCCGTTCGATTGGCGACCCGGCCGGCGGAACTGGCGGAATTGCGCGCGAAGCTGGCCGAAAATCGCCTGCGGACCCCGCTGTTCGATACCGAACGCTTCGCCCGGCATCTGGAACGAGGGTATGAGATGATGTGGGAGCGCCATGTTCGGGGCCTGCCGCCCGCGCCGCTGTGGGTTCCCTCTCTGTCGGACGGCGTCTGATTGCGATGTCCGCGACGTCATTTACCTCGGGTTCCAGTCGGGGCGGAGTGCTTTATCAGGTCTTAGGTCAGTGCTGGCTGCAACGCCAGTTGTTCCTGAAGCTGCTGAAACGGGATTTCGCCGAGCGCTATCGCGGCTCCTATCTGGGCATGTTGTGGTCTTTTCTGCTCCCGTTGCTGTCGTTGCTGGTGTTTACTTTCTTCTTCGGCGTGATTTTTCAGATGCGCTGGGCAGGGCAGGCCGACGGTTCCCTGGCCGACCTCGCCCTGGCGTTATTCGTCGGTCTGGCGCTGTATAATTTTCTCGCTGAATGCTTGGGCCGCGCCCCTGGCTTGATTCTGGCGCACCCGAACTACGTCAAGAATGTGATCTTTCCCCTGGAGATGTTGCCGGTGGTCGCGGTGGCTTCCGCCCTGTTGATCGTGACCGCGACGTTCCTGGTCATCCTGCTGTTGCAGGCGACCCTGGGTGATGGCTTGGCATGGACGGTGCTGCTGCTGCCGGTGCTGGTGTTGCCCCTGGTGCTGTTCGTGCTGGGACTGAGCTGGTTTCTGGCGTCCCTGGGCGTATGCATCCGTGATATTCAGCAATTGGTCGTCCCGCTGGTACAGTTGATGATGTTCATGAGTCCGGTCTTTTACCCGGTCAGCGCGCTGCCGGACTCGGTTCGGCCCTGGTTGCAGTTCAATCCGCTGGCGCTGGTCATCGAGCAGACTCGAGGGATTATCCTGTTCGGCCAAGCGCCGGCCTGGACGCCCTATTGGCTTTGTCTGAGCGCGGGATTGCTGGTGGCGTTGCTGGGCGTCTATTGGTTCGCGCGAACGCGCCGAGGCTTTGCCGATGTCCTCTGAACTGGAGGTCGTGATCGAGACGTGCGAAGTCGGTAAGTGCTATCAGATCTACGAACGGCCGCAGGATCGTCTCAAACAAATGTTGTGGCGTGGCCGGCGTCGCTACTACCGCGAATTCTGGGCCTTGCGCGACGTGTCGTTCGCGGTGCGACGCGGGGAAACCGTTGGAGTGATCGGCCGGAACGGTTCCGGCAAATCCACCCTGCTTAAAATGCTGTGCAACACGCTGGCGCCCACCACGGGAACTCTGGCGGTTCAGGGCCGGGTCGCGGCGCTGCTGGAGCTGGGCACCGGCTTCAACCCGGAGTTTACCGGCCGCGAGAATGTCTATCTCAACGCCGCGATCCTCGGCCTGGACGACGCGGAAATCGAATATTCTCTGCCCGAGATTCTCCAGTTTGCCGACATCGGCGAGTTCATCGACCAGCCGGTCAAGACTTATTCCAGCGGCATGGCGGTGCGGCTGGCCTTCGCCGTCGCCGCTCACGTCCGCGCCGATATTTTGGTGATCGATGAGGCGTTGTCGGTCGGGGATGTGTTTTTTGTCCAGAAATGCATGCGGTTTCTCCGCAAGTTTCAGGAACAGGGCACGCTGTTTTTCGTCAGCCACGATACCGCGGCGGTGATCAACCTCTGCGATCGCGTACTGTGGCTGGAACACGGTCAGGTGCGCGAAGTCGGCCCGGCCAAGGAGGTCTGCGAGCATTACTTGGCTATGTTGTTCCAAGCTCAGACTCCCGGCATGGAGCTGGCGCAACGGCCCAGTTTGGATCAATCGGCGGCTGCCATGGAGCGTCGTACAACTGATGTGGTGGATCAGCGGCTGGCGTTTTTGAATCAGACTCGCTTCCGCAACGATATAGAATTATTCGCCTTTCGAACTGAAGTCGAAGCTTGCGGAACGGGGGCTATCATGATCGTGAATACATGCTTCGAAGATCGACGGGGCAGGATCCTGCAGTGGGTCGTAGGCGGCGAGATAGTGACCCTTGTCGTGCGGGCGCTGGCCTTGATGGATCTCGACAATCCGATCATCGGGTTTCTGGTCAAGGATCGGTTGGGTCAGCGTCTATTCGGTGATAATACCTACTTGTCCTATTCCACTAATCCCCAACCGGTTATCGCCGGCCAAGAATTAATCGCACGGTTTACTTTCCGTATGCCGGTACTGCCGGTTGGCGACTATGCAGTGGATATCGCCGCTGCTTCAGGCATGCAACAGGATCATGTTACCCATTGCTGGTATAGTGACGCGCTGGTTTTTAAATCCCACGCCAGCAGCGTGCGTCAAGGCTATGGATTGATAGGTATCCCAATGCTAGAGATTGAATTGATCGCAGTTCCCTCGTAACCATTTTTTGTCAAAAAAATAAAGATTATTGATAAATCCCACTCCCTCGCTTCTCCGGAAAGACCAGGATTCAACATGCATGCGACGGCAGAACTTTACCTCGATCTGATGAAGAAAATACTCACAAACACCATCTACGAGGATCCGAATACGAGCCCTTTGCAACCACTAAGTTATATGAAGCAGATTCGTGAAAACGGTCAGGATTGGCCCCTGCTGGCACATACGATGATAGGGATGAAACGCCTTGATAATTTGCAATACTGTATCGAAAATGTGATCTTTGAGGGCATCCCGGGCGATTTGATTGAAACCGGCGTTTGGCGCGGCGGCGCGGCTATCTTCATGCGGGCGATTTTGAAGGCATACGACGTAACGGATAGACGGGTGCTGGTGGCCGATTCGTTCGAGGGTCTTCCCACGCCGAATCCCTTACAATTTCCAAAAGATGCAGGTGATCGTCACCATAAGCACACCTATCTGGCCGTCCCCTTGGAGGAAGTCAAGGCCAACTTCGAGCGGTACGGACTGCTCGACGAGCAGGTCGTGTTTATCAAGGGGTGGTTTCGAGACACATTGCCTTACGTTCCCGCTGACTCACTGGCGGTACTGCGCCTCGACGGTGATATGTACGAGTCGACTTGGGATGCGTTGACGAATCTTTATATGAAGCTGTCGATTGGTGGTTACATCATTATTGATGACTACAAAGTAGTGTCTGGTTGCCGTGCGGCTGTCGAAGACTTTCGCCGAAACCACGGCATCGTGGATCAGATGCATGAAATCGATTGGGCTGGTATGTACTGGCGACGAACCCTTTAATTTAGTCTGCGCAAAGCCCGCCAAACCCACTGGAAGTTGGCTCCTCGCTTTTATAAATCAATCGATTAGCTTCATTGGCTTTCAGTCCGGCTGGATTCACAAGAAATCCTTGAAGAATCTTAATTGTAGCCCATATGGGGTAGAGATAAGATGACTAAGTTTTTGGAAGAAAATCTGAATATGCCGTTAAGGGAAGTTCTAGCGATCATGCAAGATCGGATCATGAATCAAACAACCTATTTGGGCGTTAAGGCATTAAAAAATCCACTGGATCACTGGGTCTATCAGGAACTGATCTGCGAAGTTCAACCTGATGTTATCATCGAAATAGGTAATGCTAATGGTGGAAGTACACTCTCTTTGGCGCATATTTGTGATCTGTTAGGTAGGGGCAAAATTATTGGTATCGATATCTCACATGGAGGTGTCCCCGAGCATGTGAAGAACCATCGTAGAATAACCTTTATTGAAGGGGATGCCAGTCAGTGTTTTGTGGATGTGGAAAAGTTGGTTTCTGCAAATGACAGAGTATTGATAATTGAAGATAGCTCTCACACATATCAAAATACATTGAATATATTACGCACATATTCTGTTCTGTTGAAGCTGGGTGATTATTTTATTGTCGAAGATAGTATATGTCATCATGGCTTATCTTTAGGGCCAAAACCAGGTCCTTATGAAGCAATTGAAACTTTTATGAAAGAGAATAGAGAATTCGAGATAGACCGGAGTAGAGAATCATTTCTGATCACCTGGAATCCCAAGGGTTACCTTAGGCGGGTGAGCCTTGGTGAGACAAAATCTGAGTAACGCCGGTGAGATTCTGGAACTGATTTAGGAGCCGGCGTTGTGACCATTGACATTGAATCGTCCGCTGCTAGCGCCCCCGTGGTGGACGTGATCGTTCCCGCCTATCGGGGATTGGCCGAAACCCGGCGCTGCCTGGAGAGCGTACTGGCGTTTCCGCAGCAAACCGCTTATGAACTCGTGGTCATCGACGATTGCAGCCCGGAACCGGAGTTGTCAACCTGGCTTCGCGACCTGGCGGAGACCGGTGCCATTACCTTGCTGATTAATCCGGTCAATACGGGCTTCGTCAACGCCGTCAATCGGGGCATGGTGCTGCATCCCGACCGGGATGTGATGTTGCTTAACAGCGATACCGAGGTGCATGGCGACTGGCTGGACCGGTTGCGCCGTTGCGCGGAGAGCGGCGCGATGATCGGTACGGTGACGCCGTTTTCCAACAATGCCACCATCTGTAGCTATCCCCGCTTTAACCACGACAATCCATTGCCCGAAGATTGGCCGCTGGCGAAACTGGATGCGCTGTTCGCCGAGG
>JAWOHK010000087.1:0-6682 GCA_046485205.1 Chloroflexota bacterium | reverse complement strand
GACTTCTTCTATCCCCCGGCCGTCGAATTGGCCGAAAAATTACAAGCGATTGCTCCCATGGCCGGCGACACGCTGGTCTACTTCGGCAATTCCGGCACCGAGGCTGTCGAGGCGGCCATCAAGCTAGCCATGTACACCACTCGTCGCACCCGCTTCATCGGCTTCACCGGCGCTTTTCACGGGCGTACCCTGGGTTCGCTTTCCTTCACTGCTAGCAAGACCGTCCAGCGGGCCAACTACCTCTCCGGCGTTGATGTCTACCACGTACCCTACCCCAACTCCTACCGCCCGGTTCTGGCCGGCCAGCCGGATGAAAGTTACGGCGACACGGTAGTGGATTACATTGAGGAAGAAATCTTCCACACTATGCTCTCGCCGACTGATGTTGCCGGCATCCTGGTCGAGGCGATCCAGGGCGAAGGTGGCTACATCGTCCCCGCGCCCGGCTTCCTCGGCCGCCTACGCGAGTTGTGCGACCGCCACGGCATCCTGTTGATGGTCGACGAGATCCAGAGCGGTGCCGGCCGAACCGGCAAGTGGTGGGCCATTGAACACGAAAACGTCGAGCCGGACATCGTTTGCTTCGCCAAGGGCATCGGTAGCGGCATGCCCATCGGTGGCATTATCGCTCGCAAGGATCTAATGACTTGGGGGCCGGGATCTCACGGCAGCACCTTTGGCGGCAACCCGGTGGCGGCGGTGGCGGCTTTGGCAACGCTGCAAGTCATCGATGAGGAAGGACTGATGGACCAGGCCACCGAAACCGGCGCGTTTATTCTGGATGCTCTGGCTGAGATGGAAGGTCGCCATTCCTGCATCGGCGAAGTTCGCGGCCGGGGACTGATGGTCGGTCTCGAATTTGTCAAGGATCGCGACACCAAAGAGCGGGCCACGGAATTGCGCGATCGCGTCATCCAGCGCGCTTTCGAATCGGGCTTACTGCTCATCCCCTGTGGCTCAAATGCAATTCGCATGACCCCGCCACTCAATATCCCCCGGCCGCTGGTTGAAGAAGGCTTGCATATTTTTGAAAATGTCCTTAGCCAGGCGGAAGAAGGTGTTCTGGCGTAGACTGAGCTACTGGTTTGACCCGTTTGAAAAAAAGGAAATCATCGTGATACAAGACCAAATCGCCGAACTTAAAACACAACTGCGTGGCGGCGTGACTCCGGCCATGGCCACGCCGTTAAATCCCGGCACTCATTCGGTTAACACCACCGCCGTGGGCCAACTGGTCGATTTCCTGATCGGCAAGAGCGTCAGCGGCCTTTTCATCGGTGGGACGACCGGCGAAGGGACGCAATTGGGCCCCGACCAGCGCCTGGCCCTCCACGAAGCCGCCGTCGCTGCGGCCGGTAAACGCGTACCCGTGCTGATTCATGTCGGTGCCCAGCGCACCGAAACAGCCGTCGAGCTGGCGGCCGCAGCTCAAGCGACCCAACCAAGACCGGCGGCCATCGTCGCCATGACTCCGGCGTTCTACGGCATGCATGATGACGCCCTGGCTCGTTACTACACAGCTATCGCTGCCGCCGCACCAGATTTGCCCTTGTTTCTATACGATATCCCCCAATTTGCTGTCAATGGCATCAGCTCGAGCCTGCTGGGCCGTCTGGCCGGTGAACTACCTTCACTGGCCGGGATGAAAAGCAGCCGCGTCGACGTGCAAATGGTGCGGCAACTCATCGATGCTATGCCCGATGGTCGCATCCTGCTGGCCGGAAACGAGAGCGCGGCCCTCGGCATGCTGGCTCTGGGCGCCGATGGTCTGATCAGCGGTCTGAGCACGGCCATTCCCGAGCCGTTCGTAGCCCTGAGTCGCGCCTATACCGCCGGTGACATGGCCGGCGCTCAGCGCGCCCAACGGATCGTCAACCGGCTTCTGGCACTGTTGCCCGCCGGCGCGCGTCTGGGTGGCATCAAGGCCATCATTGAGCAACGCGGCATCCCCGCCGGGCCGCCGGTGCCGACGCTGCCCGGCTGGGAAGAGCCGATCTGGCCGCAGGCCGAGGCGATACTCAGCAAGTTATGAAGCGTCTCCTTCTCTTCGATATCGACGGCACCCTGGTTAACAGTAATCGCACCGGCCGCATGGCTGTCGGCCGGGCGCTGGCACAGGTCTTCGGAACCGCCGGCGGGGTGACTACCTATGATTTCGCCGGCAAGACCGACCGGCGCATCGTCTTCGACCTGATGACTGCCGAAGGCTGGTCTACGACCGAGATCGAAAACAGGTTCGCGGACTTCGAGACCTGGATGGTCCGGTTCGGGGAAGAATTATTCACCCCTGATCGCATCCGGCCTTGCCCCGGCGTGATACCACTATTAACCGCCCTGCAAGACCGGCCTCAGGCGTTCCTCGGCTTATTAACCGGTAACCTGCAAGTAACAGCTCCGCTCAAGTTACAGGCGGCCGGCATCAACCCCAGCCTCTTTTGTGCCGGAGCTTATGGATCAGACAGTTCCGATCGGAACGAGCTCATGGCGATTGCCTTGGATCGAGTGGAGGAATCGGTGGGCCTACGCTTCCACACTGAAGAGGTGGTTATTCTGGGCGACACTCCGGCGGATATTCGCGTCGCCCGCGCCGGACAGGCCCGTGCCATCGCTGTGGCTACCGGTCCTGTTTCGTGGCAAGTGCTGCACGAGCACGAGCCGAACCATTTGTTCACCGATTTCACAGCGACTACCGCTGTTCTGGACGCTATTTTCGACTTGGCGCCGGCAATGGTATAATATTTCTCATCGAGAAAAGTGCCATGACCTCACACAAGAAAACGGAGATCAACGGCATCCGCTTGGAGACCGACAAACCAACGGCTGTCAAACTAGACAAGCTTTTTAGCTGGGTCGTCTGGCAATTTCCGCGGCGGCGTAAAAACGGCCATAGCGGTGCAGTCCACCCGCCTATCCCCGGTTTCGGCTGGTTTCCGGCCATCATCGACCCCGATAGCGGCCGAGTGCATATCTATGGTCACGTAGCGGATCAGTTCCCCACCCCGGAACTGGCCGCCAAACATCTTGACCAACCTGCATCTGAGAGCTGAGTCCGAGGCAAACAGAGGCCAATCGGCTAATCAGGCAAAGCGTTACCTGCCCGGTTGCTTCGCCTCAGATCCCTTAAATCACCGCCCCGTCCGGCACAATCGCATTCTTGGGTACGATAATAATCCCATCACGCGCGACCCAATACTCTTCCTCTCCGTCCGGCCTATCGGGGATATAGCGAATGGTGACATCCTTTCCGATCCGTGCGTTCTTGTCGATGATAGCTCCCTTGATCACCGCGTTGGGGCCAATGCCTATATCTGGCCGACCTAACCGGCGATTCTCTATCTGGTCTCGCTCCGTCTCGAAGTAATCAGCGCCCATAATGACCGATGACTGGATGTTGGCTTCCTGGCCAATGATGCTTCGTAATCCAACCACGCTCTCGCGAATGGTTGATTCGTAGAGGCGGCAACCGTCGGCCAGCAACACTTCGTCCAACCGGGTATTGTAGACTTCCGAACCGGGCAGGAAACGGGCATGAGTGTAAATAGGGGAGCGGTCATCATAGAAATCGAACGGGGCATTGGCCTTGGTCATACGCAAGTTTATCTCGTAAAAGCGGCGTATTGTTCCAATGTCTTCCCAAAAGCCCTCAAAAGTGTAACCGCAAACGCGGCGCGTCTCGATCGAACTGGGTAGAATGTCGCGACCGAAATCATCGTAATCCATTTCCAACACAGTCTGTAGAACGTCTGTGTTGAAAACGTAGATGCCCATCGACGCCATGTAGGGCTTGTCGAGGTTGTTGCCGCTTTCGAATTCGCTCAACACCTCATCGTTCTTTGGTTTTTCGGCGAAGCGCGCAATGTGGCCGTCATTCGTCAGCTTCACGATGCCTAAACCGGAGACAACATCCCGGCCGACAGGTTGGACGGCAACCGTGATATCAGCCTCCATATCAATGTGGCGCTGGACAAATTTGCGGTAGTCCATACGGTACAGGTGGTCACCAGCAAGAATTAACGTATAGTGCGTGCCGGCCTCCTTTATTTCCATCCACTGCTTGCGCACTGCGTCGGCCGTCCCCTGGTACCAGTCACGGTTGAGGGGCGTTTGCTCGGCAGCCAAAATTTGCACCCAGCCCGGCGAAAATTGATCACGAGTGTAGGTACTCCAAATGTGGCGGTGCAGTGAGGCGGAGTTGAACTGAGTCAGGATGGCGATCTTTTCGATGTCAGCATGCAGGCAATTACTGATAGGGATGTCGATAAGCCGGTACTTGCCCGCCAGAGGAACAGCCGGTTTGGAGCGTTCCTTGGTTAACGGATACAGGCGAGCGCCTTGGCCCCCGCCCAGAATCAAACCTAAGACATCTTTCATGAAGGGCATATGGCCTCCGTTTGGGATTAGTGGACGATCAATCGCTTGTTGTGACCTTCTCTATCATAGCGCCAACCGGCGTAATTGGCACAAACTTATGGGAGATCGGGATCTTGAAAACAGACCTTCTCGTCTCAACCACCAGGAGCGAGCGGCTGGCAGGATTGAATGCGTTACAGACGGGAATTATGAATATGATACCTCCTGTAATCGCGTTATAATGCGCCTACTTGAATTATCGATTGGTCGGAGCGCCCGGCCTGAGTAAGTTGAAGGAGGTAAGGACCTATGAGATTTTTGATTCGGTTGCTAATCAATGCCGTAGCCTTCGGCATTACCTTTTGGCTTTTAAAAGACCAGTTGTGCTGGGATTGGGAAGCTAACAGCATCTTCGCACTCCTCATTGTAGCGCTGGTGTTCGGTATCGTGAATGCCGTCATCCGTCCCATCATCACCCTGCTGACCTGCCCGCTGGTAATTCTGACGTTGGGCTTGTTTGTCTTCGTGATCAACGTGCTGATGCTATGGCTCACCCAATGGTTCACCAGCGAGGTGTTGGGAATGGCCTACACCTGTACGCCAACATTCTTCTGGGATTACATCTTAGGCGCCATCGTCCTCGGCATCGTCAGCTGGGGCGTCAGCCTGTTGGTGCCCGATAGCATAGAGAAGGGACGCAAATCAAAAAGTGGGTAGTAGAATCCAGATTTTACCTAGCTTATTGTTTTATTCGAATAGGGCGAGGCAACGCTTTGGATTTGTCACTGTCAAGGTTTTTCCAGGTCGCGCTGTCCCGCCCGTACAATAGCTAGTATGAGTTTGGCCTGCGTCAAGCATAATCGCAGTCGTTGGCCAAGCTGCTAAATCAATATTATCTGATGCTTTTCTCGGACAACGACCGGAGGGTGTACGGCTCTCCGGTCGTTTTTATGCCTCATTAAGAGCGAAAACGGCTGTTCGGGCCCGCAGATTGGGTATCCGGGTGATGGCACGATCGCTGGACAGATAAATCGATTGCTGGACAGCAAATCCTTGACGGCGGCAGAAGTCGAGGAAATCGGCGGCGGTCAGGGCTTGCCAGCGAGGGACATCGTCCCAGGTCTGGGGCAGATTGGGCGCTTCCGGTACCCGGCCGGTGGCCAGAAATTTCACCCGGCAACGCCAGTATCCCCAATTGGGAAAGCTAACAACGGCCAGCCGGCCGACACGCAGCATCTCGCCCAGGGCCATCTGCGGGTCGTCCAGATACTGAAGGGTCTGGGACAGAATCACGCAGTCGAAACTATGGTCCGGATAATCAGCCAGCCCCTCTTGCAGATTGCCCTGACGGACGCTCAGCCCGCGGCGCACGCAAGCCAGAACGCCCGTCTCGCTCAGTTCGATACCTCGCCCGCGCACACCTTTCTCATGCTTGAGATAGGCTAGCAGCTCGCCGTCACCGCACCCCAAGTCGAGCACCCGCGTATCAGGTGAGACCAGTCCAGCCACTGCCTGGAGATCAGGTCGCAATGCCCTAACGTGTAGATCTTGGGTATCCGACATCACCATCGACATTTTTCTCCCTGTCTCGATAAAACCTGATGCCAAAAAACCACGCTCCACAATGCAATATGAGGTCTGGCACTATCACCCTTTTGTTTCCTTGTGTTTAAATCTTTAAGGCAAGCCAATCCCTTCCTCCTCCGCCAGCCGATCCAGGAATCCGGACAATAAGCGGGTCATCGTTTCTACCTCCAAGAGAAAAGCATCGTGGCCCCAGGTGCTCTCGATGTCGAGATAGGTCACATCGGCGTCGACGGCGTGCAACACTCGCACAAGTTCCTTGCTATGGTACGACGGGTAGAGCCAGTCGCTGGTAAAACTGACGACCAGGTATTTGACCTCGGCCGAGTTGGCGAAAGCGGCGGTCAACGACCCGCTTGGCTGGCTGAGATCGAAATAGTCCATGGCCTTGGTTACGTAGAGGTAGCTGTTGGCGTCAAAGCGCCTAGTAAAGTTGTTGCCGTTGTATTTGAGATAGCTCTCCACGGCAAACTCGGTCTGAAATTCGTAGCCATATTGCTCGCGGGCTTGCAGACGGCGACCGAATTTCTGCTGCATCGACGCGTCACTGAGGTAAGTGATGTGGCCAACCATGCGGGCGACGGCCAGCCCGGCATCGGGTCGCTTACCGTTATCGTAATATTCCCCGTTATTCCAGGCCGGATCGGCGTAAATAGCCTGGCGGCCGACCTCGCTGAAGGCGATCAACATCGGACTGTGGCGGGCAGTCGTCGCCAGAGGGATGGCCGCTCGCAGCCGGTGAGGATGG
>JAWOHK010000045.1:0-14587 GCA_046485205.1 Chloroflexota bacterium | reverse complement strand
TGATGTCCCGCGGCGCCGTATCAGGAGCAGACCGATCAAGGCGATCAGGAGCGCCAATACGGGCAAGAGCCAGAACGGATTCAGGCTGAACCCGCCCGGTTGTAATGCTTCCGGTACCGCCAGTTGATCACCCTGGGTTACAGTGATATTGACCGGCGGGCTGATTGTCTGCAAGCCCTGATTGTCGGTTGCAATGATTTCCAGGCGGTTATCGCCATAGGAGAAATTATTGACCGGCACGACGAACGAAGCCAGATTGGCCACCGGGATCTCCGCTACCTGTACGCTGTTGACCAGCAACGCGGCCGCCGTCAAATCTCGTTCCTGACCGTCCAGCCAGGAGGCGGTCGCCGACAATCGCAAATCCACCGGCCGGTCCAGATCGGGGACGGTGATGGCCCGACTTTCACGGGGCAGGTCAAGCGTCACGCTGGGGGAAACGGCTGATACCGTTACCTCGGTCGACGCCTGAACATCGCGGTTGTCGCGCAAGGCCAGCTCAACCGGGAAAGTCCCGCCGGCCGGTTCCGGCACGGTGTAGCGGATGAGCGAGTGCTCCCGGAATGATGCAATGCGATTCCAGATCGCCGCCATCCCTTCAGTGTTACTCAATTCAGTAGCAATACCGCGCGCCCCGGTGGCGACATCCTGGAAATAGACTCGACCTAGTTCCTGTCCAACTCCCAGGCCGGGATTATTGAGAAGTACCGTATGGATAGGAATACCGGCGGCCGCGGCGCGCAAAGGAACATCACTCGGTCGAACCTGGGATGTACCGGGATCCGTGCCGTCGCCAAACAGCACGATCGACGCCGCCATGGCCGGATCCGGTTTAATATTGGGAATTTCTTCGACCATCCGCACCACGCCGTCATACAGCGATGTCGCGCCGGCTTCGGCGACCAGGGGCGAGGTCGTAAATAAGTTATTAACCGCATTGTAAAACTGGGTTGGCGGGAGGAGTTGCAGAAGGGTCTCCGGGTTGTCGGCGTCGATCTGATAGATGGCGACGTAATCGACCTGTTCCTGCATGTTGCCGGTTGAGGCATATTGGCGGATAACCTCCTGGATGGCCGGCAGCTGGTCGACGACATCCACCGTAGCATCGATGAGAAATACAGTCAGCGTGCCGACTGGAACCTTGTCGGCGAAGGAAATTTCGTCGACGGGAAAGCGATTGTGGGTGATGAACAAAGGCTCGGTGGAAAAGTCGATGGGATTTCCCTGGCCGTCGAAACCATAGACTCGTAACTGGACGCTGGGAATACTATCCGCGTTTGCGCCAGTGATGTAGAGTTGTCCAAGTTGGCCGGTTTCCTGCGCATACCCCGCGACTACAAAACCAAGACACAGAGCGAACGCAACCAACAGACCCCACAGGATTCGATTGACGGCCTGTCCCATAAGGCATCTCCCTTCATTGGAGGTTATGTTGATATAATACCAGACGATGGATAGAAAGGAAACAGAATGAAGGACCGTAACGACAAAGTTCGCCTTCTTTTTTACATTTTCGTCGCACTTCTCACCCTCCGGGCCACCTTGTCGATCGTAAGCGCCCAGGTGGAGTCGGAGATCATTAACCTGCAAGTCACCGAAGTAGACCGGACGGACTTTCCGACAGTCCGGGCCCGTGTGCTGGCGTCCGGGGCGGGCAGCGAAGCGATTACGGACCTGTCCCGGCTAGCAGTGCGGGAAAATGGCGCGCCGATCGACTCGGTTACGACGGCCACCGTTCCGGTTGGAGCCGACCTGGTACTGGTCATCGACGCCAACCCTGACTTGCTGCTCTTTGATGATCGCAGTGGTCTCTCCCGGCGGGAGAAGCTGGCCGCCGGCATCACTCGTTACGCCGAGCTTTTCATGAACCCGGCCGGGCTGGACCGGGTATCCATTATTGTACCGGATGAGACCGGTGTAGGAGCGGCCTACCTGGTCACCGACGTTTCGCGGCCGTCCGACGTGGCTGCGGCCATAACCGGCTATGATCCAGTGCCGCCCCGCGTTACGCCTTTAAACGAAATGCTTTCGGCCGCCATCGACCATCTGGCCGCTCGCGAAGACGCCGACCGCTTCGGCGCCGTGGTGCTCTACACCGACGGCGCCCGGCTGGACCGGCAACTGGATTATCCGGCTCTGGTCGCAGCCGCCCAGTCGGCCGGAGTGCCCATTTTCACTGTCGTTCTGGGGGCCGAGGCCTCGCCGGATGAAATCAGCAATGTCACGGATCTCTCCCGTCCAACCAACGGTCAGTTTATTCACATGCCCCAACCCGAAGATGCCGATCTGATTTATCGGGTGTTACAAGACCAAAGTCAGCAACTCGAAATCACTTACCGGTCGGCCCTGCGGCAATCCGGTCCCCTGGAGGTGTCGGTTAGCCTGGGCAACCAGATCGTCTCCGCGGCCACCGACCTGTTCTTGGCATCGCCGGAGGTGACCGTTGAGTTGCCACGCACCACCATCCGGCGAGCAGGCAGCGCGCCGGACACGCCCCTGTCGTTGCTCCAGCCGGCGGCTTTGCCTTTCACCGCGCGCATTGTTTGGCCGGACGGACAACCGCGTCGGCTCTCTAATATAGTTTTTCTGGTCAACGGCATACCCCAGACCCTGGCCACACCCCCCGTGGTCGACGCCGCGGGGCAGTTGCCACTCGTCTGGGACATTAGCAACCTGGATGAAGGCGTCTACAATTTAGGGGTCGAGGTCACGGATGAGCTGGGCTTTCGGGCAACGGCGATGCCGGTGGCCGCCACCCTGGAAATCAGCCGTCCGGCGCTGCCCACTCCATCGCCTGTGCCGACGCGGGCGCCATTGGTCAACTTGCCCGCCTCGCCAGAAGGCATTTTAGCCCCGGGACTGCTGGCCTTACTGGTAATCCTGGCGGCCTTGGGCAGCGGGCTGTTACTAATCCGGAAGCGAAGACGGGCCGCGCAAGCAAGCGAACCCCTCGCCGAAGCACCATCCCCGGCCCCTATCACGCGCAATACGGATAGCCACGTGCCGCTTCTGGAATGGCTGGATACGGGTGGGGCGGTCGGCGAGCGCATTGAATTAGTGGCCAATGATGTCACACTCGGCCGCGAGGCGGAATCCGTGGATATCATCGTCGACGACCCCGGCGTCTCCCGGCTCCATGCCCGCGTGCGGCGCTCCGCGTCGGGCGAGTACTGGCTCTACGATGAGGGAAGCAACAGTGGTACATTTCTCAATTACGAGCGTTTAGGATTGGCCCCTCGCCGGATGCAACACGGTGATATCATTCAGATCGGCCGTGTTACGTTGCGGTTTACGTTGGAGTTGCCGCTACCAGAAGACCCTGATCAGAATCAGGGGCAAGGCCCATCATGAAGTACATTGCACATTAAGGAGAGGAAGTCATGAACCGCGACGGATTACATTTCTTTGAAACAGGCCGTCTATTGCCGGTCGGAACCTTATTACTGCTCTTTCTTTTGCTGTCCGCCTGCAATGGATCTACTGTCGATCGCCTTGAAAATCTGTTGCCGGTCATCGGGTCGGATCAGTCTGCCCCCGTCTCAACCACACCACTCTCTGATTTCTATCCATCACCGGCGGTCGACGGAGCGGAAACCCCTGTCCTCATGTGTACTCCGCCCGCTTGCGGCCCCGGTGAAGTTTTCGCCTGCCCCACCGGCGACTGCCCCGGCGGGTGCGGTACAGTCTGCGCCGCGCCCACAGTCGTTTCCGGCCCGCTCCCGCCATCGCCGACGGATTGGGAGAGCCTGGAGGGTTGGCTGACCGCGCTCTGGCGCGGTGGGGCCAATCCGGCCGCCGTTCGCGCCGCGTTGCAAGCGTCGGGCATGCAAAAAAGCGACGAGGACTGGCGCGCGGCCGACTTCGACGGCGACTTACAGGATGAATGGATTCTGGTGCTCTATGATCCGTCCATGCCCGCCACCCCGTGGGCGGCGGCCGGGGATTTGTGGATCGTGAATGGTGACGGGCCCCTGTTTCGATATTTCGTTGCTCCCAGCAGTGATATTTATAGCTTTCTGGCCCCGAAGATCATCGGCGTCGTCGACCTGACCGGCGACGGCCGCCCGGAGTTGATCGCCGAAACCCAATCTTGCGGAGCCCACACCTGCTTTGGCATGTACCGGATCATCAACCATTCACTAGAGGGCTTTCGCGATCTGGTCTATATGCCCGGGGAAGAGGGGACCAGCGGGCAAACGATCACCATGAGTAGTCCTGAGGTCCACCTCCAGGATGTCGATGGTGATGACCTGCCCGAATTTCTGGTCCACGGCGGCGCAATCGGCTCGGTTGGCGCGGGGATCATGCGCACCTACACCGAGGTTTGGGATTGGGACGGCACGGCGGTCATCCTGGCTGAAGTGTGGGCGGATCCAACCGACTACCGCCACCATATCCTTTATGAAGCCAATGACCTCATGGCTAAAGGCGATCTAGAGGAGGCGTTGCTGCATTATGAGGCAGCTATCAATGACGGAACTCTCCGCAACGATGGCTTTTTCCATTCTCCAGAAGCAACTTACCAATCAATCAGCCAGTTTGCGGCTTTCCGGCTCATCCTGATCGACCTCCTGCGTGGTGCACCCATCCGGGCTTCGGAGCGCCTGGCCTGGTTGCAGGCCACTTATTCGGACACAGGCGCAACCCAGGCAGCGGCTCTACTGACAAGCAATTGGACCGGACCGGAGAACCTGGGTAGTGTGTGTGCCATGATCGAGGGGAGCCTGGCTGCCCGGGAAAACCCGACCGGAGCGCTGGCTGATATGGGCTATGGCAATCCAAACCTGACGGCGGCCGACTACTGTCCCTGAGGATTTGCCGGCGGTTTTCTGCCACCGCACCGGATACTGGACATGCTATATGCCTAAAAATTATTTGCGCTGCTGGAGGGGCACAAATCCTTCGCCGAGGATCTCGTTGGCGGGGATGACGGTGATGAACGCGTGATCGTCTTCCTCGTTGACGATCTTCTTCAAATGCTCGATCTCGGTCACCGTCAGGGCGATAAGCAGCACATCTCGCTCTTGTTGGCGATACATCCCCCGGCCGTGGAGCGCCGTGGCGCCGCGGTTCATCTCGCTGATGATCCGGGCGGCAATAGTTTTCGGGTCGGCCGCTACCACCAGGGCCATGACTTGCATGCGGCGGCGTTTACGCACATTCAGGCGCGACCACGCTGATTGCACGTCTGGCATAGGGGAATCGCCGGTCGCCGGCCAAAGATTGCCGACCAAATCTTCGATATCATATTTGGGCAACACTTCGCCGCTGGCCTCATGCAAGCTGCGGGTCAGCAGGGCGATGATCAAAAGGAACAGCAGGAACGCCCCCATCAACCCGAGGACGCCCCCACCCGGCAAAGGACCTATGGCGGCGCGCCCGATGAGGCTCGCGATCGAGCCGGCCTCTGCGGGATGGAGATAGAGTTTTAAAAAAATGGCACCGCCGATGATAGCGAAAATCGCCAAGTAGTTATTGCGCAGGCGGCGGCCGATGGCTTCCAGTCGGGAGATCGGGAATTGAGGCTGCAGCAGTGTTTCGGCCAGTGTCTCATCCCATCCGGCATGAGGCGCAAATGGCGGCACGAGCATGGCAGCGAAGAAATCGGTTTCCATCAGGCGGGCGCGATAACTCCACAGTTCGTAGTAGCGATAGCGCCGGGCTTCAATGAAGAGAAAGAGCATCGTCAGCAACATGACCAGCAGAAAGACGCCCCAATGGTTTTCCGGCGCGGCAAAGACGAAGGTAATGGCCGCGGCCGTCGTCACCACTGCCCAATTGGTGGTCGTATCCAGCCGGCCGCGCCAGACATTAGAGCGCTGGATCTCGGCCCGATAGTAGTGGACCATGGCCGTGTTGAACTCCGACGGCCGCATCTTGTAGCCGCGAAAGGTCCAGACCGGCTCATAGCTTTTAGCGCCGGGACTACTGTCCATTCCTTCATCGCTGCCGGTTGGATGGCCAGTTTCACTTCCCTCAGTCATTGGCTGTTTCCTTCCCGGGTGGGTCCTCGGCCGAAATTAGGCCGGGGCCACCCTGACGGGCAATCTCGCGCACAACGGCATCGGCCAGAGCCATTACGTCGGCATCGTCAGATGGCAAGTCCCCATAGGCCACATTCACGCGGCCGTCGCGGGTCGGCACAGACAGGGCGACGACATAATCCGGCTGGTCTTCATTCAGCCGGTAATCACGTTCGGCGCTCACACCGCGCTCTTTCAAGGTATAGTAAAGTCGATCGACATAAGGTCCGCCTTCGATGAATAAATCGTTGATTTCAGTGGCGTCACGGAAACGGTCCCAAGTTGTGTGAATGAAAGTGACCCGACGCCAGCGCAGGCTGACGATGGGCTGGGCCAATTTTTGCAGCGGGCCGAGCTGAATTTTGTAGTAGATGCCATCGGCATGCGGGTGATCCGGTTCGTCTGGGAACAGGTCGCGCCGTTGAACCAGTTCATGGCCGGCATTGGGAGCATAATAATGGATGGCCCATTTCTCTTGATCAAACCTGCTGCCGAAGTAGAAGGCAATGATTTCCGCGTGCAAGCCCTTGGGCGCGAAGCGTTGCGGGATACGATACCAGCCCTCGCGCCGGACGATCTCGAAATCCGACGGGTTGGGGACATAGGCGACAAGGACGCGGTCTTCCGGGTACATACCGGTTAGTGTACCTCGAATTACCTCTTCCCGGCTATAATCGTAATATGCCCGAACTGCCGGAAGTTGAAACGTTCGTTCGCGCCCTGCGCCGGCCGCTGGTTGGCCGGATGATCACCGGCACGCGTAATGATTGGCCGCGCCACATCGCCGTACCTTCATTCACCGAGTTGCAGGACCGCATCGCCGGCCACCGGATTGAGGCCATCGACCGGCGCGGAAAATATCTCGTTTTCTCATTGAGCGATGACGAAACGCTGATCATCCATCTGAAGATGACGGGACATCTGTCCGTCGTGCCGGGGGAAACTCCGCCCGACCTTTACGCGCATACGATCTTTGAATTGGATGACGGTCGCGAGTTACGTTTTCGCGATACGCGCAAGTTTGGCCGTATCTATCTGGTGCGCGATCCGGCCGAAGTCCTGGGCCTGCTTGGTCCTGAACCGCTGGAACCATCTTTCACTGTCGAGTCATTCACAGATCGCCTGGCCGGGCGCAAACGGGTACTCAAGCCGTTATTACTGGACCAGACGTTCATCGCCGGGATCGGCAACATCTACGCCGACGAAGCGCTCTTCTACGCCGGCATCCGGCCCATGCGCCTCAGCCACACCCTGACCAGTGGCGAGATCGCCGCCCTGCACGCGGCCATCCGCCAGGTGCTGGAGATGGGCATCGACCGCGAAGGTGCTAGCTTCAGCACCTACGTGAAGGCCAATGGGGGGATGGGAGAAATGCAGAACGCGGTGGCCGTGTTCCGGCGGACGGGACAGCCATGCTATCAATGCGGCGGACCAGTGGAACGGATTGTGTTGGGCGGACGAAGCACGCATTATTGCCCTTCCTGCCAGCATTGATGCGCCATGGAACGAAAAACACCGGCCAGTTGTTACTGGCCGGTGTGGTGTGCGCCCAAAACCTTAACCCGCTCAATTTAGAGCCGACGGCACTGGTCTTCCTTGCTGCCCTTGACAATGTTATTGCCGCCGGTAGGCGCGGGGTTGTTTTGCTTGCATTGCAGGTTGCCGTCGACCGTATTCTTGGAAATCTGCACGCCACCGGTGTTGCTGACCACCTGGATATTGCCGCCAACCGTGTTGTTATTGGCTTTCAGGTAGGTTTTGTTAGCGTCGAACTGGATATCACCGTTGATTCTGCTGCCGAGAATACTGGCCCCGCCGCCTTGTTTGACTTGAACACTACCGCCCACCCGGGACCCGCCGGTAACATTCACTTGCTTGGCGTTCTCGGCCTGGACATTGCCCACGACTCGCACGCCCTTGGCATGGAGTGTCGCGTTCCGTTCAACCTTGATCGTGCCTTTGACATACGTGCCGTTGAGGGTGCAGGTCTTGCCCTGGGGAACGCGCAGGTTGTCGACGGTGATCGAGCCCAGCGTGCCTGAACACGAACGTTCCCCGGCATAGGCTACCTGACCGGCGGACAAAATCATCAATCCGGTCACAGCCAGAACCATGATGATAATTCGCTTGATGTTCAACATTATTTGCTCCTTTCTATGGCTTGGGTCTGCCGGTCTTCCGGCCAACAGACACATATTTCTCATTCGATGAGATAAGGATAGATCGGAGCGATGACGAGCCGCTGAGGCGAAAATGAGAAATTTTCCCATTATTGCCTAACAACGGGTTCACAAACGAAGATTAAGCTCCTCTGTTTTTCCGTTAAGGGGTAGGTTTGGAGAGAGAGACACCTTCAACTCCTAATTTCGGTCAACCAGACGAGCCTGTTTAAGGTCACGGTGAGCGGGTCTAATACTTCCCCGCCCGATGATCACCGTCGGGCGCGCTTTTTGCGTGAAGATTTGTTCGCGGTCCGAGCCGGCTGACCGGTGGTCTGGCCGTTGCCGCCCGCGGCGACGGCTGTCGCGCCCGGGCGACCGTGGCAATTCTTGTACTTCTTGCCGCTACCACAGGGGCAGGGATCGTTCCGGCCGACATCCGGGCTATCTTTGCGCAGTTCCGTGCCTCGGCCTTTTTCCCGCTTCACCGTCTGATAGCCGGCTTCCTGCGACTGAATCTTGTAGGCGACCTCGGCTTGTTGTTGCAAGATAAAGGCCTGGTGGCCTTCAATATCGCGGAAAAAGCGATCGGCGATGTCGCGATCGATGTTCTTACGCATGTCGCTGAACATCTCGTACGAGCGTTTCTTGTATTCGATCTTTGGGTCGCGCTGGCCAAGCGCCTGCAGGCCGATCTCACGCCGCAGGTCATCCATCGCCGTCAAATAGTCGCGCCATTCCCGATCGATGGCCGACAGCAACAGCAAGCGGGTGTAGTTGCGATATTCTTCTTCGCCGATGCGATCGCGCCATTTCGTCTGCTGCTTATCGACATAGGCCTGCAACGCTTCGACCAATTCCTCGCCGTTCAACGTTGCCAGGCTTTGCAATAACAAATCACTGAGGATTTCATCCAGCCGGGCGCGGAAATTTGCCTGGCGCGCCGGGGCGGTCTTGATCGATAACCCGTCGAGGTTGAACTGGGAGAAAGCTCGATTAATTTCAGCCTCGGCCTGCTCCCAGATGTCGTCATGGTCTTCTGTAGCCAGGTAATCGGTGAGAAATTCATCGAACAGGTCGCGCACCACGGCCACGTAATCCCCGCGCACGCGTTCCCGGGTCTGTATCTGGCCGCTCTTGTGTGTCGCCAGCGATCCCAGGTTGGGTACCGACGGCAGCAAAGGCAGGAAACGCCCCATCGCCTGCAACAACTGGAGCAAGTTCGTCCCCTGACGCTCTTGCTCATGGGCCAAAGAGGCCAGCCGGGCGATCAAACGATCGGGGTCCAGTCGCTCCAACTCCTCCTGGTCCATCTCGGCCATCAGAGGGAGCAAGGGCCGTAACTGGCGCAGGATAGCCGGCAAGTTAACGGCGTTGGTGGCATCCGTCGTGAAGTCGCCCACCACTCGCTCGACTTCGACGCGAACGAACCCGGTGTAATCATTGACGTAATGATCGACCAGTTCTTCGATGGCCTCGTCGAACGCGTCATCAACCTTCGCGTCCAGGTCGATCTCTTCACCCATTAGGATTGACCGCCGCTCATTGTAAATTGCCTGGCGCTGCATATTCATGACATCGTCGTACTCGACGATGTTCTTCCGCATGTCGAAGTTAAAGCCTTCGATGCGCTCCTGGGAACTTTCAATAAGCCGGTCGAGCATGCTGTTCTCGATTGGCATGTCGTCGGGGATGCTGGTACGGGACATGAATCCTTTCAGCCGCTCACCACCGAACCGGCGCATCAAGTCGTCTTCCAACGACAGGAAGAAGCGCGATGATCCGGGATCGCCCTGGCGGGCGGCACGACCGCGCAACTGGTTGTCGATTCGCCGGGACTCATGCCGCTCGGAGCCAACGACATGCAGCCCGCCTAACTGCCATATCTCTTCCTTGTCGCGACGAGCCTGCTCGCGTAATTCCTGGATACGGGCGATATGGCGCGGAGCCAGGCCGGGAATTTCGCCCACCAGTTGCTCCGCTTCGGCCATGCGCTCGCCCAGGACGGCCCGAATGAGGGCCGCGCGGGCATTGTAGTGTCGCTCGAACAATTGATCGGCCAGGAATTGGGCCGCCAGCTTATCATCGGCATGAATATTCTGGTAGCGAACCAGTTCGCTCCATCGCCGCATGAGATCCTCTACCAGAACGACATCTTTGTTCAGTCCCTCAACCAGAGCGCGCGCCTCGGCCAGTTTGCCGGCACGCACCAGCCGGACGGTGTTCAACAACTCGTTATAGTCGATCCCATATGGCTCTTGTAGAGATCGGGCCAGATAGCCGACCATTTGAACTTCTTCGATCTCGGCCAGCGCTGCGTCGAAGCGGGTCTTGGTATCCACCAAAGCGTCAACCAGATCTTCGGTCAGCTTGCTGTTCTTGCGCGTGATGGCCCGGGCGGCCTCTTCCCCCTCGGTCTGAAGCGTGAAGGCTAACTGGACCAGCATCGTCCGGTCCATCATCTCATTCTCCAGCGCTTCGGCGGCCAGCCCTTCAGCATTCCCACCCAGCAAAATATCGGTACCGCGACCGGCCATGTTGGTCGAAATGGTCACCGACCCCCGGCGCCCGGCCTGGGCCACGATCAACGCTTCCGACTGGTGTATCTTGGCATTGAGCACAAAATGATCGATCCCCTCGCGTTGCAACATGTCGTGGATCTTTTCTGAATGTTCAACCGATGTCGTGCCGACCAGTACAGGGCGCCCGGATTCGTTGACCTGCTTGATCTCATTGAGAATGGCCATGTCCTTGGACTCGGCTGTGCCGTAGACTTGATCGGGGAAATCGAGGCGTTTGAAGTAAACGGGCTTGCTCGAACCGGGCTCCACATAGATGATCGCCTCGGCGCCATCCACCTTGTCTCGTTTTGTTTCCAGCCCCATTTGGCCGGTGTCGATGATGTACTCAACATTGGTCGGCAAGGGGGTCACCCCAAGTTCGTAAATTTTGTCGAATTCCTCGGCATCCGTCAGCGCTGTACCGGTCATGCCGGCCAGCTTGGTATAGAGCCGGAAATAATTCTGCAGCGTGATCGTGGCCACAGTCACATTCTCGCGCTGCACCTCGACCCCTTCCTTGGCCTCGATAGCCTCGTGCAGTCCATCGGAATAACGGCGGCCGGGCATCAGGCGGCCGGTGAAGTCGTCGACGATGATGACCTCGCCACCCTGAACGACGTAGTCGTCATCCCGCTTGAAGAGGTACTGGGCGCGCAAAGCGTTGTCGAGATAATAAGTCAGGTGGCTGAAGCGCGGATCATAGAGGCTGTCATCAGCATCATTGTCCAGTTCCGGAATTCGCTTTTCAATTTCGGAAAGCCCCATGTCAGTCAGGCTGATACTGCGGCTCTTTTCGTCGATATCATAATGGCCGTTCGGTTCCTCGTCCTCACCGGCCGTATTGGGTCGCAGGCGGCGCACATATTCGGCGAATCGAACGTATTCCTTGCCCGACCGGGCCGCCGGCCCGGAGATGATTAGCGGCGTGCGCGCCTCGTCGATCAGGATGTTGTCGACCTCGTCGATGATGGCATAACTCAAATTGCGCTGGACCAGACGCTCCTGGTCTTGCACCATGTTATCGCGCAGGTAGTCGAAGCCGAATTCGCTGCTGATACCATAAGTGATGTCGGCTTGGTACGCCTGGGACCGGGTACACGGCCGCCAGTGAACCAGGCGTTCGTCTTCCAGTTCGGCTCCGGGATTGACGTACTCCGGATCAAACAGCGCTGAAAACCCCAACGGCCCGATGACACCGACCGACAGGCCCAACAGGTGAAAGATCTTCCCCATCCAGCCGCCATCGCGGCGGGCCAGGTACTCGTTCACTGTCACCAGGTGGACGCCTTCACCGGCCAAAGCATTCAAATAGAGGGGCAGGGTGGCGACGAGCGTCTTGCCCTCGCCGGTGCGCATCTCGACGACCTCGCCCTTATGAAGGAGCATGCCGCCCATTAATTGCACATCGTAATGGCGTAGGCCGATAGTGCGTCGGGAAGCTTCGCGCACCAACGCAAAGGCTTCGACCAGGATGTCATCCAGGGTTTCGCCGGCCGCGAGGCGTTCCTTCAGCACCAGCGTGCGCTCGCGCAAAGCCTCGTCGGATAGCGGCTGGAGTGATGGCTCCTGCTCACCAATCTGCAACACCGTGGGCTGCATATTGTTGATTATTTTCTTGTTCGGGTCACCGACTATATTGGAAACTAGTTTCTTAAACATGGCGTTTTCCATTATATCCGGCGAAGCCACGAAGCCCGCCGGTTATACGAATATATTAAACTATACGCCGACCTGGGGCTGTCAACAGCCGCCAGTGGGTCCTATTCGTTAAATAGCTCGCCGACGCTGCGCCCCTCATGAGAACGCAATATGACTTCGCCCAGCAGTTCGGCAACGGTCAGGATGGTCATGTTCGGCAGGCGCTCTTCGGGCGCGATCGGCAACGTATCGGTGGTCACGATCTCCTTCAGATTCAGCATAGACAGCCGTTCCCAAGCCGGCGACGAAAGGACAGCATGGGTGAAAGTCAGGTAGACATCGCGCGCGCCATTTTCGCGCACGACTTCGACCGCCTGTTGCACCGACCCGGCCGTGTCAACCAGGTCATCCACGATCAGCACATCCCGGTCGGAGACATTGCCGATGAGGGTTAGCGCTTCCCGATCGGGATCGTTGCCCGCGCGCCGTTTTTCGACAAAAGCCAGTGGCATGTTGAGCGTGGCGGCGTAGTTTCGTCCGCCTTTGGCAAAGCCGAGGTCGGTTGTTACCACGGTCGCCGTCAGGTTCTTGGCGGCAAAGTAGTCACTAATGATGTGCTGGGCGCTAAGGGCGTCGCCCGGAATCTTGTAAAAGCCCTGAATCTGCCCGGCGTGGAGATCGATGGTGATCCAGCGGTCGGCGCCGGCAATTTCGATCATATCAGCCAGCAATCGGGCCGTAATCGGCACGCGCGGCTGGTCTTTTTTGTCGCTCTGGGAATAAGACATGTAGGGTACGACAACCGTCACCCGCCCGGCCGAGTCGCGTTTGAAACAATCGATGGCGATCAGCATCTCCATGATGTTGTCATGAACGGGCCGGTCATGGGTCTGCACTAGATAGACATCCTGGCCGCGAACGCTGCTGCTCAGGCGTATGAAGATGTTTTCGTTCGGGAAGGTGATGATCTCCCAGGGACTGATGGGAACGCCGATATAGTCGGCGATGCGTTGCGTCAATTCGGGACAGGCCGACCCGGCATAGAGTTTTATCTCGCCATACATTTCTTCTCTTCCTCTCTTCGCTTCCGTTACTTCTTCGCTGTTCCAATCAACCATTACACAGGTTTGACTAGGATTTTCAGGCAACCCACGATGACTAATGTAATGGGCTCAGGCGCGACGGTCGCCGGAACGGGGCGAATGCTCGGCCAGCGCCGAACGGTACCCCGCGGCCGCCAGAAGATTTTCGGCGGCCGTATACGGATCGATCCGGCGCTCGGTGACATCGGTAATCAACCGTCGACGATCTTCCTCGGGAACGGCGGCCGCCATTTCGGCTATAAAGCGGTCGCGCAACAGCCCAACGATCTCATCCCGGCTGCGCAGCCAATCCCGAATCGCCCACTGTCCGCTTACTTGCAAGAACTGCCGGTGCTCGTCGATGCGGTCAGCCAGTTCGCTTATCCCCTGGCCGGTGATGGCCACGGTCTGGAGCACGGGCACGGTCCAGTTCGCGACCGTACTGGTCGTTTGATTTTGTTCATTACGACTGCCCCCCTCGAGTGGGGCAAACGAATGATGGGCATCGTGCGTGCTGTCAAGGCTCGTGGCCGATGCCGTTTCCAGGCCCAATTGCAGCATCATTTCCAGCGACTTGACCGTCCGCTTGACGCCGGGTTGATCGGCCTTGTTTACAACCAGGATATCGGCGATCTCAAGAATACCGGCCTTGATCGATTGGATATCATCGCCCAGCCCCGGCGCGTCGAGTACCACCGTCGTGTGGGCGGTGGTCGCGATATCGACCTCGGCCTGACCGGCGCCGACCGTCTCAACGAGAATGATATCAAATCCGGCCGCGTCCAAAACCCGGATGGCGGCCGATGTAGAACGGGACAAGCCGCCCAGACTGCCCCTGGAAGCCATACTACGGACGAATACGCCGGCATCGCCCGACAGATCGCGCATGCGCACCCGGTCACCCAGAAGCGCGCCACCTGTGAAAGGGCTGGTCGGATCAACGGCTATGATGGCCACTCGTTTATCACGCAGGCGAAACACCTTCGTCAGTTCGTTAACCAGGCTGCTCTTGCCGCATCCGGGGGGGCCGGTAATGCCGACGATGTGGGCCTGCCCGGTCTCGGCATGTAGCGCGCTAATCACCGTCTGGGCTTGAACCGGATCAGCCTCGATCCGGGTAATTG
>JAWOHK010000179.1:0-23633 GCA_046485205.1 Chloroflexota bacterium | reverse complement strand
CGGTGATCACCCGACACTATCGCCGGGTACGGTGCTCAATGACGAGACGCTCGACGTGCTGGGCCGAGTAGCCGTTGCCCACGCTTCGGCCGGTGCCGACATCGTCGCCCCCAGCGGCATGATGGATGGCATGGTCGCCGCCATCCGCGCCGCCCTGGACGACAAGGGCTACCAGCACCTGCCGATCATGTCCTATGCGGTGAAATATGCGTCGGGCTTCTATGGGCCATTCCGCGAGGCGGCCGACGGCGCGCCGAAATTCGGCGACCGCAAAACGCACCAGATGGATCCGGCCAACGGGAGCGAGGCCCTGCGCGAGGCGAATCTCGATGTGAACGAGGGAGCTGACTTTCTGATGGTGAAGCCGGCGCTGCCTTACCTGGACGTACTCTATCGGTTGCGAGAGCGCTTCCCGGATCAGCCGCTCGTGGCCTACAACGTCAGTGGGGAATACGCCATGATCAAGGCCGCGGCGGCCAATGGCTGGCTTGATGAGCGCACCGTGGTCCTGGAAGCGCTGACCGGTATCAAACGAGCCGGGGCCGATTTGATCATCACCTACCACGCCCTCGATGCGGCGCGCTGGTTGAGTAACGAGAATTAACAAAATTTAAAGCGGAGTATTTATGACCACATTCGAAATGAAAGAAGCCCGCCCGCTGTCCAGACCCATCGACATCGGCGAGCGGGGGAAGGACGAAGCCGGCAACCCGATCTCCCTTGACCGGCGACTGTTCATGCAGTTTCTGGCCTTCGGCGATTGCCATGACGTGGCCGGGGTCGCTGCAGCTTTGGAGCAAACCGGCGTATCGGCCGTCCTTTACGAGGACGCCGCCGACCCCTACGGCATCGGACTGCTCTTCTTCAATGAGGACCCGAACTACTTCCTCGATGAAGCACGGGCAATGCTCAACGCCGCGCCATTCACCGGTCTCACACCGAAGCCGGAATACACGATGTTCGGTCGTACCTATTCCATCGGCTACGAGCAAGACCTGGAGCGCGTCCTCATCAACCGTCCGATCGAGCGCGTTTGCGACCCCGCCTACCGCTGGGCAGTGTGGTATCCGTTGCGGCGAGCCGGCAGTTTCGAACAATTGACGCCCGATGAGCAGAATGAGATCTTGCGCGAGCACGGCGGCATCGGACGCGCCTACGGCAGTTCCGACCTGGCCCACGACATCCGCCTGGCCTGCCACGGGCTGGACAAGAACGACAACGACTTCATCGCCGGGCTGGTAGGAAAGGATTTGTTGCCTCTGTCTCACCTGGTGCAGCGCATGCGCAAGACCAAGCAGACATCGCAACATCTGGCGAGTTTGGGACCGTTTTTTATCGGGCGCGTCGCCTGGCAACCGAAACTGAACCTAAATCAAACCCACGGGACAGAAGTGCCCTCATGACTGAATCTTCCTTGTCCGACAGTCGCTTCCTGCGCGCGTGCCGGCGCGAGACAGTCGATGCCACGCCCATCTGGCTTATGCGCCAGGCGGGGCGCTACATGGCCGAGTACCGTGAAATCCGCAGCCGTCACACCATGCTCGACGTTATTCACACGCCCGAACTGGCTTGCGAAGTCACCTTACAACCTATCGAGGCTTTTGACCTCGACGCGGCGATCATCTTCGCCGACATCCTTCCACCTTTAATAGGCATGGGGTTGGACCTGGAATTCGTGAAGGGCGAGGGACCGCAGATCAACAATCCTCTGCGTGCCCCGCGCGACGTCGACCTACTGGGCACACCTCCGGCCGATGTCATCATGCCGTCAACCCTTGAAGCTATCCGGCTGGTTGTGCGCGAACTGGAGCCGCGCGGCCTGCCCCTCATCGGTTTCGCCGGCGCTCCGTTCACCTTGGCCAGTTATGCCATCGAAGGCGGCGGCAGCAAGACTTATGCCCGTACCAAGGCCATGATGTATGCCGAACCGGCCGCTTGGCGCCGGCTAATGGAAAAACTTGTCACTGTTCAGGCCGACTACTTGTTGCAGCAGGTCACGGCCGGCGCATCGGCCCTACAGATCTTCGACTCGTGGGTTGGTCTGGCTCTCAGTCGCGACGATTATACCCGCTACGTGGAGCCCTATAACAAGGAGTTGCTGCGGCGTGTGTCGGCTGCCGGAGTCCCGGTCATCAACTTCAGCA
Organism: Chloroflexota bacterium; assembly: GCA_046485205.1. GTDB lineage: Bacteria > Chloroflexota > Anaerolineae > Promineifilales > Promineifilaceae > Promineifilum. The sequence goes on along the minus strand of JAWOHK010000179.1, from coordinate 21,489 downwards.
CCGGGACCTTTCCCTACCTGGAGCGCGTTGCCGCTTGCGGCGGTCAGGTCGTCGGAGTCGACTGGCGCATGCCCTTGGGCGAGGCATGGTCCAAGCTGGAACCGGAGCAGGCGATCATGGGCAATCTTGACCCGGTAGCCTTGCTGGCCCCGTGGCGCGAATTGAAATTCCACATCGACCAAGTGCTAAATGAGACGAATGGCCGCCCCGGCCACATCTTCAACGTCGGGCACGGCATTTTGCCCGATACGCCGATCGATAACGTCCGCCGCCTGGTCGATTACGTTCACGAACAGACAGCCAAGGAGCTTGCCCAATGAACACCAAACCGATTGGCGTTTTGATGATGGCCTATGGCGGCCCGGATTCTCTCGACGAAATTCCGGGCTACTTGGCCGACATTCGCGGCGGGCGTCCGACCACCCCGGCCGTGCTGGACGAGATTACCCATAACTACCGGCAGATCGGCGGGCGCTCGCCACTGATGGAGTTCACCCGGCAGCAGGTAGCAGCCGTCCAAGCTCATCTCGACCCCGGTGTCTTCCGGCTCTACCTGGGCATGCGCCATTGGTCGCCCTGGATCGAGGACATCATCCGCGACATGCTCGACGACAGTATCACCCACGCCATCAGCATGGTCCTGGCTCCACACTACAGCAAACTTAGTGTGGCCAAATACCAGAGCAAGATCGAGTCCGGGCTGGAGATGTATCGCGGGCACATCATGTTTGCCAATATCGACAGCTACCATGACGTCCCTGGACTGGTCGGGCCGCTGGCCGACCGCGTGCGAGAAGGGCTGGCCCGCTGGCCGGAAGGGGAGCGCGACAATGTTCACATCATTTTTAGCGCCCACAGCTTGCCGGTGCGTATCATCCGCATGGGCGATCCGTACGACGATCAATTGCGCGAGACAGCCCGGTTGGTGGCGGCGCGAGCCGGGCTGCGCGACGACCAGTGGTCTTGGAGCTACCAGTCGGCCGGGCGAACACCGGAGCCATGGCTGGGACCACAGATTCAGGACCACATTCCTGAGCTGGCTGCCCGTGGCGTTAAAAATATTATCAGCGTACCCGTTGGCTTTGTCTGCGACCACGTAGAGATACTTTACGACATCGACATCCAGGCCCAGGCTGTTGCCCGAGAGCATGGCGTGCGATTGGAGCGACCACCGGCATTGAATACCGACCCGGCCTTCATTGCCCAGCTCTCTGCCCTAATTCAGCGCAAGGCGGCCGAAATGGGTTGGGTTGGCGAATCGGAAGGCCTGTTGTTGCCGGAGGCGAACCGATGAATACTTTGCGCTCCGACGAGCTATTCGCGGCGGCCCAGACGCTGTTGCCGGGCGGCGTGAACTCCCCGGCTCGTGCCTTCCGGGCTGTGGGCGGGCAGCCCTTGTTTATCGATCGCGGTGAAGGACCCTACCTGATCGATGTAGACGGCAACCGGTTCATCGACTACGTGTTGTCGTTCGGGCCCCTCATTCGCGGCCATGCCCATCCCGACGTAGTGGCAGTGCTGGCAAATACCGCCGCTCGCGGCACCAGCTTTGGAGCGCCCAACCCGCTGGAGCTGGAGCTGGCGCAACTCGTCATATCGTTCATGCCAAACATCGAGATGATCCGCTTCGTCAATTCCGGCACCGAGGCGACGATGAGCGCCTTGCGGCTGGCGCGTGCCTATACCGGGCGGCACAAGATTGTGAAGTTCCAGGGTAATTACCACGGTCATGCCGACATGCTGCTGGTGCAGGCCGGGTCGGGCGTGGCAACTTTGGGTTTGCCGGATTCACCCGGCGTGCCGCCGGCGACTGCAAGCGACACCCTCGTTGCCTCGTTTAACGGTATAGATACTGTAGTCCGGTTGTTTGAGCAATTCCCGGACCAGATCGCCGGGGTTATCGTTGAACCAGTCGCGGGCAATATGGGTGTGGTACCGCCCCAACCAGGTTTTCTTGAAGGCCTTCGCGCCGTTACAGAGGCGCACGGCGCGTTGCTGATCTTCGATGAGGTCATGACCGGCTTTCGCGTTCATTCCGGCGGGGCGCAAACCCTTTATGATATCCGGCCCGACATCACGGCCCTGGGTAAGGTGATCGGCGGCGGGCTGCCGGTCGGCGCCTATGGGGGCCGTCGAGATATCATGCAAATGGTCGCCCCGGCGGGACCGATGTACCAGGCGGGCACGCTGTCGGGCAATCCATTGGCCATGGCGGCGGGTATCGCTACGCTGTCGGTTCTGAAAAATCCTGGGGCCTGGCAACAACTAGATATTTTATCGGCAGCCATTGTTGAGGGCATCGAGGCCAGCGCCCGCGACGCGGGTCTACGCGTTTGTATTACGCGCGTCGGTACGATGTTCACCACTTTCTTCGCCGACGGACCGTTAGTCGATTTTCCCACCGTCTCACGCTCGGATACGCAACAGTTCGCGAGATTCCACCGGGCAATGTTGGAAAACGGGATCTATCTCCCACCATCCCAGTATGAGGCTTGTTTTCTTTCGCTAGCTCACACGTCTGAGATAGTTGAAAGGACTATTGCGGGCGCAGCGCGGGCGTTTCGCTCGATTCGATAGACTTGGGTTCATAGTTCAATGAGGCTGCAATAACAGGATTGAGAGACCAGGGCAAAGTTAAGTTGAGGTCGAACACCAAACCGGCAATGCGACCGTATACCCGACAACCGAACGCTCGTACATGTGACCCATGAACCACCCATAGCCAACCCCATTCTCCGGCTGGCTCTGTGCTGATGTGTGGTGTGAAGATGAGGTTCAGGGATGGTTTTGCAGGATACGAGTTGTAGAAGAATCGTCCCCGGCCATCCATGCTCATTCGAATGTTCGCTGGCTAAAAGCCACACTCACTAGTGCTGTAAAAAAAAAGCTATTGCGAACTCATTCGTAAGGTGTAGGTAGCCGGTTGCAACGTCTCCGGCGCAGTCGCCGCTACAATAAGCACGGGACGGCGCGTGCCGGGTAGTGCCTGGTATTGGTATTTTACTTGTCCGTCAGCGCCGACCGGCAATCGCTCAACCATCGGACGGCCATCGGTGTCGAAGGTGATGAGCTGCAAATGCCATCGCTGAGCAACCTCCGACGTGGTGCGAAGGAAGCCTTCGGCCAGCCAATCCTGATCAGGCGATTCGGCGTCTTCGAATAAACCAATCTCAGGGATTTGAACGTCATCTATCGCGAAGCCACCATAGGTCAGAATGGGATCGGTCACGTACTCGAATCTTAACATGATCTCCCGGCCGGCCCAGGGGGTCAGATCGACGGTCTCTTGGATCCATCGATCCAGACGGCCGGTGTAAAAACGATCCGCAAAGGCACTTCCGGAAGGATCGTCGCCCGTCTCCGACCCCTGCATACCTTCCGCATCCAGGGCGGTCCAGGTCACACCGCCATCATCGGAAACGCTTACATAAGCAAAATCATAGCCCGCTTCGATATCTACATAAGCCTGATAATTCAATGTGGCACTGTTTACGTCGCGCAAATCCACCTCTCTCGTGAGGCGCGGGTTGCTGTAGTTGGCGCGCGTGGCATACCAGTAGGGCTCACCGGATGGAGGCGGCAAGCCCAGCAATGAAACGCGATCAGCGCCATCGAATTCCAGTGTCGTATGCCCGCTCGAAGGCAAAAGATAATAATCACTACCATACTGGAATACGGTGGTATCGATGACTTCAGGGAGATTGTTGACCGTCGTCATAACGACCGGAGCCAGTTCAGGGCCATCCCAACGAAACTTTTTCGGGATGCGGGAATCATTACCGGCTCTGCCATTACCGTCGATCAGTCCCATGGCAACTTGCCAATCAAGCCACAAAGATTCCCCGGTTACTTCCAAACCATTAGCTGCGGCCACTTCATCGACCGCCTTCAGTCCATGAACCGGGCTAAAGGAGTATTCACGATAGAGGTCTTTTCCCAGACGATCATATAAAAACCGGCTGAGCAGGTAACCCTGACCATAGTGAGGAATGGTGTTTCCATCTGTCCAGCTATTCAGTTGCTGATCCGTATCGGCCAAAAAAATATTACCTCGCGCCTGAGGGCTTCCGGAAAAGCCGACGAGGTCTTCGGCCAGCATTGCTGCCCCTTCCACAAACCAGTCCTCCTCCCCGGCATCGTAGGTTGCGCCAAGCATGTGGCGAAGTTCGTGGGCCAGTGTATCCAGATAAGCAATCGTTTCGAATTGCCAGGCATTCATCACAAACATAGGGCGCTCATTTGATGTCGGGTTGACTGAACGGGGCAGCAGATCGCGCGGACTAAAGTACCCGGCTAGCCGGCAAGTTTCGGCGGCCGTGCATAGGGCTAAAGGAGATGCGTGGACGATGTGAGCCCGGCCGCCGTCAATCTCATCAATGCCGAAATATTCGTACAGCGTGGCGAATATTTCATCAAAGGCATCGGTCGCATCGGTCAACCGCTGAGATTCGGGTCGTATGCCCCCTTCACCGCTATCGAACCAGTAATAAGCATATTCACCCACACTCAACAGTTCGGCCGAGAGGCTATTGATGGTGTTATCGTCGATATTGCCTACATAGAAGTTGTCGATCATCCCAACTTCCAGGTCGGCGATGGCCGCTTCCGGGGTTGCCAAAACCACTGCGTCCTGATAGGCGATCGCCAGGCGTAAATCGTCGCGGAGAGGTGCCCTTCCAGCCTCATCGAAGGGAGTAAGCGTTGGTTCTACTTGAGCAAGGGTCGGTTCAGCGTATGGCAGAGTGACAGACGACACCGTCGGCACTGGGGTCACGGCCGTCGAAGTGATGGGAACTGAGGTCGGAACAACCGGCGTAACAATTGTGGTCGGGAGCTCGTTGACGGTCTCAATCGAACCAATTTCCGGAATGATCAAGGTTGAACAGGCAGCCAGGAACAAAACCAATAATAACGGTGGGTACTGATATCGCATGGCAGACAATTCTACACCGTCCTGTTGAATCAAACGGGATAGTTTTTATATTGAACCCTTTCCATTCAGCCGATTCTCAGCAACCGGAGTACAATCGACACATGTTGTCACTTGATCGCCAGAACCACTGGCGGGAATCGTATCGCCGTGATCATCCCGAATGGCGACCATCAACCGAGGTGTTTGCGGAGATGGTCCGCGAGAGAGTTAAACCGGGTGTCCTTATTCTGGATCTGGGCTGTGGTCGGGGGGGGATCGTCGAACAACTCGACTTCGCTACGCCAACCCTGATTGGCGCAGACCCGGATTTCGCTTCCTTGCTCGAGCATCGCTTCCCCATACTGCCTCGAGTGGTCGCGACCAGCGAAGGCTTGCCATTTGCCTCTGGCAGTTTCGATCTTATTTATGCGACCTGGTTATTGGAGCATGTAGCAATCCCTGACCGAACCTGGTCTGAGATTCATCGAACGTTGAAACCTGACGGAGCATTCATCTTCCTGACACCAAATGTCCGCCATCCTTTAACCTGGCTCAATCGTATTTTGGGGCGCTTCGCTTATATCCAGGGCCAGTTGGTATCGCGGGTCTACAATCGGGCGGAGACAGACACCTTCCCAACAATCTACCGGACCAACAGCCCTGAGAGCATCAGCGCGCTGGCGTTGGCGGCCGGATTAGAAATAGAAGAGATTGTACTTGTTCCCGATCCAACCTACCTGGCCTTTACTCCCTTCCTATATCGGCTCACAGCCAGGATCGATGACCATTTACCTGAAGACCGGAAGATTCACCTAGTAGGTTTGGCACGCCCGATCTGTTCGACGGCATAATGACAGGAGACAGGCAATCACATAGAATAATTCAAAATGGAATCTTTATCCCTCATCAAACGTCTTTATCTCGGCTATATCAGTCGCATGTACGCCTTGGCGTATTCATTATCTAGACGTAGTTTTCTGAGCTTTCGGTTGATTTTCTTTGCCCGATGGCTGCCCATCATCTTTCTTGTAATCGGATGGCTGCGTGATTGGCCGGCTTATGTGTTGGTGATTTTGTTTCTTGTTATCCTTTGGGTGAATTATTCGCTTTGGCGCGCCAAACGGGACAACTACCTGCGCTTTATTGCGGATGAAAAAAGTGTTATGGGGTCGGAAACCAATGAAACCTTACCACCGAACCAAAAAGTAGCGGTAACGGCCAGTGGTCTGTTTAGTGTGACCGGCCGGGAAAACCGGTTGCTCCACCGACCCGCAAACTACTGGTACGTTCCACTGGGCGAGCACATCATCATGGCTGAAGAAGTAGCCGGCAAATACCTCTATCAGTTCTTTAGTCCCAAAAGTTTGCAAGTAATCCGCAGCGGCTGGTTATTTCACGGGTCAAGCCCCATCCCCTCACTGGAAGTCAGCTTTTTGAGCAAGTGGGGGCCAGAATACACCCGCTTTGGCCAACACTATGAGTCCGGCGAGGATGATGAGTCAGCGGCCAAGCTGGTGGTTATCTATCTGTCCAGCTCAGATGAGACTGTACGGGAGGCAATCGGCCAGACCATCGTGCAGGAAGCTCGGCGTATTCGAGAGGAGAACTAACCTGCTTCTGGACGATATCTCAAAAAATGTAGACGAAATTATCCGTCAACGTTATATTCAAAACATATGAATGATTCTCAGGCACTTCTCGTCGTTGAGCGGGGGCCGGTTCCCTCCTTACGTTTTCCACTGACCAAAGAGCAAATCTCGATTGGCCGGAGTGCGGGCAACGATCTGGTGCTGGCCGATTCCGAGGTGTCGCGTCGGCACGCTCGAATTGTGCGCCGCGCCGATGGATTTGCCGTAGAGGACATCGGCAGCACCAATGGAACTTTTGTCAATCAACAACGGATCTCCCACCTGACACTGCTACAAGACGGGGATATCCTCGACCTCGGAGACACGATCCGCTTGCGATTCCTCGATGCAGTTGCGGTAACGATCACACCTGTACCCGAAGTTGAGACTCCGGCTCAATACCAAAAACCACCTGATGTATGGCCTGAACCTTTTGATCCACGACCTGACCCTTCTCCTGCCTCTCAACCGGCTGTATCCTCCTGGACCGATGATTTTGTTGAGGCTAACCTGCCACCTGTTCCTACTGTCGCCCCTCAAAGTCGAGGACGAGGCTGGTTAATCGGGTGCGGGTTGCTAATTGCCCTCCTCCTCATATGTGCCGGAACCTTCTTATTTCTCGATGCATTTGACCAAGGTCGCCTGCTCTATTGCGGAGCTTTCGCGCCCTTTTTTGAAGTTATCCTGGGCCCGTTTGGTTTTGCTCCCCTATGCCCCTAACGGCCGCTTGACTTGGTTCGCCCGCGCAATGATATCTAGACCAATGACTTTCCGACCTCGTTTGCGGCCCATCATCTTTCAACCCATCATCCATCAAGAACAGCAGTTATTGTGGCTTCGCGATCCTTGGGATTTATCCGATCGCCGGCTGGTCTTTCCGCGAGCCCTGGCACAAGTACTCCCTTATTGTGACGGGAGACGAACACCCCACGACATCCATCGAGACTTCGTGGACCTGATCGGGCAGGATGTCTCGTTTGAATTGATTCATGAAGTCCTGGAAGCATTGGATGACGCTTATCTTCTGGATAACGAGCGCTCCCAAGAGGTTATCAAGGAGCATCTGGCTGCTTACCGGGCCCAGTCCCAACGTCCGCCAGCTCTGGCCGGGATCAGTTACCCCGCCTTTTCCGAACACCTGACAGATCTTTTTGAGGATTTTGAATCGGGTATACAGTCAAATGACCAACCTGATTGGCCCGTTCGCGGAATCGTTTCTCCTCACATTGATTATCAACGCGGCGGGCCGATTTATGCCGGGGTCTGGCTACAAGCAGCACATTCCATTCTGACGGCTGATTTGGTGATCATCCTGGGAACAGACCATAATGGCACGCCCGGAAGCATTACGCTCACGCGCCAGGCTTACGCCACACCTTATGGCAGACTGCCGACCGAGCTGAATATCGTGGATGCTCTGGCTGAAGCCATCGGACCCGAAACGGCGTTCGCCGAAGAATTGAATCATCGAGGCGAGCATTCAATTGAGTTGTCGGCCGTCTGGCTTCATTATCTATATAAACAAGCGGCAGTTACACCATCACCGATGATTCCGATCTTAGTCGGTTCCTTCCAACACCACCTGGATTCAGGCACCCATCCGGCCGACGATCCTCGAATCACCGGGCTGCTAAACACCTTGAGCCACGAAACAAGTGGTCGCCGGACAGTGGTTGTAGCCTCTGTCGACCTTGCCCATGTTGGCCCAACCTTCGGGGATGATTTCTTCATGGACGCTGAGCGACGAGATCAATTACGTCGCGAAGATGATGGCTTAATCAAGTCGCTTTTATCCGGAGACAGCTTGGGGCTTTTCCGGCAAATCTCGGATATACGCGACCGCAACCGGATTTGCGGATTTTCACCGTTATATCTTCTATCCCGCTACCTGTGTCAGACAGAAGGAATTCAGTCTGGTTATCGCCAATGTCCGGCTGATGAGAATGATGCTTCTCTCGTGTCAATATGCGGTTTGCTGTTAAAGTGAATGGTTGGTCTCGTTCCCGCTAGAAAAGACAGTTGGGGCCGGTAAGAACCGACCCCAACAGCCAGAGAAGAGAATCTTCGAAGAAGTCGGAATCCCACGCCTAAGACAGTCTGTCTTGTCTGCTGCGTAGTTCCAGAACCACTTGCCTCACAGATAATATTATCCATGTCTGTTTAATATCTGTTAAACAGCTTGTTACCGTATTGCTAAGGTAATTAAAGAATATCGCCCGGATGATCGGGGAATGTAAAAATATCGTTATGTTGACATCGCTAATAGAGTAAGCTATTGACTAGGGGTATGATTTGTTGTATTGTTGCAATATGTTGTAGTATCCCGCATAGGCCAAATCAAATTAATTGCCCGAGGACCTTAGTTGTATCCAGGGATCAGGCAAGAAGCGGGGAAAATAATGAGTTCAGACGACTTATTGGAAAATTATGCAGATGTCAACCAGGTTAGCAAACGATTGGGGATTCACCCTGAGTCAGTGCGACGTTTGATAAGGGATGGTAAGTTGCCGGCCATCAAATTCGGAAACAAGTGGTTGGTGGAAAAGTCACTTCTGGAACAATTTGCCAGTAGTTACATTGGTCGCCCAGGAAACAAAGCCACTCTGTTTTAAGCCAGCCTTACCGCTCGTAAGCATGTAGCACGGGGATAGCCAGGGAAGGATGGGATAGAAGAATGCAACGAGCAGGACAGCCCGAAGGGACGGCAAGTATTCGAGTCGTTGGCGTCGGTGGCGCCGGCAGCAATGCGATCAACAGAATGATCGCCGAAGGCGTTAAGAGCGTCGATTTCGTCGCGGTGAATACCGATAACCAAGCATTATCGCTGTCCGACGCGCCGGTCCGAGTGCGCATCGGTGACAAGCTCACGCGGGGGTTAGGAGCCGGTGGCTTTCCCGATCAGGGAGAAAAAGCGGCCAATGAATCATTGAATGAGATTCAAACAGTCCTCCAAGGCTCAGATTTAGTGTTTGTTACGGCCGGAATGGGTGGGGGTACAGGCACCGGCGCAGCGCCGGTTATCGCCCGTATCGCTCAGGAAGTCGGTGCCCTTACGATCGGGGTCGTCACCCGGCCATTTCATTTCGAGGGGAGCAAGCGAGCCGCGTCGGCCGAAAACGGAATCGAGCAATTACAGTCCCATGTTGATACGTTGATCGTCATTCCCAATGACCGACTACTAGATATCACCGACAAAAGAATGTCATTGTACGAATCTTTTCAATTGGCCGATGATGTGCTCAGGCAAGGTATCCAGGGAATCACGGAGTTAATAACGGTTCCCGGATTAATCAATCTCGATTTCGCTGATATCAAAACCATTATGTCACATGGTGGGGCGGCGTTGATGGCTGTCGGTCGTGGAACCGGTGAAGATCGCGCACGCATCGCCGCCGAACAAGCCATCAGCTCCAGGTTGCTGGATGTGACGATCGACGGCGCGCAAGGAGTGTTGTTCAACATCACCGGCGGTTCGACACTCAGCTTGTACGAAGTCAATCAGGCGGCTGAAGTCATTCGAGAGACCACCCACCCCGATGCCAACGTCATATTCGGCGCGGTGGTCGATGAGGCCATGGGTGACGAAATCCGCATCACTGTTATTGCTACCCGATTTGAACGGTCCCAGTTGCGGCGGCAAATGATGCAGCTAAATGATACCGGATTATTTGAGACGGCTGCACGTCAGGCCCGGGTCGTCGAGCAACCTATCGAGCAGGTCGAAGCACCGGCCCCTCAAGTTCCCGGGTCGCGATTTTCGCCGGGCAACATTGAGGTCCCGGCATTCCTCCGCCGAACTTAAGCCGGCAGGAACCTTTATTTGGCGTTTACAAACGACTTTTTCATCCGTTCGGGTGACAGGCAAGGCGTTTGTTCGCAGGTTACATCCCCTCTCTGCAGCTCCCCCTGTTTCGCAGGACAGGGGGAGCAAACTTTTTTTCATCAATTGGCCCAACCCGTTCCTATCTTTCAATTAAAGTTCCAGCGTGTGGGTGGCGTTCGGCGGGAAAGTCTCCTATTGTTCCAACCGGGTAAATTGAGAGCCACCTGATATCCAGCACCGAGCGCTCTCAGTCGTTGGCGGGCATTGAATTTGCCACCAACCACTGCTCTCGTCCCGACCTACAATTGGAACTATTTCGTTTTGCAATAAAAACCCGACGCGATCAAATTGCACTCCGGGGCCACTTCGCACATTCAAATCCACTAATATGCGAACTCTGCCCTGAACGGGTACAATCGAATTATCAGGCGGCAAGGTAACCGTCGGTGCGAGTGTCGGCAAATTGCCTTCGTCCTCTCCTGCCGGTGTAGGGGTTATGTTCGGGGGCGGCGGGAGAGATGAGTCTGTTCGTCCGGCAAAAGCATTACAGGCAAGGCCCGGCAGGAGAAACAAACCCAACAGGATCCACCACCATCCCCATACTTGTGGTAATCGATTGCGCATCATCTCTGTTTATTATATACAACCTGCCGGTAATGAGTTGCGAATAGCCCTCATCGTCCCTATAGAACACCTCCGCTATAATTTCTCTAAAAGGAAAGGGTATGAGTTTTCGCCATTTTATCGAGAAAGTCCGTCAAAGCGGCGATCTGATCGAAATCGACCGCCCAATTGATACGACATATGAAGTTGCCAATGTTGCCCACGCGCTAGAAGGTAAACCGGTCTTATTCAACAATATCAAGGGCTATCCCGACTGGCGTATCTGTGCCGGACCTTGTTCGGACCGAAAGTATTTCAGCATTGATCTAGATGTTGCTCTGCCGGACCTGATCCATCACCTGACCCAAGCCATTGCAAACCCCGTCCCACCGCCGGTAATCGAGACCGCGCCTTGTCAGGAAATAATTGTCGAAGATGTCAACCTGAACCATCTGCCAATCCTGTTGCACCTGCCGGATGATGCCGGCCACTACGTCGCCAGCAATATCGTGATCGTCAAAGACCCGGATCTGGGCCGCAACATGTGTTACCACCGATTGTTGCGACTGGATGAAAGTACATTTGCGGCGAGAATCGTCGAAAATCGGGGGACCTACACTGCCATGCAAAAAACCGAAGGCGATCTGCCGGTCGCCATTTGTATCGGTGTCTCGCTGGGGGTTCATTTAGCAGCTTCCATGTCACCTCCACCTGGTGTAGATGAGTTGTCCGTCGCCCATGCGCTGTCACCAACTCCCTTAGTCAAGTGCCTGACTAATGACCTCGAAGTTCCGGCTGATGCCGAGATTGTATTGGAAGGTCGCATAACCAGAGGCTTGCATCGTGAAGGCCCTTTCATGGACCTGACCGAAACGATGGACATCACCCGTATGCAACCGGTCATCGAAATTGATCTGATCACCCATCGTCGCAACCCGATCTATCACGCGCTCCTTCCCGGTGGATTGGAACATAAAACTTTAATGGGCATGCCTAAGGAGCCAACCATCTTTGCCGAAGTCAACCAGGTAGCCCGCTGTACAGGCGCGGCGATCACCCCCGGAGGGACATCCTGGTTACATGCCGTTGTTCAAATCGATAAGCAAGGACCGGATGACGGCCGACTGGCAATTGAGGCGGCTTTCAAGGGTCATGGCTCGCTCAAACATGTCTGGGTCGTCGACACCGATGTCGACATTTACGATCCAGCCCAGGTTGAATGGGCCATGGCGACCCGTTTCCAGGCCGATCGCGATCTGCATGTCTATACGAATCAGACAGGAAGTTCTCTTGATCCATCAGGCACTCATTCGCCCGGTGAAAAGAGCCGGACGGCCAAGATGGGGCTGGATTGCACCATCCCCTGGAATGCGGATCGCGACAAATTTTTGCGTGGCTCTTATGGCCAGGTCGATCTGGACCACTATCTCGGCTAAACTAACCGCCATTACTGTAACTATTGGAACGTTGAACTGACGATGCCATCTCCAATTGAATTAAACGAAGATCAGTTAGCGATGCTGGACGGCAAGCAAGGCCGCGCCCGGCAAATGGGTATGCGTCTACTGGTGGATCTGGCGGCTATGGCTGGCGCGAGCCGCTTGGTGCCCATCAGCAGTGCGCACCTTTCTGGAGTATCTCCACTGACCGGCGGGCTTGGCTTGCGCTTGTTTTTATCCCGGCTGGCCGATGATCCCGGTGAAGGTGTGGCCGTACCGACCACATTGAATGCCGCCGGCTGCGACGAAGCCCAGTTTCTGTTGATGCGGATTGTCGAGCCGGATTTCCTGACCCACCACCAGGAGATCATTGCGTCTTATGCCCGCATCGGCGTCAAAACCATCCAATCATGCGTACCCTATGAATGGGAAGGAATTGTTCCGGCTCCCACCGAAGGGCTCCCGGCCGCCTGGGCTGAATCAAATGCCATCTGTTTTGCCAATTCCTATATCAATTTGCGTACCAATCGCGAGTCCGGTCTCTCTGCTTTGGCCTGCGCACTGACGGGCTATGCGCCGGATTACGGTCTCTTGCAGGATGACGAACGGCGGCCGAACTTACTCGTCACTGTCAGCGCACCAATGGAAGCGCCGACTGACTTTTCTATTTTAGGCGACTGGATTGGCAAACAGCGACATCAGGGCTGGAAGATGCCTTTCGGGCCTATCCCAGTTATTCGAGGACTGCCCGGAGGACTTAATCACGAACAACGGAAAGCCCTTAGCGCCGCGGCAGCCAATTACGGCTGTCCCCTTCTCTATCTTGAAGATGACAGTTCGCCGGAAGGTGAGATCCAGGATATTTTGGTGTTCGACGAATCAGAATTGGCCCGGCGTTATGATGAATTGCGGCCGCGTCAGCCTGTCTCTCTGGTTGTGCTGGGATGTCCGCAAGCCTCGATCGGCGAGTTAAGAGCCATTGCCGGTCTCCTGCATGGCCAACAGGTTACATCAGAGCCGTCCGTCAGCGTCGTGCCGCCGCTGTGGGTGTTCACCTCGGCCACAGCGAAGGCGATCGCCGATAAGACCGGTATCGCGGCCGTCATCCAGAACAGCGGCGCACTATTGCTAGAAAACACCTGTCCGGAAGTGGTTCCCTATGATTCGACCTGGGTCAGTCATATACTGACCAACTCCATGAAAGCCGAGCACTACATCAAGTCGGGTCTTAACAGCATACCGACATCCGTGATGCGCCTGGAAGATTGCATTGCTGTGGCAACCGGTCGTTTGAAGATTTCGGAAATAAAGCCAGACAAGCACGATCCCAACTACAACCAGACATCGAAACCCCGCAGCAAGCTTGGTGTTCATCGTGAAACCCAAATCGATGACCCAATCGAATCATCAAGCAACTTTACAAGCTACGGACAGGGGCTGCCTTCACAACAGTCCTTTTCTATCACTGGGGAGGCATTCGTAACCGATACACCGATTACTTTCCTGGGTTATGTCAATCGCGAAACAGGCGTCATCGAAGAAGAAGATCATCCGGCCAATGGGCAAAGCCTGGCCGGAAAAATTGCGATATTCCCCCGCGGCACCGGATCAAGCGTGGCTCCCTATGTGTTGCTGGAACTTTATTATCGGGGAAACGCGCCTATGGCCATCATCAACACCGAGATTGACCAGCAAACCGCCCCGGCATGCTCGCTGGAAGGCATTCCCTATGCCTTCAGCTTCGATGATGACTTGGCGGGGCGCATAAAAAATGGCGATCATATCGAACTAACACGCTTGGGCGAGAAGGTCTTTCTCAGGGTTCTGAACCAACAACCAGATGAATATTGATTTTTTAAATTTTATCGCAGCTCTGGCGATTATTATTACAGTCGCCAAAGTTAGCGGTCTTATCAGTATTCGTTTGGGTCAGCCTTCGGTTTTGGGCGAACTTGTTGCCGGACTTATCCTGGGACCTACGGTTCTCAATATGCTTGATGCCTGGCCCCGTTTTGCGGCTGATGGGCACCTCAGCGAATCCATTACCCTGATGGCGGAAGTGGGTGTGCTGTTATTGATGTTTTTGGCCGGCCTCAATCTGGAATTGAGTGAACTGTTGAAATCCGGACGGGTATCGGCTCTTGCCGGAAGTTTAGGCGTTTTCCTGCCTCTCTTGGGAGGTTATTTCACGGCACGATTATTCGGCATTGGCCAGATAGAAGCTGTTTTTATAGGTCTGGCTCTTTCGGCGACTAGTGTCAGTATTTCCGCGCAAACACTTATGGAATTAGGCGTACTAAGAAGTCGAGTGGGTTTGGGCATGTTGGGGGCAGCCATATTCGACGACATTTTAGTCGTGTTACTATTGTCTATCGCGACTGTTGTGATAGCTAACGGAACAACCGGAGGTGAGAGCATCCTGGATGTAGTGCTGCGAATGACTATATATATCACATTGGCGGTCGCCATCGGATTATTCGTCCTGCCGCGCTTATTAACCCTTGTTAGAAATTTGCCAATCAGTGAAGGTGTGATTGCCTTTACAGTTGTCACCGTTCTTGTGTACGGTTGGTCGGCCGAGTCCCTGGGCGGCATGGCCTCGATCACCGGCGCGTTCTTAGCCGGGCTATTCTTTGCTCGCACCAGCCTTGGCAATGAAATCGAATCCGGTATCAGCACCCTGGCTTATAGTTTTTTTGTGCCTATATTCTTTGTAAACATTGGATTGCACGCCAACTTGCGGGCGATTAGCGGCCAGGCCTGGTATTTAGCCATAACACTGACCATCGTTGCCATCGTCAGCAAAATAGTAGGGAGTGGCGCTGGAGCCTTGTGGGGCGGTTTTGACCGGAAGGATGCTTTACGACTGGGAATTGGAATGGTCTCACGCGGCGAGGTGGGACTTATCGTAGCCGCAGTAGCCTTAGGACAATTACTTATTAATCAAGAAACATTTACTGAAATCGTATTTATGGTCATCGTTGCCACTCTGGTTACGCCGATTATGTTGCGGGCTGTTTACAAATGGCCGGTTCCGCAAGCGGCATAAGTTTTCGGTTAGGTGATAGGGCTAAATTCGTTCAAGCATAACTAATCTGCAAAATTGAGGATCGGCATGTATCACATGGTCTTAATGGTGCTGGATGATATTAAAAGAGCCGAAGAAATCTATGATGCCTGGTCATCGGCCGGCGTGGGTGGAATTACGATCATAGAGAGTACCGGATTGGGTCGCGTCCGCTACAAGCAGGGCTATCGGGATGACATCCCTCTCATGCCGAGTATTTACGATCTATTACATGCACGCGAGGAACATCATCGTGTATTTTTTTCGGTCGTTAACGGCGAGGAAATGGTGGACAAGCTTTTCTTGATAACCGAGGAAATAATCGGAGATTTGAACAATCCGAATTCCGGCATCATGGTCGCACTGCCAATTACGCGCGCTGTTGGCATGAATCGGGAAATCTGGTCACCGGATGCTCCGGATAAAAAATAGTCGATGATGTTAGGGGTGATATGAGGTTTACAGTGAACGAGGAAGGTGGGCGCGAAGGGACTCGAACCCCTGACCTCACGGATGTGAACCGTGCGCTCTAACCAACTGAGCTACGCGCCCCAGCATCCTGTAGTATACCATAAGCATGGTTTATGCCAAGCGACAAGAGGAAAAATGGTTAAACGAGTTGGAGAGAAACCAATACGTCAGTTGGCTTTATTAGTATGGGCCTTTTCCTTGGTCCTGATCATCTCCGCCTGTAACAGCGGCCAAGATGATCTGCCCTATATCGAGACGTTTGACTCTCCCGGTACCTGGAGTACGGGCGAAGATGCCTATTCGGTTGGTTCGGTAACCGATGGAGTCTATGATTTCACGGTACTGGAAAATGATATCAGTCGTTGGGCGGCTGCCGGTCGAAATTTTAGCGACGGAATTTACGAGGTCGAGGCGACAGTCGTCGATGGGCCGCTGGACAACGGTTTTGGACTCCTCTTCCGCGCCAGCCCGGAGGCGGGTGATTTTTATCTATTCAAAATTTCGGCCGACGGTTATGTGTGGATCGGCCGTTACGCAGACGGAGCGGAGGATACGACCATTATCAACAATCACTGGTTCGAATCTTTTGCAGTCCAGCAAGGCCGCAATGTCACCAACAAACTAACCGTCCGGGCCGAAGCGGGTAACATGATCTTCTTTGTCAATGGACAGGAAGTTGGTCGTGTCACCGACAATACTTTCAGCGAAGGGGATGTCGGCCTGTTGGTTCAAACCCTGAGCGGTGGAGGCGTCCAGGTTCAATTCGATAACCTGAGTGTTCGACCATTAGATTAGATAGTGAGTGAATCGAAAAATCAGGCAGTGAAGAGCGGGGATTTGTGATATGATAGGAGTACCCAACATTTCCTGATAGCTTGATCGGAGGTTAGCGGAGCCGGAGAACATGCTTGCCATTTCCTTATTCAACCGGAATCTGACGAGGTGTATTCCCTAACTGTCCAGGCTTAGCGATGGACGCTCCGAACAAGACGCACTTAAAGGCCAAGAATGCTTGATACAAGAGAAAAAAGACAACAAGAACACTCAAAATCCCAAATTGAACTGAGTACAAACGATATCCTGCGCGATTACACACTGGCCGTTCAAAGTCGACAGACCAGTCTGGTCGGCCGCCGGGAAGTGATGAGCGGTAAGGCCAAGTTCGGTATATTCGGCGATGGCAAAGAGCTGGCTCAATTGGCGATGGCAAAAGTATTTCGGAAAGGAGATTTTCGGACCGGGTACTATCGCGATCAAACGTTTCTTTTCGCCTTGGGGGCCACCACTATCCAGCAATTCTTCGCCCAACTCTATGCTCACGCCGATGTCACAGCTGATCCCAATTCGGCCGGCCGGCAGATGAACAGCCATTTCGCTACCCGCTTGCTGGACGAAAAGGGGGAGTGGCGCATACAGACGCAACTCTATAATACAGCCGCCGACCTATCCCCTACGGCCGCCCAAATGCCCCGGTTGGTTGGTCTGGGCTATGCTTCGCGCCTATACCGGGAACTGGATGAGTTGAAGCATCTAACCCGGTTCTCGCAGAACGGTAATGAGGTAGCATTCGGAACCATCGGCAACGCTGCTTGTGCGGAAGGGCATTTCTGGGAATCAGTTAATGCCATCGGCGTGCTACGGGCGCCGGTCGTTCTGTCTATTTGGGATGATGAGTACGGTATTTCGGTCACCAACGAACACCAGATCACCAAGGGAGACCTGTCAACCTTATTATCCGGTTTTCGTCGCGATGAAGGATCAAGGGACGGGTTCGAGCTCTTTACAGTAAAAGGATGGGACTATCCGGCCTTGTTGGAAGTCTATACCCGCGCGACCGACCTCGCCCGAACTGACCATATTCCTTCGATCATCCACGTCATCGAGATGACTCAGCCGCAGGGCCATTCCACATCAGGCAGCCACGAGCGTTATAAGCCCGCCGAGCGCCTCGCTTGGGAACAAGAATTTGATTGTATTCTAAAGATGCGCGAGTGGATTATCTCGCAGAGAATTGCCACACCCGGTGAGCTCGATCAAATTGACCGCAACGCTGAAAAACTTGTCGAGAATTTTCGTATGAAGGCCTGGCAAGCCTTTTCGCGGCCCATCTATGACGAGCGGCAGGCGGTCATCCAGATCCTAAAGCACATCGAAGCAACTTCATCCCAGGCCGAGGCGGTTAAGGCCATCCGGCGGCGATTGGCCGATCGGGAAGCGCCTCTTCGCCGAGATATTTTCGCCGCCATTCGCGAAGTGTTAATTATTACCCGACAAGACCCTCGCTCCCCAGGATCACCTGTTCAACAACTGATAGATTGGGAAGAAGCTTATAGGCAGGCAAATCGGCAACGTTACGGCTCTTTCCTTTACAGCCAATCGGCCGAATCAGCCTTAAGTGTTCCGGAAGTGAAGCCCGTCTACCGGTCTGACTCCCCCTTTGTCCCCGGCTCTAAGATTCTTAACGCCGCTTTCGATGCCTTGTTGGCGCGCGATGGGCGGTTTTTAGCCTTCGGCGAGGATGTTGGTGTATTGGGCGGTGTGAACCAGACCTGGGTCGGCTTACAGAAGAAGTATGGGGAGCTGCGGGTGGCCGATACGGGTATCCGTGAGGCAACCATAATCGGCCAGGCGATTGGGCTGGCGATACGCGGCCTGCGACCGATCGCCGAGATTCAGTACCTCGATTATTTGCTCTATGGCTTGCAAACCCTCTCGGACGATCTGGCCACTCTCTTGTGGCGAACGCGCGGCGGTCAAAAAGCGCCGGTTATTGTCAGCACACGTGGCCACCGACTAGAGGGCATCTGGCACGCCGGATCGCCGATGGCCGCTATTCTCGGTCTGTTGCGGGGTATGATCGTGTGCGTCCCGCGCAATATGACCCAGGCAGCGGGGTTTTACAATACCCTTGCTCAAGGAGATGATCCCGGTCTGGTCATCGAAGTTCTGAATAGCTACCGCTTCAAAGAACAACTACCGGCCAATATCGGCGAAATAACCGTGCCGCTCGGCAAGCCTGATATTTTACGCCAAGGAGATGATGTTACGATTGTAACCTATGGAGCGTGTTGTAGAATCGCCCTGGAAGCGGCCGAGGCTTTGCAACAGGTCGGCATTGAAATTGAAGTCGTCGACGTTCAGACGCTTCTGCCCTTTGATCTTCATCGTATTGTTCTCGATTCACTCAAAAAGACGAGCCGGATCATCTTTTTAGACGAAGATGTTCCCGGCGGCGCGACCGCCTTCATGCTTCAACAAGTGATCGAAGAACAGGGTGGCTTTCAATGGCTGGACTCTGAACCCCGTACTCTCTCGGCTCAGGCCCATCGCCCGGCCTACGGATCCGACGGCGCTTATTTTTCCAAGCCTAATGTCGAGGACGTATTCAGACTCGTTTATGAATTGATGAACGAGGTCGACCCGGCACGATACCCTGACTTCCTAGGAACGAATAAGGAAAACTGAACCATGGCATCTCGAGTGATATTACCGGAAATGGGTGAGGGCGTAATCGAAGGAACGCTGTCACGCTGGCTGGTGAAAGAGGGCGACCATGTTAAGCGATACGCTCCTTTAGCCGAAGTTGAAACCGATAAGGTAACTACGGAGACGACCACTGAGGTTGAAGGCACGATCCTGAAACTCTGCGTGCAGGAAGGCGAAACAGTGCCGGTCGGGACGGTTTTAGTCTATGTCGGCGATCCTGGCGAGCAAGTTCCGGAAAATGGCGAAGTGGAGGCAGGCAAGTTAAACGACAGGGCCACCGAACCGAATGTGGAGAAAACTTCCACACCGGAGGCAACCTCACCGGAGGCAACGCCCACCCCTTCTCCGGTAACGCGCCCTGAAGGGGCAGAATACCGGTCATATGCCGGCCGGATCAGTCCAGTCGTCGGACGAATGGCGGCCGAGCACCAGATCGACCTCAACCAGGTGCGAGGTACCGGCCGGGATGGTCGCGTTACGAAGAACGACATCCTGGCCTACCTGGAGACACAAAGCGCTGAAGCGGGCGAAAAACCGCTTGCTCCGCCGCAACCCCCCGCACAGGAATGGCCACAAGCGGCTCAAAAAGCGGCGCCGCCAACCCCTTCTTCGGATGGATCATACGAGGTCGTACCTCATACCACTATTCGCCGGTCAATAGCCGAACACATGGTTCGCAGCAAGCAAACCAGCCCTCATGTGACCACCGTGTTTGAAATCGATTTTTCAATCGTGGCCGCCCATCGTAAAGCCAACAAAGATAGCTTCGCACGTGACGGAGTTCGACTAACCTATACCGCCTATATCGTGGCGGCTGTTGTTCAGGCGCTAAAGGCTCACCCAATGGTCAACAGCAGTTGGTCCGACGAAGGCATGCACATCAAAAAAGACATAAATATCGGAATGGCCACAGCCATCGAAGATGGGCTGATCGTGCCGGTTATCAAGAACGCCGATGGGATGAATCTCCTAGGACTGGCCCGAACAATCAATGACTTGGCCGAACGGGCCCGCCGGAAGCAATTGCGCCCCGATGAGGTCAGAGGGGGAACCTTCTCCATCACGAATCACGGCACAACCGGCAGTCTCTTCGCAACGCCTATCATTAACCAGCCCCAATGTGGGATATTGGGTATTGGCGCCATTGAGAAGCGGGTCAAAGTGGTAGATGATGCTATCGCCATCCGGCCATTGGCTTATGTCAGTTTTACGTTTGACCACCGCATCCTCGATGGGGCATCGGCTGATGCATTTGTGAGTTCAATCAAACAGATTATTGAGAACTGGCGATAAAAGCCGGATTCGTTAAATCATTAATGTTTAGCCCGGCTCGGCTGTGGTTTAGCAGCACAATCGAGTGATCTACCAAAATCACTGATATCCCCGTTTCTTCCCACATTTATCTTTGCGGTTACGCATGACATATGTCATAGGACTGTGATGACATATGTCAGTATCAATTCCCTTGCACTTTCACTCATAATATAACAAGCATTAGCATACCTTCATGGGGAATACCAACCAATTTTCTCGGTGGTCAGTGAAGGGCTTGTTCATTGCCAGCTTTATCCCAATCTTTAAAAAAGGACGAGTTCCAATGCGTAAAACAAGTTTATTTCTATTGTTCGTCCTAATGAGTGCATTACTCATTCAACGCGTCTGGGCAGCTCAGGTTGTCCCTACAGATATTCAGCAACCAGGTACCCAACCGGGTCAGGTGGGTAATTTGGAATCACCCAACAGATGTGATAACTGCCACGGTGGGTACAACGAGGCAGTCGAACCAGCTTTTAACTGGCGTGGCAGCATGATGGCCAATGCAGGTCGTGACCCGATCTTCTGGGCAACTCTGGCCATCGCGGAACAAGATTTCGATGGCTCCGGCGACTTGTGTATCCGTTGTCACAGCCCCGGTGGCTGGTATGGCGGCCGGTCGACCCCAACGGATGGCTCCCGCCTCGCAGCCGGAGACGCGGACGGCGTAGAATGTGATTCTTGCCACAAGATGACAAACCCGAATAACAAAGAACATCTGGGGGTTATGAGTGCTCCGTTTGTGG